>JANQNZ010000165.1 GCA_028279315.1 Rhodophyticola sp. | reverse complement strand
CCGATGAGCAGAAGCGTATGGGCCTCGACAACTTCACCACGATCCCGAACGGGACGGGGGGCTTGGAGGAGCGCATGGCGATGCTCTGGACCCAAGGGGTGGAGACAGGCCGCCTGACACCGGAGGAGTTCGTCGCCGTCACGTCGTCGAATATCGCGAAGATCCTCAATATCTACCCGATGAAAGGCGCGCTGGTGCCGGGGGCGGATGCCGATGTGGTGGTCTGGGACCCGACGATTTCGAAAGAGATTCACGTCAACACCCAGAAATCCATCATTGATTACAACGTCTTCGAAGGCATGGAGGTGACGGCGCAGCCGCGCTATACACTCTCGCGCGGCGATGTGATCTGGGCCTATGGGCAGAACTCTCAGCCGCAGCCCGGCAGGGGCAGGTTCGTGAAGCGCAAACCTTATGCCAGCGCATCGACGGCGCTCAGCAAATGGAAATCGCTCAACACCCCGCGCAAGGTGGAGCGGAACCCGATGAATATTCCAAGCGGGGTGTGATGGCAGGAGAGGCTGCATATCAAATGGAGACCGCAGCGTCCGCGCCTGTCATCGAGGCGAAATCCCTCGACCTCACCTTCCAAACCGCCGACGGCCCGGTGCAGGCGTTAAAAGACGTCAACCTGACCATCAACAAGGGCGATTTTGTCAGCTTCATCGGCCCCTCCGGCTGCGGCAAGACCACCTTCTTGCGGGTGGTCGCCGCACTCGAACATCCCACGGGCGGGGAGATCACCGTAAACGGGATGAGCCCGGATGAGGCGCGGCGGACGCGCGCTTATGGCTATGTGTTCCAGGCCGCGGGGCTTTATCCGTGGCGGACCATTGAGAAGAACATTAAACTGCCTTTGGAGATCATGGGGTTTGACCGGACCGAGCAAGACCGTCGCGTGAATAACGTCCTGCAACTTGTTGATTTGGAAGGGTTTGGGAAGAAATTCCCCTGGCAACTCTCCGGCGGGATGCAGCAGCGGGCCAGCATCGCCCGGGCGCTGGCCTTCGATGCGGACCTCCTTCTGATGGACGAGCCCTTTGGCGCGCTCGATGAGATCGTGCGCGATCATCTGAACGAACAGTTGCTCCACCTTTGGGCGCGGACCGAGAAGACCATCGGCTTTGTCACCCATTCAATCCCCGAGGCGGTCTATCTCTCTACCAAGATTGTGGTCATGAGCCCTCGACCGGGCCGGATCACCGATGTCATCGATAGCCCGCTGCCCGCGGACCGCCCGCTTGATATCCGCGACACGCCGGAATTCCTGGAAATCGCCCATCGGGTACGGGAGGGCCTGCGCGCAGGCCATGCTTATGACGATTGAGACGCTCTCCATACGCCGCGCCACAGACGCGGATGTCGCGGGCTGTGCGGCGGTGGTGAACGGATGGATCGACGACACCGATTGGATCCCGCGCGATTTTCCGCCCGAGGCTCTCGAAGCGATGATCCGGGAGGCGCTGCCAATCCGGGAGATCTGGGTCGCGGGCGATCCGGTGGAGGCCTATCTCTCCTTCGACCCTGAGACGGCCCGTGTTGGCGGGCTTTACTGCCGAAAAACGGGGCAGGGGCTTGGCAAAGCGCTGATGGATCAGGTGAAGGTGGGCCGCGACTATATCTGGCTCTCGACCCATGAACCCAACCTCGCCGCGCAGCGTTTTTACGCCCGCGAAGGCTTTGTCGAGGTCGCGCGCTACGCGCCGGAGCCGCCCGCGACAGTGACCGAAGTGAAGATGGAGTGGCGGCGCTCATGACCGATGCGGCGCAATCCAACCCCGCCACGCTTGGCGGCACTGGGCTTGCCAAAGGGGCGCTTGCGGGCGTCCTGCGTTATGTGCTGCCGGTTCTGGTGGTGGTGGGCGTGATTGTCGCGATTTGGTATGCGGCGGCCATCGGTATGAACCGCGCCTGGACCTTGGATCAGGCCGAACGGCAAGGTATTGAGCTGTCGGCGACTGAGGTGATTGCCGATACGCTGAACCAGGACCGCCCGGTGTTGCCGAGCCCGCATCAGGTCTTTGCCGAGCTATGGTCCACAACCGCCGGGGAACCCATCATGCGGGAGCGGCGGGGGGAGTTGCGCGGCAATCCACGCTCGCTGTTTTTCCATGCCTATCAGACGCTTGCGCCGACGCTTCTTGGCTTTCTCTTCGGGGCGGGGCTGGGGATTCTGCTGGCGGTTGGGATTGTCCATAACCGGGCGATGGACATGTCGGTGATGCCATGGGCGATTGCCTCCCAAACCATCCCGATCCTGGCGATTGCGCCGATGGTGATTGTGGTGCTGAACTCGATTGGGATCGAGGGGCTGCTGCCGAAATCCCTGATCTCGGCTTATCTGAGTTTCTTCCCCGTTGTCGTGGGCATGGTGAAGGGCTTGCGTAGCCCAGGTGTGATGGATCTTGACCTGCTGATGACCTATTCGGCCAGCCGGGCGCAGACCTTCTGGAAACTGCGCTTGCCGGCCTCTGTCCCGTTCCTGTTCACCTCGCTCAAGGTGGCGATTGCGGCGGCTCTGGTGGGCGCGATTGTGGCGGAACTGCCGACAGGGGCGCGGTTTGGCTTGGGCGCGCGGCTTCTGACGGGGAGCTATTATGGCCAGACCATCCAAATCTGGTCCGCGCTTTTCATGGCAGCGATTTGTGCCGCGACGCTGGTGGGATCGCTTGGCCTCATCGAACGGCTGACGCTGCGCCGGATGGGGGTCACGCGATGAGGGGGTGGCCGTCAACCATGGGTGAGACCCGGCTTGCCGCCTGTCTTCGAACGACCGTCGTTCATTACCCCCGCCCGAATAGCGCCGAAGGCGCCGGGCATCGACAGGCCGTCCCGCGGCCTGGCGATTGGGTGAGGCTTGGTGCTGAGATCGGAGCGAGGCCGGATT
>JANQNZ010000149.1 GCA_028279315.1 Rhodophyticola sp. | reverse complement strand
CGACAACGACGCGCCTGTGGGCCGGACCTTACGGCCTACCGGTGCCGTGGCGCGGAGCCTGGTGCCGCAGCAACGCCCGGCGCGAGAGAGCTCGCCCGTGCTTCTGGCGGCAATCGACGCCGCCGTGGAAGAGGCGCTGACGGAGGTTCCTGAGGAGGCCGCCGCAGTGGAAGAGGCGCCACCGCCCCCGGAAACCGAGATCGCGGCGGCGGCAGAGCCATCAGCGGAGGCTGCCCCGCCGGAGGCCGCCGCTGCAGTTGTCGCGGAGGCCGAGACAGAGGCGCCCGCGTTACCTGAGGTCACAACCACTGCTCTGGCCGAGGTCGCGCCAACGCCCCGGCCCGCGCCGGAGGCCGTCGCCGAGCCACAACCGGTCGAGGTCGCTGCCCTGGAGCAGCCTGAAGCGACGCCCACGCCACGCCCGGTTTCCGTGACAGATATCGTGGCCCGCGCGGCGCCTTTGGAGCCTGAAATTGTGACCCGCGCCTCCTCCACCGGCAGTCGGCTTTATGGGGTGTCCTTGGGCCGCTACCCCTCGCAATACGCCGCCGAACGGCTGTTATTGCAGACCGCGCTGGCTGAGCTTGGGACCTTTGACGAGGCGCTTCGGCGCGTGGTGAACCGCTCTGGCGGCTTCGAGGCGCGGTTCGATGGGATGACCGAAGAGCAGGCGGCGCGCGCTTGCGCCAGGTTGATGGCGCGGGCGGTGACCTGCACGACCTACGGGCCTTAACGCGTTCCGAGAAATCCTTGAGAGAAATCTCATCGCCAATGTCCCGAGAGCGCTGAACGCGTGGCAGGGTATTGGCGATTCAGTCCTTTCTCGAAGCGTAATAGGTCACGCGGGATGGCCGATGCCGGATGCCTCCGGCGGGAGTATTTTCAAAGCAAAGATGCAAGGGCTGATCAGCCTTTCGGCGCGTCGTCGTAATCGTCGCGGAGGATGCGGTGGGCGTCGCCTTCCGGGTCTTCGAATTGGCCCCGTTTTAGCATCCAGAAGAAGGCGGCCAGGCCCACAAGGCCGAGGAAGAGCGAGACAGGGATAAGGAGGCCAAGAACGTCCATGTCATTTCAACCTGAGTGCGTTCAAGGACACCGTAAGCGATGAGGTGGACATGGCAAGGGCGGCGATGAGCGGCGTGGCGAGGCCTGCGATGGCAAAGGGCACGGCGAGCACGTTATAGATGGTGGCCAGCGTGAAGTTCTCGTGGATGCGTTTCTTGGCCTGGGTTGCGGTGGTGACCGCATCGGCGATGGGTGAGAGATCGCGGCCCAGAAGCACCATGTCGGAGGCGGAGCGGGCGGCATCTAGGGCGGAGGCGGGTGAGATCGAGACATGGGCCGCGGCGAGCGCTGCGGTGTCGTTCAACCCGTCGCCCACCATCAGGACCTTCGCGCCTTGGGCCGTTAGGTCTGTGACATAGGCGGCTTTCTCTGCGGGGAGTGCTTCGGCGATCACCTCATCGAGACCGAGCGTATCGGCGAAGCGGGAGACGGCGCCTTTGGTGTCGCCAGAGATCAGGATCAGCCGTTTGCCTTGGGCTTTGAGCGCGGCGATGGCCTCCTCGGCCCCGGGCCTGAGACTGTCGGTGAAGCTGATTGTCTCGGGCGCAGCGTCACCGATTTGCAGGAAGGTGGCGGTGACATCCGGAGCTTCGGCGCCAACCCAGCTGGCGCGGCCCAGGCGGACGGTTTGGCCTTTCCAGGTGGCCTCTACCCCATAGCCGGGGCGTTCGGTGACCGCTTCCAGCCGGGCGGGCCGCACCCCGCGTTTGCGCAAAGCGCTGGTCAGCGCCTCGGCGAGGGGGTGGGCGGAGGCTTGGGCCAAGCCAAGCGCGATGGAGAGGCTCTGTTTGGAATGGGTGTCGAGATCGGCGGGCTCCGGTGCGCCCAAGGTCAGCGTGCCGGTCTTGTCGAAGACGACCGTATCGGCCTCAGCCAGGCGCTCCATCGCCGTGCCGTCTTTGATCAAAAGCCCCCGGCGGAAGAGCTTGCCCGAGGCGGCGGTTGTCACCGCGGGAACGGCGAGGCCCAAGGCGCAGGGGCAGGTGATGATCAAGACCGCCGCCGCGATGTTGAGCGAGATCCGCAGGTCTTGGGTGTAGAGCCACCAGCCGATGGCGGCGAGGACAGACAGGATATGGACCCCCGGCGCATAAAGCTTCGCTGCCTGATCGGCGAGCGAGGTATAGTTGTTCCGCCCGGCTTCGGCGACCGCAACGAGATCGGCGATCCGGTGGAGCGCGGTGTCTTCGCCCGCTGCGGTCACCTCAACAGTCAAGGGACCGGTTAGGTTGACCTCGCCCGCGCTGACGGCATCGCCGGGGCCGGCATAGGCGGGCAGACTTTCGCCGGTCATCAGCGCGCGGTCGATCTCGGACTGGCCCTCTGTCACCAACCCATCAACGGGGATGCGGCCACCGGGTTTGACCTGGACCAGATCGCCGACGGTAAGCTCAGAGACCGAGACGGTTTCTTCACCCTTGGCACTGATCCGAAGGGCCCGGGGAACCTCCAAAGCCGCCAGTTCCTGGGCGGCGGAGCGGGCGGAGGCGCGGGTGCGGTGGTCAAGATAGCGGCCCGCGAGCAGGAAGAAGCAGAGCGCAATGGCCGCGTCGAAATAGGCGTGGTGGCCGGAATTGGCCGTCTCGTAGAGCGAGGTCCCGACGGCCAGCAGGATGGCCAACGTGATCGGTACATCCATGTTGAGCCGTCGGACCCGAAGCGCCGACCAGGCGGAGACATAGAAAGGCCGCCCGCAGAAGATGACGGCGGGGATCGCAATCGCCGCCGAAATCCAATGCATCATGTCGCGGGTTGAGCCTTCGGCCCCGGACCAGACGGCGACAGACAACAGCATGACATTCATCATCGCGAAGAACGCGACGGCGAGGCGCATCAGAAGGTCCCGGCCCCGGCGGTCGTTCTCGGTGGTGGCGAGAATCCCTGGGTCAAGCTCATGGGCTTCATACCCGGCCCGTTCCAGGACCTGGGTCAACGCCTCAGCGGTCACCTCCACATCCGCGTCGACCGCGGCCCGTTTCATTGTCAGATTCACACGCGCGTCGCGCACACCGGGCGTGGCCATCAGCGCCCGTTCGACACCCGAAATACACCCTGCGCAGTGGATACCGGGGAGCGACAGCATCAACCGCGCCTCCGTCGGGACCTCCGACAGCGCTTCGGCGGCAGGCGCCCCGGCACAGGCCGGGCAGCCGGCAGCACTGGTATGATCGAAGGTCGCGGACAAGGGCGGGTCCCTAATCCCTCAACGTGAAGGTGATGTTGTGGCGATAATCGGTCCCGTCCCGCGCGGTACCGGTCAGGCGCAGGCGCCAGCGGCCCTCGGACACCTCGACAGGCGCCGTGAAGGCGCCGTTCTGACGGGTCAGGTCCAACTGCTGATCCTCAAGCCGATGGGTGGGCCGGGTCAGAAGCGCGTTCAGCTCTGCCGGGGCCACGGGAAGCCCGGTGTCGTCGACCAAGGTGAGGGTCAGAACATCGCCTTCAACCGCAACCGAGGCGTTCCAGCCCAACGCCTCCTGTGCCTCGCGGCGAAGGTCATAATCCTGGCTGTCGGCGTAGCTGGAGGATACCTCCAGCCCCGGGAAGGTGGAGACCGCATTATAGGCCATGAACAAATTGACCCCGATGATCAGGCCAAAGCCCGCGACGAAGATCGCCAAGACCTTGCGGCCGGTCAGTTCGCGGCCCGGGGGCGGCGTTTCTTCGATGCTCATTGAACATCCCTCCCGATAAACGTGGTGTCTTGGAACGTGCGCGCATCACTTTGCAGGTCTTCTACCCAGAAGCGGAAATCGGTCCGGTCGCCATCCGCGGCATCCGTGCCGGGCCGGGCGATCACATAGACCCGCTGCAGATGCAGGGTGTCGGCGGGCACATCGACCGTGAGAAGTTCGGTCCCTTCCAGCCCCACTTGGAGAACTTCGTCCGAGGTGAGCGAGATATGGAAGGTTGTGTCGCTATGGCTCATATTGCGCAGGCGCAGATCATAAGTGTTGCGGATCGCGCCGTCGGACATCGTCACGAATTGCGGGTTGCGGACCGGCGCGACCGTCACGTCAATCTCCGAGCGGATGAAAAGAAGCACCACAAGCGCCACACCAATCGCCGACCAAAGCGTGGTGTAGAGGATCGTCCGGGGACGGAAGATATGCTTCCAGATATTGACCTTTTCGTTGCCCGCCCGCTCATTTTCCTCGTCAGTCAGGGCAAGATAGTCGATCAGCCCGCGCTCTTTCCCGACTTTGGCCATGATGTCGTCGCAGGCATCGATGCAAAGGGCGCAGGTGATGCACTCCAGCTGCTGGCCGTCGCGGATGTCGATGCCCACGGGACAGACATTCACACAGGCGTTGCAGTCGATGCAGTCGCCCAGATCCTCGCGCGCTTTACCTTTGCCCCGCGGCTCCCCCCGCCAATCGCGATAGGCAACGGTGATCGTGTGCTCATCCATCATCGCGGCCTGGATGCGGGGCCAGGGGCACATATAGATGCAGACCTGTTCCCGCATGAAGCCGCCGAAGACGAAGGTCGTGGCGGTCAGGATGCCGATGGTGGAATAGGCGATAAACGGCGCCTGGCCGGTGACAAGGTCAACCAGAAGGGTGGGCGCATCGGCGAAATAGAAGACCCAAGCGCCGCCGGTTGCAATGGCGATCAAGAGCCAAGCGAGATACTTCGTGATCCTGAGCCGGATCTTCTTTGTGTCCCAATCCGCCTTCCAGAGGCGCAGGCGCGCGTTGCGGTCGCCCTCAATCCAGCGTTCGACGGCGAAGAACAGGTCGGTCCAGACGGTTTGCGGGCAGGAATAGCCGCACCAGACCCGCCCAAGGGCCGAGGTGAAGAGGAAAAGGCCCAAGCCCGCCATGATCAACAGGCCCGCGACGAAGTAGAACTCGTGCGGCCAAATCTCGATCCAGAAGAAGAAGAACCGCCGGTTCGCCATGTCGATCAACACAGCCTGATCGGGCAAGGCCGGGCCACGATCCCACCGGATCCAGGGCGTGACATAATAGATGCCCAAGGTGATGATCATGACGATCCATTTGAGATTGCGAAACGTCCCCGAAACCCGTTTCGGGAACACCGGTTCGCGGGCGGCGTAGAGCTTTGTCGGCTCTTCCGTGGCACTCATCGGAGGAATCGCTCCTAGGTTGTATTCGTCCTGCGCCCTTAAGGTCTTAGGGCTTGGTGGGCAGAGGCTCATTGACGTGGATCAAACCCTTGGGTGCCGTCTAGATGACATCGTCAATCATTTCGCTGTGGCATAGGGTCCGGCCCCCTGCGGCGAATTCGCAAGTCGGATGCCACAATCCGAGTGACGTCCAGGGCGGGCAAGTGCTGCGAAATCTGGTTGAAACCTTCGGCTTGGCCTGAGAAGGAGCCGGTCTAGGGCCTCTCATTTGTAGCAGGAGGCGCGTTCTTCTTCATAAATCCGGGGTTGGGATATGGAACTGTCGAAAAGTCACAAAGGGCGAGAGCACGAGATTGCGGAGCTTTTCATGGCCACATTCTCCGCCTCGGAGGGCACGGACGAGGGGCAGTTGATCGGTGATCTTGCCAGCGGGCTTCTGCGGGAGACGCCAGCGGAAGATCTCTATGTCTTCACGGCCCTAGCGGATAACGTTTTGATCGGGGCCATCTTTTTCTCACGCCTCCGCTTTGACGGCGATCCGCGAACGGTCTTTGTCCTGGCCCCGGTCGCGGTCAAGACGGATCAGCAAGGTCAAGGTGTGGGGCAACGCCTTCTCAGCTTTGGGCTTGAGGCGCTGCGTGGCGAAGGCGTCGATATCGCGCTGACCTATGGCGATCCCAACTACTATTCCAAGGTTGGCTTTCGGCAGATCACTGAGACGGATGTTCCGGCGCCGTTTACGCTGAACCACCCGGAAGGTTGGTTGGGCCAATCCTTGACCGATCAGCCGTTAGGGTCCGTCACCGGACCGTCCCGATGCGTTGCGGCATTGAATGATCCGGCCTTTTGGTAAACGGGCCGGGCCACATCGGCGCCGACGAGTTGCTCGCAAAAGAAAACACCCCGCCACCATTGGTCGCGGGGTGTTTCGTTTAAGTGGCACCGGTCCCGTAGGAAACGCGCGAACAGGACCGGGACCGGTGCCAACCGGGGGCCGGGAGGGGCCCTCCGGAACTCTTAGTGCAGGGTCATTCCCCGCCGCCCAGTGAGTGGACGTAAACTGAAACCGAGCGGACCTCAGCCTCGCTCAACCGACCCGCGCCGGAGGCATCCGCCGACCAAGGCGGCATCACACCGAAGCGGGAGTAGCGCACCGTCTCCTCGAGGGCGGCTTCGTCGCCACCATAGAGCCAGATCGCGTCCGTCAAGTTGGGCGCGCCCAGGAACCGGTCGCCCGAGCCATCATCGAGGTGGCAGGAGGCGCAGTTGTCGAGGTAAACCGTCTCTCCCGCCCCGGCGAGCGTCGCGTCATGCTCCTGGCCCGAGATATTGAGGACATATTGCACAACGCTGGCGATCTCCTCATCACTGAGGATTTCGTCGAAAGCGGTCATCTCAGAGTAATGCGCGCTTGGGTCGTCCTCGTTCCGGATACCGTGGCTGATGGTGTAGTGGATCTCATCAATCGAGCCACCCCAGAGCCAGTCATCATCCAGAAGGTTCGGGTATCCCACGGCGCCCGCTGCACCAGAGCCATGACATTGCGAACACCAGGTCGCGAAGATCGCCGAGCCGCCTTGGATCGCGTAATTGTAGAGATCCGGGTTGTCGGCGGGCGTAATCGCGGCCAGCTCGACCTGTTCGATCTGCTCCCGGATCGGCGCGTTCATCGCGTCAAACTCAGCGATGTCTTCGGCCACGATGGCCCGGGTCGAATAGCCCAGGATGCCTGGGGTGGCTCGATCAAGAAGCGGCCAGGCCGGGTAGAGGATCGTATAAAGCAGACCCCAGGCGCAGGTGGCATAGAAGGTCCACAGCCACCACCGCGGCAGGGGGTTGTTGAACTCTTTGATACCGTCCCAAACATGGCCCGTTGTGTCCGGGTCCCCCTCCATGAGGATTTGCTCCTCGGGGTGTTGGTTTTTGTCGTCACTCATTGCCGCGCCTCCTTGAATTGGCGGGTCATGTCCGGCGCCTCGGCGGGGGCCGGTTTGTCATCGTAGCGGAACGGGATATTCGCCGTGTCGCGATGGATCTTCCGGCTGCCAGGCCTGAGCGTGAACAGGATCACACTCAGGAAGACGAGGAGCATGAACATCGCCCCCCAGCTGCGCGCGATGACCTGAAGGATGGTGTAGGTATCTTCCATCTGTCAGGCCCCCCTTACCGGCTTTCTTCAGGCGTGAAGGTCGAGAAATCGACGAGGGTCCCGAGCATCTGAAGATAGGCGACCATCGCGTCCATCTCGGTCACTTCAGGGTTGCCGTCGAAATCCCGCTGCTGCGCGCCCGGATAGCGGTCCACCACGCCCGAGTCGCCGAAATCGGTGGCTTGTTCGACAAAGTCGAGGGCCGCCATCTCGATCATCTCATCGGTATAAGGCACACCGACGAAGCGATGGGTCTCCATCAGATCGGCGATATAGGTCGGCTGGATCACCCGGTCGGCCAGGAAGGCGTAAGGCGGCATCACCGATTCCGGCACCACCGATTGCGGATCGATCAGGTGATCCACATGCCATTCATCCGAATAGCGCCCGCCAACCCGGGCCAGATCCGGCCCGGTCCGTTTGGAGCCCCATTGGAAAGGATGATCGTACTGGCTTTCGGCCGCGAGCGAGTAATGCCCGTAGCGCTCCACCTCATCCCGGATCGGGCGGATCATCTGGGAGTGGCAGACATAGCAGCCCTCCCGAATGTAGATCTCCCGCCCCGCAAGTTCGAGCGGGGAGTAGGGGCGCATGCCGTCCACATCCTCGATCGTATTCTCCAGGTAGAAGAGGGGCGCGATTTCCACGATCCCGCCGATGGTCACAACCAAGAAGCTGAGCGTCAGAAGAAGCGTCGCATTTGTCTCGATCTTCTTATGTCCGTCGAGAGAAGCCATGTTTCTAGACCCTCCTTATTCTGCGGGGACTGTGGCCGGGGCGTCTGCGCGTGCAGGGCCCTTTCTGACAGTCATCCAGAGGTTGTAGGCCATGATCAGCGCGCCGGTCAGGAACATCAGCCCGCCCACGCCCCGAACCACATACATCGGGAACTTGGCTTCCACGGTGTCGGCGAAGGAGTTCACCAGGAACCCTTGTGCATCCACTTCACGCCACATCAGACCTTCCATGATCCCGGTGACCCACATTGAGGCCGCGTAAAGCACGATGCCGATAGTGGCGAGCCAGTAGTGCCAGCTGACCAGGCGCAAGGAGTAAAGCCGCTCCCGGTTCCAGAGTTTCGGGAACAGGTAATAGAGCATCCCGAAGGTGATCATCCCGTTCCAGCCGAGCGCACCGGAATGCACGTGGCCAATGGTCCAGTCGGTGTAGTGGCTGAGGCTGTTGACCGCGCGGATCGACATCATCGGCCCTTCGAAGGTCGACATGCCGTAGAAGGCCACCGAGGTCACCATCATCCTGAGGATCGGGTCGGTGCGAAGCTTGTCCCACGCGCCCGAGAGCGTCATCAGACCGTTGATCATGCCACCCCAGGAGGGCATCCAGAGCACAACCGAGAACACCATGCCAAGGGTCGAGGCCCAATCCGGCAGCGCGGTGTAGTGCAGGTGGTGCGGACCGGCCCAGATATAAAGGAAGATCAGCGCCCAGAAGTGGATGATCGACAGTTTGTAGGAGTAAACCGGCCGCTCAGCCTGTTTCGGGATGAAGTAATACATCAGCCCCAGGAAGCCCGCGGTCAGGAAGAAGCCCACCGCATTATGGCCGTACCACCATTGCGTCATCGCCGCTTGAACGCCGCCGAAGACCAAGACCGATTCCGATCCGAAGATCGAGACCGGGATTTGCAGGTTGTTGACCACATGCAGCATCGCCACAGTGACGATGAAGCTGAGCAGGAACCAGTTGGCGACGTAGATATGCGGCTCTTTCCGCTTCAGAAGCGTGCCGAGGAAGACAAGCAGGAAGGCGACCCAGACAACCGTCAGCCACAGGTCCACATACCATTCCGGCTCAGCATATTCATGGCCCGAGGTGGAGCCCAAGACATAACCGGTTGCCGCCAGCACGATGAAGAATTGATAGCCCCAGAACACAAACCAGGTGAGGCCGCCGCCCCACATCCGCGCCGCCGAGGTGCGTTGAACGATATAGAAAGAGCCTGCCAGAAGCGCGTTGCCGCCAAAGGCGAAGATCACGGCGGAGGTGTGAAGCGGGCGCAGCCGTCCAAAGTTCAGATAGCCTTGCGCCCAGTCGAAATTGAGCACCGGAAAGGCAAGCTGAAACGCGATCACGACACCCACCAAAAAGCCAACCACCCCCCAGAAGGCGGTGGCAATCGCGGCGGCGCGGATCGGCCCGTCCATATACTCATGCGTTGGTACTGGCACTGCCGGTTCGCCCGTGCGGCGCAGCTGCCAGATGAACACTCCGGCAGCGGTGAGCATGATAATGATCATATGGATCAGATATGCTACGTCGCGGGCATAGTTGGCTGCGATGGCGGCACAGACCACCACAACGCCAAGGATCAATAGCTTTACGTAATCAAGCATAGATCGTCCCTTCGTCTTACCCCGGTTGCGACTCGGGCCCGAGCCATCCAGGGCTGTTCCATCTGCCCCCACATCGCGTAAGGGCCCCTCTATGGCCTTGATCCATGTCAAACCCCCCCGCGCTTTGTCTTGACGCAGGTCAAGGTGCGACGACGCAGCGCGGGTCAGGATCGAAAAAAGCTCGACAGTGAGGAGGTTTGGAGATGGCCTATAAGAGCATTCTGACCGTTTTGACCGAGGTGGAAGACGTCTCACCGGTCTTGGAGGCGGCCCTGCCTTTCGCCCGCGCCGAAGGGGCGCATTTGGATGTGCTCTGCCTGGGCATCGACCGGACGCAAACCGGGTACTATTTCGCGGGCGCGACCGCGCTGATGCATGAAGAAACCCTGGCCCAGGCCCAGACCTTGGCCAGCGAGATCGACACCGCCGCCCGGGCACGGCTGGAGAAAAGCGATGTGCAATGGGGGGTTGAGGCGTTGGTGACGCAGACCGCCAGCGTCGCCGGAATTGTCGCGCGCCGCGCCCGGTTCTCGGACCTTGTGATGTTGCCCAAACCCTATGGGGAGAGCCTGCCGTCTGACGCCCCCGTGGTCGTCGAAGCGGCCATGTTCCAAGGCCAGGCGCCGGTGATCGTGCTGCCGGGCGGCAAGGGGCCCGCGCCCACCGCCACGCCGGATCGGGTTGTCGTGGCCTGGAACGAGTCCGCCGAGGCGCTATCGGCCACCCGCGCGGCGCTGCCGATCCTGATCGCGGCGAAACAGGTGAACCTTCTGATCATCGATCCGCAACGCCATGCGGCGGAGGTGTCCGACCCGGGCGCGGAGCTTTGCAAGATGCTCAGCCGCCACGGGGCCGAGGTTGAAGTGTCGATTGTGGCGCAAACCCTGCCGCGGGTGTCGGATGTGATCAATCGGCATATCCAAGATCAGGATGCCGAAATGCTGGTCATGGGCGCTTATGGCCATTCCCGTTTCCGAGAGGCGATCTTGGGCGGGGCCACGCGCAACCTGTTGGAAAACGCGGCGGTGCCCGTGTTGATGGCGCATTGAGTCGCGGAGGAGATGGGGCGGGCGCGGCAGTCCTTAAGCGGAGACCGCGCCAACCAGCCGCTGTTCTCTTTCCCCTGCCCGAATAGTGCGCCGAAGGCGCCGGGCATCGCCAGGCCGTCCCGCGGCCTGGCGATTTGGCTGATCCTGGGTGCTGAGATTGGAGCGAAGAGGGGCTTGGTTGCCATAAAGCGCTGCCGCTCAACCGTTGGATCGCCAGTCCCCGGCCTGTCGATGCCCGGCTCGCGTCGCGCGAGAGGGCATACCGATTTCGTTTGTAGAGAGGCGCTCTGCCTCAAGCCAATGGGTATCCCAGGGGCGGCGCTGTCACTTCTCGCCTCTCGGCCTCTCCACCGGTCCCCCATGCTCCGCCCATGTCGAGAACCCCTCCCGCAGATGGGCGGCGGGGAAGCCCATATCCTGCAACGTGGCCACCGTCAGGGCCGAGCGCCAGCCAGACGCGCAATGGAAGACATAGGTCTTCCCCTCCTGCGCGAAGACCTCCTTATGGTACGGGCTGTCCGGATCGACCCAGAACTCCACCATGCCGCGGGGCGCATGGACGGAGCCTGGGATGAAGCCCGTCCGCCCTCTCTCCCGCACGTCGCGGATATCGACGATGACAAGATCGGGGTCGTCCAGACGCGCGATCAGGTCTTTTGTCTCCACCTCATCAATCCGCGCGCGGGCGTCGGCGACCATCTCGGCGGCGGATTTCTTCAGGCTTGGCATGGGCGGCGCTACTTCTCGGTCCGAACCGCTCGATCTTGCGCGCGCTCGCCGTCCATCGCAAGACGGGGCGGTTGACCATTTGGCCGGCGCCGGGTCATCTCACCGCGCGGCTTGTCACAGCGCTGGCCCCAAGGATTGGAAGATAAGGAGCGCATCATGACCACTCCCCCCCTGGCCCTGATTACAGGCGCCGCCCAAGGCATCGGATATGCCTGCGCGGAGGCCCTGAAAGAAGATGGCTATGATGTGATCCTGTCGGATGTGAATGCCGATGGTCTGGCAGAGGCCGCCGCCACGCTCGGCGCGCGCGCCGCGATCCCCTGCGACATGGGCGATCCCCAAGCGATCCTGGCGATGTTCGATCAGATCGAGGCGGAGCATGGGCCGATCATAGCGCTGGTCAACAACGCAGGCATTGCCAACCCGGGTGACTTCCTCAGCTATGAGTTGGAGGCCTTCGAGACGGTCATCAACATCAACCTACGCGGCGTCTTCGTGGCCACGCAAAGGGCCGCCCGCACGATGGTAGAGCAAGGGATCAATGGCGCCATCGTCAACATGTCCTCAATCAACGCCCAAGTCGCGATCCCCGCGATCCCGGCCTATTGCGCGTCGAAAGGCGGGGTCATGCAGCTCACCAAGGTCGCCTCGCTGGCCCTGGCCGAGCACGGGATCCGCGTCAACGCCGTTGGTCCAGGCTCCATCGACACCGCGATGATGGCGGGTGTGAACGCCAACCCCGAGGCCTTCAAAATGGCCATGTCACGCACCCCCCTTGGCCGTCCCGGCACGGCGCGGGAGATCGGGGATGTCGTGGCCTTCCTCTGTTCCGAGAAGGCGAGCTATATCACGGGCGAGACGATCTATGCCGATGGCGGGCGGTTGGGGCTGAATTATGTGATGTCCTGAGGCCTTCCTTAAGGGTGCCCCATTCACACGCCCAAATACCGGTTGGTGACCTCTTCCCCCAACGCGCCCATGGCGTCGGACCAGACGGTCTTGCCCCGTTGCAGGATCACCGCCTTATCCGCGATCTCTGACAGTTCTCGCAGGGATTTGTCCACGACCAGAAGCGCCATGCCCGTCTCGCGCTTCAAGGTCGCGATGGCGGCCCAAATCTCCTGGCGGGCGACCGGCGCCAGGCCTTCG
>JANQNZ010000130.1 GCA_028279315.1 Rhodophyticola sp. | reverse complement strand
GCGAGCGCGATGATGCGGGGGCCGATGACCTCCGGCGCGAAGGACAGTCTAGCGCCGTTGGCCTGCATGACCACCACCATCGCCTCATAGGCCGTCCGCTTATTGGCGTCGTTGAAGCAATGGCCTTGCGCAATCGCTTCGGCATAGGCGGCGCCGAGATCGAAGACATCCGAAATCAACCCATATGCGATGCGGTTGTCGACCCGGGCCAGCGCACCGCCAAGCGATTTGTCTTGCGCCAACCCCTGCAACTCGCCGGGGTTGAGGACCGCGTCATGGATGGCTGTAACCTGCTCTGGCGACAGCAGAACCCAACTCATTTGTCTTTCAGATAGTCGAGAACGGGTTGGTCGACGTCCTTACGATCCCGCAGAATGGCCAACACCTCTTCCGCCGTCGCATAGCGGGTCTCGCCCGGCTCTCCCACCGCTTCCGCGGGGATCAGATAAGCCACGGGTTTGGAGTTCTTCAGGATCGCCACGGGTTTGCCATTCGCCCGCGCCAACACCTTCTGCGGCTCCCGCAATTCAGTGATCGAGGCGATTTCGTTTGTCAGAAGGCGGGTCATGAGGGTGTCCTTTTCTATGTGCATTATAGTATGTATTATGATCCACGTTTGCAACCCACCCATTGCCAGCCCCGAAAGATCAGATATCGAGCCTGACGCCCGCGCCACCTACGCAGCCAAGGGGCGCGGGCGCGCAGACCCAACCGCCCTTCCCCATTGCCCCCGCTTAGGCTATCCCCCGCTCTTGATCCATGTCTCGCGCAAGGCCCGTCCATGACCGACCTCTCCCGCATCCGCAACTTCTCCATCGTCGCCCATATCGACCATGGGAAATCCACGCTGGCCGACCGGCTGATCCAGATGACCGGCACGGTGGCGGAGCGGGATATGCAGGAGCAGTTGCTCGACAGCATGGATATCGAGCGGGAACGGGGCATCACCATCAAAGCCAACACCGTCCGCATCGAATACCCTGCGAAAGACGGCCAAACCTATATCCTGAACCTCATCGACACGCCCGGCCATGTGGATTTCGCCTATGAGGTCAGCCGCTCCATGCAGGCCGTCGAAGGCTCGCTTCTGGTGGTCGATGCCTCCCAAGGAGTGGAGGCGCAGACGCTGGCCAATGTCTATCAGGCCATCGATGCGGACCATGAGATCGTGCCGGTTCTGAACAAGATCGACCTGCCCGCGGCGGAGCCGGATCGGGTGCGCGAACAGATCGAGGATGTGATCGGGATTGAGGCCCATGATGCGGTGGAAATCTCCGCCAAAACGGGCTTGGGCATCCCCGACGTGCTGGAAGCGATTGTCCAACGCCTGCCCGCGCCCAAGGGCGACCCCGACGCAGCCCTGAAAGCCATGCTGGTCGACAGCTATTACGACCCCTATCTGGGCGTCGTCGTCCTGATCCGCGTGATCGACGGGAAGATCCGCAAAGGCGACAAGATCCGCATGATGGCGACCGGCGGCACCTATGGCATCGACCGGCTTGGCGTTTTTAAACCCGTCATGCAGGACATTGCGGAACTGGGCCCGGGCGAAATCGGGTTTCTGACGGCTTCCATCAAACAGGTCCGTGACACGCGGGTGGGCGACACGATCACCCATGAGAAACATGGCACCGACCAGCCGCTGCCGGGGTTCAAACCCTCCCAACCGGTGGTCTTCTGCGGCCTCTTCCCGGTGGACTCCGCCGACTTCGAAGACCTGCGCGATGCGATTGAGAAACTGGCCCTGAACGACGCCTCTTTCAGCCATGAGATGGAGACCTCTGCCGCCCTTGGCTTCGGCTTCCGCTGCGGGTTCCTCGGCCTCCTGCATCTAGAGGTGATCCGCGACCGGCTGGAGCGGGAATACGATATCGAACTGATCACCACCGCGCCGTCCGTCATCTACCACATCTATATGCGCGACGGCTCCATGCGCGAGCTCCACAACCCCGCCGACATGCCCGACCTCACCCATGTCGACCGCCTGGAGGAGCCGCGGATCAAGGCCACGATCCTGGTGCCCGATGACTACCTGGGCGACGTCTTGAAACTCTGCCAGGATCGGCGGGGCGTGCAGTTGGACCTGACCTATGCGGGCAGCCGCGCGATGGTGGTCTATGACCTGCCACTGAACGAGGTGGTGTTCGACTTCTACGACCGGCTGAAATCGGTGACGAAGGGCTATGCCAGCTTCGACTATCAGATGATCGGCTATCGCGAGGATGCCTTGGTGAAGATGCAGATCCTGGTGAATGACGAGCCGGTCGACGCGCTCTCCATCATGGTCCACCGCGACCGGGCCGAGGCGCGGGGCCGGGCGATGTGTGAGAAACTAAAGGAGCTGATCCCCCGCCACATGTTCAAAATCCCGATCCAGGCGGCGATTGGCGGGCGGATCATCGCGCGGGAAACGCTGGCGGCGCTCCGCAAGGACGTGACGGCGAAGTGTTACGGCGGGGACGCGACGCGGAAGCGGAAGTTGTTGGACAAGCAGAAGGCGGGTAAGAAGAAGATGCGGCAGTTTGGGAAAGTCGAGATTCCGCAGAGTGCGTTTATTTCGGCACTCAAGATGGACAGCTAATGCACTTTGCGTTTTATCTGAGGCAAAGCTCATCGCGTTCCGCGTTCGAGCCGTAGGCGAGAGGCAGCGGGTTGCGATTCAAGTCAAACGCAAAGTGCCCTAGGCCGCCCGTGTTTTGAAGGCGCGACCGGGAATTTCGACCGGTGGGCGAAAGCGACTTTTGCTTGCAAGAGTCTGCGGGCCCACACGGTTGAAAGGGGAGCAAGGACGAAGTCGACATTCATCAGCGCGTTGAAGATGGATGGGTGAGGCTGTCGTTGATCTCCTCTTTAGCTTTGAAATTGGAGCGGCAAGAGAGTTAGCGAAACATCTCTCCGCCTGGGCGTTGGTTTAATCCGTCGGAGACAACAAACCCACCGCGGGTCCTCCCGCTAGCTTCATCGTATCTGTACTGCTTGTTGCGCAGCCACATGCGATACCGTGTCTTGATCTTATGGTACTTCGGACGAACGTGAAGAGATGTCAACGAGCCCTCGCAGTAGGTGTTGATGGCGATTGGCGTCACGAAGGCAGATGCCAACAAATCTGACACCTGAAGACCAGCATGGTTATCTGAATGGGAGAATGCTGGCAGCTCCACAATCCTGTCGTATACGTCTCCGGTACCTTTGAATTTCTGTGTAAAGACGGAGTGCGCGACCTGTGTATTCAGATGCTTTAATCGACTGTCAGCGACAACAAAACCGTAGTCCCGCTTCGTTGCCAGATACTTCTGGAAGTCCATGTAAATCGATTGGATCGATGAGGTATACACCGACATCCCGCGCATGGGTTTGCCGACCTCCTTAATCCAGACACGACCGACAACCGAAGCACCCGCCCGGTCGACAATGCGCGTGATTTCATCGTATACACCGATGGCGTGCCTAGCTTCGTTACGACTGTGCGAACAAGCTTGCCGCCTCAAGTCCGCTCCCTTTATCTCGGTGCGAATCCAGTCTAGCTGCGTTGCCTGCGATGGAAGTAGTTTGGGATAGAACTTCCGCTTTAGATCGATCAGTTCGCTTGTCAGTCGATGCAACGCCGAATAGTCGACGATCAGCCCGGCAAGGATAAGTGTGGGTTGTATATTGGAGGTGGTGCTATCTAACGTCCCGGTGCAACCTGCCTCGTCAATGTAGCAAATCTTCACCACCCGCTAACCCGATCTTTCCGTTTTTCGTTGACTCTCATATGGCTCGTAGCCATATGCTGAGTCAGCAAACGCTATTAGCCGAACTGCTCAGCAGGCGGCAAGTCCTATAGCCACCTTCGGGTGGCTATAGTTGTTTTTGTACTTGACAAGTTGGCCGAGGCTAAAGCACGCTGCGCGTGCGCAGCGTGCTTTAGCCTGAACGCGACATCATTTGTACGCTAGCGTACAAATGATGTCGCGTTGGTTCTAACAAAAACAATACCGTCCCGAAGTCGGCTAATGCGAACTATGCCAATCCAACACACCGGAGTCCGTAGTTTCAACAGTTGAGAACGTTGCCAAACCTCTCACCCCACCTCCCTCTCCACCCCCCATCCCCCCCGATTCACAATAAAAATCGCCGACAACAGCACCACCAGCGCCGGGATCCCCGCGGGCAGCGGTGGAAAGCTCATGTGGTAATAGATCGCCCCAATCATGATCCCCGCGATCCCCATCGCCGCCAAAACCGACGTCCGGCGGAACCAGAGGCCCGCGGCCCCCGCCAACTCACACACCCCGATGACATAGACAAACCACCCCGGCAGGCCGAGTTGGGCAAAGACCTCATGGGCCATCGGATAGCCTGTCAGCTTCGCCACCCCGCCCAGCGTCATGATCAAGGTTGTGATCCCCATCGCGGCCCATAAGGCATATGTCATGCGTGACTCCTTCTCTTGCCCCAAAAGGCTAGGAGGGCGCCCACTGACGGGGAACGCACGTCCGCGTTAGGTGGCTCAATCGTGAACGGCTGCGAGAGGCCCCGGGCTCACCAGGTCGCGACCGGGTGCGGAGGGCGGGCTGGCCACGGCCCCAATGTGATTCCCGACACCCGGAAGAACAACACGACGGCGGCCCTCAGACGCGGCCCTCCCCCCACGATTCTCCTCAAAATTCCCTTCGCAGGTGCAGAAACCACCCCGCACATCCACAAGACGTAACCGCCTTCGCCAAGCATGCCCAAAATCATCTGTTTTCGGCCCGGCCCCCATCTCACCCCCATGGCTATCCACCATTTCATCCACAACATATTTTCATGCTGCACTGCTTCACGCTTGCGGATCGGCGCGCGGGATTGTGAAAGTTTTGTTACCGCAAGGGGGCAACCCCAAGCGGGGCGCGAAAGGCCCCTTTCGAGGAGCTGGAGCGGACCGGATCGGGACTTGAGCTTGAACCGGAACGCGCCGGATCGGAGGGTCAGGGCGAGACCACGGAAGACGATCTTCGGATCGGACAAAGTGGAGGAGCCAGGGCAAACCGGGCAAGACGCGCGCCAATGCAGGCCTTTCGGGGGTTGTAGGGGCATCCAGACGGGGAAAGCCTTCGGGCGGAAACCGATGGGGCTGCGGGAAAAGGGTCGCAAGACTTTCTCGACCGCAGCAACCGCAAGGCGAGGTCTTCGGGCCAAGTCAGGCGGGGCCGCAAAGGGGCCTTCGGGTCAGGATGCGGCGGCCATGAAGGGGGCTTTCGGGCAACCGGAGTGGCAGCCATGAAACCGGGCTTTCGGGTCCAGGTGCGTGGCATCTGCACCAGGTCTTCGGATTTGGGGCAACTGGGCCAGACGCCCTCCTGGGGGGAATGGTTCATTCGAAGGCGTCAGGGATGTGCTGCCAAGGCACATATGCGAGGACCGCGTCTGAGCACCTGACGCCTTCATCTTTTTTGCACATCCCTCAGCCAAAAAAGGAAACGGGGCCCGTTTCCGAACCCCGTTCCGCGTCAGTGAATGCATTACCGCGTCTTGTGCACCTGTGGGCCGAGCCATACACGGGGTTTCCGCGCAGATCAACAAGATATGGTGGGTGGGTGGACAAAAACCACTCAGTGACCGCGCCGGCACCAAATCTCGGGGGGTCTCATGGGGTCAGGAGACGCCCCGCGCCGCCTCTGGATGTGCTTCGATGAAGTGGTTCAGCACCACAAATAACTCCCGCGCGTGGTCCAGATCGTCCCGGTGCAGCGCGGCGCGGATATCGTCGCAGATCATCTCCTGCACGCGCTGCGGGCCATGATGCAGGTGCATCATCCGCTCCGCGAGGGCTGAGGCGTTGAGCGCGGGCAGCAACTCATGCTCCGCCACCGCCGCGATCTCCTCCCGCGTTAGGCAGGTCATGTCTTCGATATCGTCTAGGGTAATCATCCACCGCGTCTCCCGCCGCAGGGCCTGTCATAAACCTGTTACAGAGTACCACGGGCCTGCGTCGCGGTTCCTGATCCATGTCAACGACGGGGGCCTGCGCGGCGGCTATCCCTCTGCCTCAGGGACGCGTTCTTTCGGGGATGGGAAGAGCCATGCGCTTATTTTTCTTGATGTTCACAATGGCCGGCGTGTCGATCGCAGGCGCGTGTGTTGTGGTGGTCTTGGCGATGGGGATGGCCGGCTGGCAGCCCATTGTCGCGGCGGCCGCCATTGGGTTTTTGCTGGCGATTCCAGCGGCTTGGTTCGCGGCGAAGCGGATTCGGGAGTTGTAGGCATAGGCGGTTAGGCCGGGATAGGCTTCGGGGGAGCCGAGGCTGTCGGCCGAACCCGCCTCGTGTCGAGCGCAACACAAGCCGGGCATCGACAGGCCGGGGACTGGCGATCCAACGGTTGGGCGACGGCACTTTATCCCAGCCAATTCCGGCCTCGCTCCGAACTCAGTACCAAGCTTAACCAAATCGCCAGGCCGCGGGACGGCCTAGCGATGCCCGGCGCCTTCGGCGCTATTCGGGCAGGGGAGGTAGAAGGTGTGTTTTTGGCGGCGGCCATACGAAATCAGCCGTGCCAATAGAAACACACCGACGATCTACCCAGTGATCACGGCATCCAGAAACGTCGCCACCGCCGCCTCAAACTCCCAAGGCTTGTCCGCATGAAGCCAATGCCCCGCGCCCGGGATCTTCGCGAACCGGGCCTGGGGGAACTGCCCTCTGATGCCCTCCCGATCCTCACGCGTCACATAGTCGGATGCGGCGCCTGAGAGGAACAATGTGGGGCCTTCATAGCTGCCCGCTGTCCCCGGCCACCCCACCAGGTCAGCCATGTACCGGTCGAGCACATCCAGGTTCAGCCGCCAGCGTTTCTCTTTCACATCAAGGGATTGCAGCAGAAAGGCGCGGACGCCCTCTTCAGCCACCGCTGCCGAAAGCGCGGCATCCGCGTCGCGCCGCGTCTCGACCAGGGACAGATCAACACCCCGCATCGCGGCGATCAGATGGGCCTGAGTATGCCCATAAGCCACGGGCGCGATATCAGCGACGACCAGCCGCCGGACCAGCGCGCCTTTGGTCAAAGCCAGCACCATCGCCGCCTTGCCCCCCATGGAATGGCCGATCACATCCGCCTGCCCGCCATGCCCCGCGATCACCTCGGCCAAGTCACCGGCCATATCGGCATAGCTTTGGGTCTCGGCCCGAAAACTCTCACCATGGTTGCGCATATCGACGGTCAGGACCGGACGTGTCTCCGACAGGCGTTTGGCGATGACATTCCAATTCCGCGCAGAGCCGAACAGCCCGTGCACGATCAGAACCGGAGTCCCATTATTTAGGTCGCCATATGAAGTGGTCGCCAGCATGACCGCCCTTCTAAAGCGTTCTGACGAAAACAGGAATCACAGATTTTGGCAGAGCGGAGACAGCGCCTGACCCAGAGTCGCACCGAACACCCTTCATTCTGCGTGCCCTGCCCGGAATCAAGCCGAAGGCGCCGGGCATCGACAGGCCGCCCAGGCGGTCTGGCGATTGGGTAAAGCTGGGGATCGAGATCGGAGCGGGGAGGGGCTTGGCCGCCATAAAGCGCTCTGGTTCAACCGTTGGATCGCCAGCCCTCGGCCTGTCGATGCCCGGCTCGTGTGGAGCACGAAGGAGAAGGGTTGAGGCGCCGCATTCTCCGGCTATGCTCCGCCCCGGGAACGACTTAGTTGGGAACCAATGACACCAGAGCGGCTAAGCGACTTGATGGAAGAGATGCGGATGCTGATCGCCGACCGTCTTGGCATCCGCGCACGCAGCTTTCGCGCCGCCGTCACCCGCGCCGGGCGCCTGATGCCGGCCCCCGCCCGCCAGGCCGCTGAGCAGCTTTTTGAGCTGGAGGCCCGCATCGCCCATCCAAAACTCGCCAACCGAACCGACCCGGCAGCGGCGGATGAGGCTGCGGCCACCATCCGCCTCTATCTGCAAAACGCCGATGCCGGAAAACGCAAATCGCGGGAACGCGCGTTTCTGGGTGCCGAGATCGGGTTTCGGATTTTCGTGATCCTGGGCCTGGTGATCGCCGTTCTGGTCTGGCGCGGGCTGGTCTGACCCCGTCAGTGCGTGGGCTGAATGAAGGTCCCGTTCTGAAGATCCCGCACCGCCTGGCGCAACTCATCCTGCGTGTTCATCACAATTGGCCCATGCCAGGCGACCGGCTCCTCAATTGGCGCGCCTGAAATCAGCAGAAACCGCACCCCATCCGGCCCGGCCTGCACAGTCACTTCATCGCCGGTGCCAAAGCGGATCAACGTCCGGTCGCCAGAGAGGTCACGGATATTCACCTCTTGCCCCATCACCTCTTTTTCCAACAGCACGCCGGTCGGCTGGCTGGCATCGGCGAATGCGCCCGCACCCTCGAAAACATAGGCAAAGGCCCGGCGATAAGTGTCGATCTTGAAGGTCTTTGTCACACCCGCAGGCACCGAGACGTCCAGATATTGCGGCTCGGCGGCGATGCCATCAACCGGGCCGGTCTTGCCCCAGAATTCACCGACGATCACACGCACCGTGGTGCCGTCATCGTCGACAACCTCGGGGATCTCGCTGCCCTTCACATCCTGATAGCGCGGCGCCGTCATCTTCAGGCTGGAGGGCAGATTGCCCCAAAGCTGGAACCCATGCATCTGGCCCTTCGCGTTCCCAAGCGGCATCTCCTGATGCAGGATGCCGGACCCCGCCGTCATCCATTGCACATCGCCCGCGCCCAGTTTCCCGGTATTGCCCAGGCTATCGCCATGCTCGACAGAGCCCGCGAGGACATAGGTGATCGTCTCGATCCCGCGATGGGGATGCCAGGGGAAGCCTTTCAGGTAATCCTCGGGCCGGTCGTTGCGGAAATCATCGAAGAGCAGGAACGGGTCCAGTTCGGTTGGGTCCTGGAAGCCAAAGGCGCGGTGCAGATGCACGCCCGCGCCTTCCATCGTCGGCATGGCTTGACGGGTCTCAAGGATCGGGCGGATGGACATGGGCGGCGGCCTCCATTCTGTCTATGGGGACGATATGGACCGCCGCGCGCGTTCAGCAATCCGGCAGGTCCGAACCGGCCCTGTGCGGGGGCGCAGAGGTCGCATTTGGGCGCGACCACGCCGGGGCTGCCGCCATTCTGACCCAAAGACAGATGAGGGGGGCGATCATGCGCGTAGGCTTCATTGGGCTTGGGAATGTCGGCGGCAAACTGTCCCGGACGCTGCTTCGGAACGGGGTGCCGCTGACCGTGCACGACCTCGACGCCGCCAAGGTGGCCGAGATGGGGACTGAAGGCGCAGACCAGGCTGACAGCCCGGCGGAGATGATGGGCCAGGTCGATGTGGTGATCACCTGCCTGCCGCATCCCACGATCTCAGCGGCGGTGGTTGAAGGCGAGAACGGCATCCTAAGCGCACTCCAACCCGGCCAGACCTGGCTGGAGATGAGCACAACTGACGCCGAAGAGGTCACCCGCCTCGCCGCCAAGATCGAAGCGGCGGGCGGCCATGGCGTGGATTGCCCGGTCTCGGGCGGCTGTCACCGGGCGGCGACGGGCAATATCTCGATCTTCGCAGGCTGCGACCGGGCGGTGTTTGAGCAGGTCCTGCCACTTCTGACCACGATGGGGCGCCGGGTTCTGCATACCGGACCTTTGGGCTCGGCTAGCATCCTCAAGGTCATCACCAATTACCTCGCCACCGCAAATCTGGTCAGCTGCGCCGAGGCGCTGACGGTGGCCAAAGGCGCGGGGCTGGACCTGGGCACCGCCTATGAGGCGATCCGCATCTCCTCAGGCACCAGTTTCGTGCATGAAACCGAAAGCCAGGTGATCCTGAACGGCTCCCGCGATATCAGCTTCACGATGGATCTGGTGGCCAAGGATATTGGCCTGTTTCAGGAGGTTGCGGATCGGGCGGGCGTGCCCTTGGACCTGAACCCGCTTCTGATCGAGATTTTCCAAGACGGGATCGCGCGGTTCGGCGCACGCGAACTCTCGCCCAACATCATCAAACGGCTGGAAGAGGTCACGGGCCTCGACATCCGCGCCCCGGGCTTCCCGGCGGAGATGGCCGATGATGAACCCGAGGAACCGGGGGCCGAGGTCACGCCCACCCGCGGCTGACGCCGGGCCCCCTCGCATTCCCAACCCGAACCCGCTATGGCAGCGCCTGCAACAGTTAAGGCACCGCCCCCGCGATGACAGAAGAGGTGATAGGACGGATCGGCCCGAAACCCGCGCGGCGCGTGGTGGCGACGGGTATTCTTGGGGTCTTGGGGATGACCCTGATCTATATCGCCAGCACCACACCGCCCGCCGCGATTGGGTGGCTTCTGTTCCTGATCGCGCTTGGGGCGGGGTTTCTCTATCTCTCCTGGCGGCTTTGGGAGGTGACAAGCATTCCCCTGGAACTGACGCGGGAGGAATTGCGCGAGACCGGCGGCCGCATCCTTTGCCGGATAGAGAATGTCGCGTCGGTTGACCGAGGCTTCTTCGCGTTCAAGCCCTCGAACGGCTTTCTGGTCCGCCTGAAAGAGCCGGCGCCAGATTTCATCTATGTCCCGGGTCTTTGGTGGCGGCACAAACGCACGTTGATGGTGGGTGGCGTGACCTCAGGGGCTGAGGCGAAATCGGTGGCCGATCTGATGAACGTGCTTTTGGTGGAGCGGGGAGAGGGGCGTTAGGCCAAAGGCAGCCTGAAAACTGGCATTGACCGCTTTGCCACGCGTAGGGCGGGACTTGTCCCGCCGCATTAGGACGATCCGCCGGAGCCATGGCGGGACAAGTCCCGCCCTACGGAGTATCTCGGCAACTTGGCGGTACATTGGACCGACGCCACCCGCCAAACCGGTATCGCCCCAAACGCAACAGGAGCCGGGCAGCGACAGGCCGGGGA
>JANQNZ010000138.1 GCA_028279315.1 Rhodophyticola sp. | reverse complement strand
CAATGGAACGGCGCGCTGACCGGCAGCATCACCGCCCGCTTCGCGCCTTTCTCCTTCGCGATCTCCACCGCCCGCATCACCGCCGCCCGGTGGCCTGAGACCACAACTTGGCCCGGGTCATTGTCATTGGCCGCCGCACAAACCTGATCCTCAGCCGCTTCCTTCGCCACCGCGATCACCGTCTCGAAATCGAGGCCCAGAAGGGCGGCCATCGCGCCTTCACCCGCCGGCACCGCCTCTTGCATCGCGTCGCCCCTGAGCCGCAGCAACCGCGCCGTATCCGACAGGCTGATCGCGCCCGCCGCGCAAAGTGCTGAGTATTCGCCCAAGGAATGCCCCGCCACGAAACCGGCCGCGGTCACCTCCACCCCTTCCGCCTTCAACGCCGCCATCGCGGCCATCGAGGTCGCCATCAGCGCCGGTTGCGCGTTCTTGGTGAGCGTCAGTTCTTCGATCTCACCCTCCCAGATCAGCCCGCTCAAACCCTCCCCCAAAGCTTCGTCCACCTCCTCAAACACCGCTTTCGCCTCAGGATAGGCCTCGGCCAAATCGCGCCCCATCCCAATCGTCTGCGCCCCTTGTCCAGGGAAGATGAAGGCTCGGGCCATCGGCAATTCCTCGCGGTCTTGATCGGTCAATGGCCACGGGGCTATCGCAAGCGGCCCCGCTTCGCAATTGCGAACAGGCTGTGTGCGTTGCAGGTTTGGGTTGGGCGGCTAATTTGAAGGCCAGAGTTCACCGCCCCTCGCGAGATGACGAAAGAGGATCCCCCATGTCGGCCACCGATCCCGCCCGCCGCCCCGGCCTTGGCAATACGGACTTAAGCTTTGGCTCGGTCGCCAAGACCCTGCATTGGCTGACCGCGCTTCTGATCCTGACCGCGATGCCCCTTGGGCTGATCGCCAATCAGTGGCCCTATGACACCTCCGAGACCCTGGCGGTGAAGGCCACGCTCTTCTCGATCCACAAGACCTTGGGCCTCAGCGCCTTCTTCGTCGCGCTGATCCGCATTCTTTGGGCGATGATCCAACCGCGCCCGCGGCTCCTGACACCCGCGGGGCATTGGCAGACCACAGCGGCGGAGGTCACCCATTGGCTCCTCTATGTCAGCTTGGTGATTGTCCCGCTCTCCGGCTGGCTGCACCATGCGGCAACCACAGGCTTTGCGCCGATCTGGTGGCCTTTTGGCCAAACCCTGCCGTTTGTTCCGGAATCCGAGCCGGTCGCGAAGTTCTTCGCCGCCTGGCATTGGCTGTTCACCAAGCTTTTGGGCGCCGCGATCCTCCTCCATATCGCGGGCGCGCTGAAACACCATTTTGTCGACCGCGATGCGACGCTGAAGCGGATGCTGCCGGGTCAACCGGCCTTGCCCGCCGATCTGCCAGAGGCGACCGGCAACGCCCATCGCCGCCCAATCCTCATCGCAGGCGTGATTTGGGCCCTGGCCCTTGCAGGCGGCACGGCGCTTGGCCTGACCGGTGACCGGGAGAGCGCGGTCCCGCAATTGGCCGAGGTGCAATCGGATTGGGTGGTGCAAGAGGGTGCAGTTGAGATCACAGTCTTGCAACTGGGCAGCGCGGTCACCGGGGGGTTCAGCGATTGGACCGCCCAGATCAGCTTCTCCGAAACCGCCGCCGATGGGGTCCATGGAGAGGTCACCGTCGTTATCGCCGTCCCGACGCTCAGTTTGGGCGGGGTCACAACCCAAGCGCTCGATGCAGAGTTCTTCAACGCCGACGCCTTCCCAACAGCGGAGTTCACCGGCCCGATCCTTGCCAATGAGGCGGGCGGCTACGTCGTCGACGGCACGCTCACGCTGGTTGGCCAAGCGGTGCCCGTGACCTTGCCCTTCACATTGGAGATCGAGGGCGAGACCGCCACCGCCACGGGCCAGGTCACGCTCGACCGCCGCGAGTTCGGGATGGGGCCAAGCTATCCCGATGAGGCCAGTGTTGGATTTCCGGTTGAGGTTTCGATGAGCCTGACAGCGACAAGGGATGGTGGTTAATTCAGGATAAGTTGCGCATCCGCTCGGTCGATTTCCCCCAAGCGCGAACCAGAGCCGGGCATCGGCAGGCCGGGGACTGGCGATCCGCCGGTTGGCCGGCAGTGCTTTATCCCCACCAAATCCGGCCTCGCTCCAATCTCAGTACCCAGACTCAACCAAATCGCCAGGCCGCGGGACGGCCTGGCGATGCCCGGCGCCTTCGGCGCACTATTCGGGCAGGGGAAGCAGAATGACGGTGGTTCGGTGGTGAATTGTGCCCACGCAAAAAAGGCCGCCCTCAAATCTGAAGGCGGCCCATCGCATCCCGTGAGTGCCCCGAACCGGGGGGATTTGGATGCTTTACCCTTCCATATCCGCCGCGCGGATCGCCTCGATGGAGATATTCACCGTCACCTCATCACCCACAAACGGCGTGAAGGCGCCCAGGCCAAAGGCCGTCCGGCTCAGCGTCGCCGTGGCATCGAACCCGGCCACCAAAGCGCCGTTCATCTGAGGCAGCGGGCTTGGGCCTGCGGCGTTCAGCTCCGTCTCGAGCACAACTTCCACGGTCTCCCCGCCAATTGTCAGGTTCCCGGTGATCGCGGCCGTGTCTTCGCCCGTCACCTCGATCCCGGTCGATTCAAAGCTGATCACGTCGCCTTCGGCGGCCGCGAAGAAATCATCGCTCAAGAGATGCGCGTCCCGCTGCTCCCACCCAGTGAACATCGAGGTTGTGGGCATCGAGACCGAAACCGAAGAATTCGCCGGATCATCCGCATCGAACATGATCTCGCCTTCGAAGCCTGAGAACATGCCATAGGTCGTACTCAGGCCCAGATGGTCCCAGCTAAAGACGATCTGACTGTGCGAGGCGTCCAGGCGATAAAGCTCGGCATCGGCCAAGGCGGGGGTTGCGGTTAAAACGGCCAAGGCCGCGGCGGAGGTGAGAAGGCGTTTCATGAGTCTGGGTACTCCCTGTCGGAAACGGTCACATATGTCCTTAACCTCGCCCAATTCCGCGCAAAGGCAATCCGTTGGCGGTCAACAGCTTGTGTGCATGGCTGCACGAGCCTCAAATCCGGCAGAATCCCGCCGAAAAACCAGGCTTGCATCGGGCCCCAAGGCCTGTATAAGGCCGACGTCCTCCGCCGAAGCTTTTGACCGGCGTGGCCTCTCGTGATCAGGGGGCGGAGGGTGATCCCTGATCTTTGAAACACGCTTGAGACAGAACTGGAGTGGACATGCCGCTTTACGAGCATGTGATGATTGCGCGTCAGGATCTTTCCAACACGCAAGCCGAAGGCCTGATTGAGCATTTCGGCACCGTTTTGAACGACAATGGCGGGACGGTTGTGGACACCGAATATTGGGGTGTCAAAACCATGGCCTATAAGATCAACAAGAACCGCAAAGGGCATTACGCGTACCTTCGCACAGACGCGCCCGCGCCGGCCGTGCAGGAGATGGAGCGTCTGATGCGCCTCCATGACGATGTGATGCGGGTTCTGACGATCAAGGTCGACGCCCATGACGAGGGCCCTTCGGTCCAGATGCAGAAACGTGACGAGCGCGGCGACCGCCGCGAGCGCCGGTAAGAGGGAGGGCTGATCCATGGCTGCCAAACCGTTTTTCCGCCGCCGCAAATCCGACCCGTTTGAGGGTGAGAACGCGCCGAAGATCGACTATAAAGACACCCGTCTTCTCCAGCGCTACATCTCAGAGCGCGGCAAGATCGTGCCCAGCCGCATCACCGCGGTCGGCGCCAAGAACCAGCGCAAACTGGCCCAGGCCATCAAACGCGCCCGGTTCCTGGCCCTTCTGCCTTATGCCGTGAAGTAAGGAGATCAACCAATGGATGTGATCCTTCTGGAACGCGTGGCCAAACTGGGCCAGATGGGCGAGGTCGTGACCGTCAAAGACGGTTACGCCCGCAACTATCTGTTGCCGCAGAAAAAGGCGCTGCGCGCGAATGAGACGAACCTCAAAGCCTTTGAGACCCAGAAAGCGCAGCTTGAAGCGCGCAATCTGGAAACCAAGGGTGAGGCCGACAACCTGGCCGCAAAGCTTGACGGGCAGCAATTTGTGGTGATCCGCTCCGCCTCTGACGCGGGCGCGCTTTATGGCTCCGTCACCACGCGTGACGCCGCCGAGGCCGCAACCGAGGCCGGGTTCTCGCTTGACCGGAAACAAGTCGCGCTGGCCCGCCCTATCAAGGAACTGGGCCTCCACATTGTCCATGTGATCCTGCACCCTGAGGTTGAGGTCGACATCACGCTGAACGTCGCCCGCTCAACCGAAGAGGCGGAATTGCAAGCCTCCGGCAAGTCGATCCAAGATCTGGCTGCTGAGGAAGAGGCCGCGGCAGAATTTGAGATCGCGGAACTCTTCGACGATATCGGCGCCGCGCAACTGGATGAGCTGGAAGCCGAAGTGGCGCCGGACGGCGACGTCGCGGATGAGGCCGAGGATGCCGCGCCCGAGGCGGACGCTGACGAGGGCGACGACGAGACCGCGTAAGCGTCTCAGCCATCGACAAAAAGAGAAAACCGCGCCTTTCAGGCGCGGTTTTCGTTTTTAGATCAGGCTGTTGACCCCTGGCTTAGTTCAGCCAGGTCTCCATATTCAGAGTTGCGGGGCAGGCGTTTCCGCCGAAGGTGCCAACCCAAACATCCACCCGACCATTCAGCAAATTTGCGCCGCGCAGGTCGATCCGAGGGTCCAGATTGCCGTTGCTGTCATCATCGAAGAACCACTGCCCGTTGGCGGTGTTCACGATGAGCGTCGAGTCGCATTGGCTGTTCACGTCAATCGCCAAACGGTACTGATCCATCCCGCTGAGGAAAAACGTGTAATGCGGCGCCGCGTTGGCATAGCCGGCAGCCCCGATATTGCAGCCCCCCACAGGGGCCGCGCCACTGGCCTGAAGCTGATAGGCTTGCGGGCTGTAAAGCTGCTGACCGGTGATTGTCACCTGCTGCCCGCTCAACTGGAAGGTTGGGCACCCGCCCACCGGCTGCGGCTGTGGTTGCGGCTGCGTGGCGCCAGACAGCCAAGTCTCCAACTCCAAAGTCGCGTTACACGACCCACCATTATAAGTGCCGACCCAAACATCCACCCGGCCGTTCAACGCCTGCGCCCCGGTCAGATCAAGCCGCGGGTTCAGGTTGCCATTGCTGTCATCGTCGAAATGCCAGGTCGTGTCAGCAGTGTTGACCAGAAGCGTGGTATCGCAATCGGCGACGACCTCAACAGCCAGCCGGTATTGATCCATCCCACTCAGATAGAAGGAGTATTGCGGGGCGTCGGTGAAAAACCCGGTGCCCGGCAAACCACAAGCCTCGGGCGTTGCGCCGCCTTGGGCCACAACGCCATAGCGCTGCGGGCTGTAAAGCTGATCCCCGGTCACGGTGATCTGGGCGCCTTGCAGGTTCCAGGTGGGGCAGCCACCCGCTTGCTGTGGCGTCGTCGGCTGCGGCGCGGGCGCTTGGTTGAAGAAGGTCTCTAGCGTCAATTGCGCGCTACAGGCCCCGCCCGCAAAGGTGCCGACCCAGACATCCACGCGGCCATTGGTGTCGCTGGCATTGTTCAGCTCGATCCTGGGATCGAGATTGCCGTTGCTGTCATCGTCGAAATACCACTGACCCGTGGCCGTGTTCACCAACAGCGCGGCATCACATTGGCTGTCGACATCAATAACCAGGCGGTACGGGTCCATCCCGCTCAGATCAAAGGAATAATCCGGCGCGGACCGAAACTGCCCCGATCCCAACTGCCCCAGCCCGCAATTGACAAGGCTGTTCTGCCCCCCGGCCTGCACGCCAAAGCTCGTCGGCGTGTAGAGATCGTCGCCGGTATAGGTGAAAGACCCTGTCGCCAACTGGTAAGCTGGGCAGGCCATCGCTGCGAAAGCGGAACTGATCAATAGAAAGAAACTGGCTAGTAAGACACGCATCCAAGTACCCTCCTGAATCTGTGGCCGAGGCTAAAAACGCCCCTCATTCTTGCACGCACCACGTCGTGTTATTCAAAAACACCGCCTCGGGGCTGCCCCCAAGGGGCGACCGCCATCCAAAACCGTCGAACCGGGCACGATCGCGGCGGCACGGAAGCGCCCTGTACCAAAGGTAAGTCAGAGTCCGGCTCAATGCCTAATGATTTTCGCTCTCAGTCCGGGTTCTCGCGCCGGCAAATCGCGTCAAATCACTGGGGCCACCGCGATTTGACGTCCCGCGCGAAGCGGGCCTAGGCTGCGCCTACCCGATTTTCTTTAGGTTCTTTTTGCCATGACCCTTTGCACCACCCACGAAGATTTCACGGCCCGCCAGATCTGCGAATTGACCGAGCGGGTTGAAACCCTTGAGGGCCGCCCGGTTTTTGACCCGCCAGAGCTTTTGGCAGTGTTCGACAATGCGGGCGCCTTTGCGACGCTGACCCTGACCATCCTTCTGATCCTTACCTGGATTGGCATGGCGCTCTTCATCTGGCGCCGGCGCGAGGCGATCAGTGAGTTGTCTTTGACCGTGGGCGACGCCTCGGTCTCGGTCAAATCCGCGGCCCAGAAAGTGAGCCAATTGCTGCAAGACGTGCAATCCCAGGTCATCGATATGGTCGGCAACCGGATGCAGGGCATGGCCCAAGAACGCAACGTGTTCTCGGGCGGCAAGCCGCTCCCCGCCCCGCCCACCAAACCTTTGGCGATCCTTTGGGTGACGGACGACACCGACATCATCCTGTTCGAGAAGGCGGTGATCACGCGCCTTGGCAACACCATCGACCAGGTCCCCAGCACGGCAGAGGCGATCGATCGGCTCTCCAACGGATACCGCTATGATCTGATCTTGTCGGATATCACACGCGAGGATGAAAAACGCGGCGGGCTTTATCTGTTTTACACCCTGAAGGACGGCGTGAAGGTTGGTGTGTCGGCCAATAACCGGGTCGCGAAGATCGGAGAGGCCATGCGCTTTGCGATCTATTCCACGCCGGACAAGGTGGGCCGCTATGCCGACGTGATTGAGACCGACGATTCCTTCGCCACCGCCTCTTTCGGGTATCTGGTTGCGCGGATCAAATGGCTCCAGGAAACCAAGGCGAAGCCACCGAAGGTTGAAGAGGCGGCCAAGGCGGAGGACGCCGGCAAGGACGCGGAGCTGGACAAAGGCCAATAAAAAGGGGCTGGCGGTGTATCAGCCCCTGGTCGCAGCGCTTTCTCATCCAACTGCTGATGGCACCAAGTCGAAACAAGAACCCCACCCCAACGGGTGCAGCCGCAAGCGCAACATGAGCCGGGCATCGACAGGCCGGGGACTGGCGATCCGACCATCGAACGACGGCGCTTTATCTTAGCCAAATCCGGCCCCGCTCAAATCTCAGCACCCAGCATCAACCAAATCGCCAGGCCGCGGGACGGCCTGGCGATGCCCGGCGCCTTCGGCTTGAGTCCGGGTGGGGGCACAGAAGGAAGGGGTTCGCTGCCGCTCCTGCTCAAGCGCGGCCGAAATTCTCGGGAACGCGATCCTGGCGTCGGGTGAGCCGACTTGGGCTTAAGCCTCGTCTTCCAGCGCCTCGACAGCCTTTTGCAGGTCGTCCTTGGAGACGTCTTTCTCCTCAACCGCCGCCATTTCAAAGACGAAATCCACGACTTTGTCTTCGAAAAGCGGCGCGCGGATCTGTTGCTGTGCGGCCTGGTTTTGTTGGATGAACTCGAAGAACTGGCGTTCCTGGCCCGGATATTGCCGAGCTTGGGTCATGATTGCCTGGGTCATCTCAGCATCGGAGACTTGCACGTCGTTCTTCTGCCCCAACTCTGCCAGAAGTAGGCCCAAGCGCACCCGACGCTCCGCCAGCGTCTTATGCTCATCCGTCGGCTCGATCTCTGGGTGATCATGGCCTTCGACATCGGGGTTTTCCTCATGCCAAAGCTGATGCGCGATCTGCCCCGCCTCGGCATCGACCAAGGACGGTGGAAGCTCAAACTTCACCTGCTCATCCAATTGGTCGAGCAACTGGCGCTTCAAAACCTGACGCGCGGCGCCGGAATATTCCGCCTTCAAACGCTCTTCGATCTGGCCTTTCAGCGCGGCGAGGTCCTCGGCGCCATATTGCTTGGCCAATTCATCGTCGATCTCGGCCGGGACCGGCTTTTTCACCTCTTTGACCGCGCACTCAAAAACGGCGGCTTTGCCCGCGAGATGCTCGGCCTGGTATTCCTCGGGGAACGACACCTCGACATCCTTCTCTTCCCCCGCCTTGGTGCCGATCAACTGATCCTCGAAGCCCGGGATGAAGCTGTCGGAGCCCAGGACCAGCGGATAATCCTCCGCAGCACCGCCTTCGAAGGCCTCACCATCGACCTTGCCCAGGAAGTCGATCACCACCTGATCGCCTTTGGCCGCCTTGCCTTTCTTCGTCGCGAAGTTTTGCGCGGTCTCGGCGATCCGGCCTAAGGCCTCGTCGACCTCAGCCTCTGCCGGGGCCACGACCAGCCGCTCCAAGCTCAGCTTCTTGTAATCCACATCC
>JANQNZ010000114.1 GCA_028279315.1 Rhodophyticola sp. | reverse complement strand
CCTCCCACCCGTCACATCCACGGGCCCCATCCCGGCGCTTTCGCGCTGGACCCTCCCAAGCCCCTGCGTTAGCACGGAGCCCATGACCGAGATCGCAGCGCCTGAGCCTTATATCGACGACGCCCGCGCCAAGCGCAATGTCGCGGTTCTGGTCGCGGCCCAAGCGCTTCTGGGCAGCCAGATCACCATGATCTTCGTGATCGGCGGGCTTGCGGGGTTGATGATTGCGCCCAGCCCCGCGCTCGCCACCTTGCCGATCTCACTGATTGTCTTTGGCTCAATGACCACAGCGCCCTGGCTTTCGGCAGTTATGCAGCGGTTTGGGCGGAAGACGGGTTTCTTCGTTGGCGCAATCGGTGGGGCCATTGGCTCGATCATCGCGGCAACCGGGCTTTATATCGACCATTTCGGTGTGTTCCTTTTCGGCTCCTACCTCACCGGTATCTATATGTCGGCCCAAGGCTTCTATCGCTTTGCCGCTGCCGATGCGGCCTCAGCCGAGTTTCGGCCCAAGGCAATTTCTTATGTCATGGCAGGCGGGCTGATCTCGGCGCTGATCGGTCCGCAATTGGTGAAGGTGACAACGGATCTGACGGTGGTGCCCTTCATCGGCACCTACGCGATTGCGCTGGTCCTCAACCTCATCGGCATGTGCCTGTTTTTCTTCCTCGACCTGCCGAAACCGCCACAACCGAAACCGGGGGCGGCGGCGGGGCGGAGTCGGCGCGAGCTGTTGCGCGACCCCAGGATTGCCGTCGCGATCATCTGCGGCATGGTCTCTTACGCGCTGATGAACCTGATGATGACCTCGACGCCTTTGGCCGTGGTCGGCTGTGGTTTCTCCACGGCGAACGCCGCGGACATCGTCTCGGCCCATGTGATCGCAATGTTTGCGCCGTCTTTCTTCACTGGGCACCTCATCGCACGGTTCGGGGCGATGCGGATCGTCGCGATTGGCCTGTTCCTTCTAGCCGCGGCGGGCGGCGTGGCCCTCACGGGCGTGGAGCTTTATCAGTTCTTCGGCGCGCTTGTCCTTCTCGGGATCGGCTGGAATTTCGGCTTCATCGGCGCCACGGCGCTTCTGAGCGAATCCCACGCGCCGGAGGAACGGGGCCGCGTCCAAGGTATGAATGACTTCCTGGTCTTCGGCTGCGTGACCATTGCGTCTTTCAGCTCCGGCTTCCTGATCAATAGCGGCGGCGGCGACGTGGTGGCGGGCTGGACCGCGGTCAATATCGCCATGGTGCCGTTTCTGGCGCTTGCGGGAGGCGCGCTGATTTGGCTGGCGCTGCGGCCGAAGGAAGAGCTGGCATAGATCAAGACGCGGAGTAATTCGCTTGGTCAAACCCGGGGCCTAGCTCGGTTCCCAACTAATCTCCACCGGTGCAGGACGTGCATCTTCGGCGCCTCCGGCGGGAGTATTTGGGAAGCAAAGACAGGCAGGAGCGGACGGGCGCACGGTGCCTCACCACCGCCTTGTCATCGACACCCAGATCAGCCGCCCCCGCCGGGCAAATTCACTCTCGTCGAGCTTGCCCTCGATCACCCGCTCCGGCACATCGCGCGCCGCTTTCAGCGTGGCCTCCGCCCGCCACCCGGCAAAAAGCGCCGGCACGGCTGATTTCGACACCTTGCCCCGCGCGGCGCGCGCCTCCGCCAAAGCGGCGAGCCCACGGCTAGCCAAGTCGCGGACGCCTTGGGGCGTGCCATCCAACAGAGGTACCCGCCCCCGCGCCTCCAATTCCGGGATTGCGCGGAGGAACCCAGCAAGACCGGCTGCAAATCCATAGGCCCGGATTGGAGCTTCTGCCTCTGCGCTTGCCCCCAGATGCCGGGCCGCAACCCAGATCAGATTGGCGCTTGTGGCGTCGAGATAGCGGTCGAAATGGGCCTGGTCCTCAAACGCGTCCTTATAGGCATCCCACCGCCGTGCAGCGACCAACGCATCCAGCGCGGGCACATCCTCCGGCGCCAAAAGCTCCGCCAGCGGGGCCGCCACCTCATGGGCGCGGGGCGGTTTGCCGCCCGCGATCTCGCCCAACACATCGCGCCAGAATTGCAGGCGCATCTCGGCGATCATTGGCTCTTCGGTGACCCAGGGCGCGCGGCTCACCTCCACATTGAACGCATAAAGCGGGAACAAGACCGCGCGCGCGGGCGGGGGCGCGGCCATCGCGGCCAGAAACCGGTCGGGATCACCCCGCTCCACCAGGCGCGCGCAGGCCTGAAGGCTCATCGCGGGCGCACCACGGCCAGCAGATACCCCGTCTCGGCCTTATGCGCCCGCCAGCCTGCGATTTCCGCCTCGGCCTCATCCAGAACCGCTGACAGGTTCGCATCCGCGCCGGGGCGAAGCTGAGCCACGCGCGCTTCCATCGGGCGATAATACCCCTCCCACGCCACATCGGAGAGCGGGCGCGTCGCCAGAACGTCAAAGCCAGCCGCGGCAATCTGCGCCTCGATCCCCTTGGCATTGACCACCGTGACACCTTCGCCACCCCAGAAGGCTTGTGCCCCCTCGGATGGGTCATCGACAAAGAAGCAGGGTTCGGAGAAGGCAATCGCCCCACCCTCCGCAAGCGCATCCCGCCAAAGGGTCAGGGCACGTTCGATCCCGAGGAAATAGACCGCGCCCGCGCACCAGATGAAGTCAAACGGGCCGGTCAACTCGGCCATATCGCCGGTTTGAAGCGTCACCCGCGGATTGTCCCGAAACCGCTCGGCCGCCGCTTCGATAAACGGCCCATAGGCATCGATCGCGGTCACATGGCCGTCTGGGGCTGCACGAAGAAGTGCACCGATATCTCCGCCGGGGCCAGAGGCCGCGTCGCAGATCCGCGCGTCGGGCCGGAGCCCTGCAATCTCCGCCACCCAGGCCACATCCGCCGTCTCGCCCGGGCCTTCGCGGGGCAGATCGGCGTGAAGCTGGAAGAACTCCGGTGGGGCCAATTCGTCGGTCATGAGAGGATCTCGCAAGCGTTGGGCATCGTGGTGGGGCCTTGGTTCAACAGCCCCGCCTCGATCTCTGCTTCCGGGCGCTCCATCTCCGAGGCGTCGAGGATCTCGGATGTGACCCGGGCCAGCGCATTGCCAAGGCAACTCGTCTGGCGCCGTGTGGTCGAGCCGTCATTAAACGTAACCGTGACGGTCGAGATGGTGCTGAGCCCGCAAGGCGACGCCTCCACTTCCGGCAAAGCGCGCATGGTGGTTTCCGCGACGCGCCAAAGTTGGGTGAGGATCGGGGGGGCGATGGTGTCTCGGATGACCGATGTCTGCCCGGTGGCGGCATCAAAAATCAGGATGCGGCGCGCGCCGTCTTGAGCATGGTACGCGGCTGTTACCTGTTCGTTCGGATCGCCGAAACTGGCGCAGATGGCCACAACCTCCCGCCGGTCACAGGCCGCCAGAAGAAGCGGCACCAGAAGAAGAAAGGCTGCCCTCATGACACCGGCGCCCCGTCGCGGACCAGCTTCCAGACGACGGCGTCCAGGAGCGCCTCGAAACTCGCATCGACGATATTGGGCGAGACACCGACCGTGGACCATCGCCGCCCGGACCCATCCTCACTATCGATGATGACGCGGGTCACGGCCTCGGTCCCCCCTTGCGTGATGCGGACCTTGAAATCGACCAGGCGGATATCGTCGATATAACGCTGATAAGGCCCGAGGTCCTTTGCTAGCGCCTTCGACAGCGCGTTGACCGGGCCGCGGTCCGAGCCCGTGTCATCCATCGACTCACTGACTGACAGCATCTTCTGGTCACCGATCTTCACCACTACCACGGCCTCGGACAGGCTGACCGTCTTGTTGTATTTGTTTTTCCGCCGTTCGACCGTCACCTTGTAACGCTTCACCTCGAAGAACGTTGGCAGTTGGCCCAAGGCGCGGCGGGCGAGGAGTTCGAAACTCGCTTGCGCGGTGTCGTAGGAATAGCCCTGATCCTCCCGCGCCTTGATCTCATCCAGGATGCCGGGCAGCGCGGGGTTATCGCGAGCAACCTCCAGCCCCGCTTCGGCCAAACGGCGGCGCAGGTTCGACTGGCCCGCTTGGTTCGACATCGGCACGATGCGGGTGTTCCCGACAACCGCGGGGTCGACATGTTCGTAGGTGCTCGGGTCTTTCAGGATCGCACTGGCATGGAGCCCGGCCTTATGGGCAAAGGCCGAGGCGCCCACATAAGGGGCATGGCGATGGGGCACCCGGTTCAGGATGTCGTCCAGCATCCGGGATATCCGGGTCAGGCTGTCGAGCGCCTCCACATGGACGCCGGTTTCAAACTGGCTGGCATAAGGCTCCTTCAGGAGCAGCGTCGGGATCAGCGTCGTCAGATTGGCATTGCCGCAGCGCTCACCCAAGCCGTTGAGCGTGCCTTGAATCTGCCGCGCGCCTGCATCGACAGCGGCGAGGCTGCCGGCCACGGCGGTTTCGGTGTCATTATGGGTGTGGATGCCCAGTTTCTCACCCGGGATGCCTGCGGCCATCACCTCCCCCACCACACGGTGAATCTCGTCGGGCAGCGTCCCGCCATTGGTGTCGCAGAGCACCACCCATCGCGCCCCGGCCTCCAACGCGGCGTGGAGGCAGGACAGCGCATAGTCGGGATTGGCGCGGTAGCCGTCGAAGAAATGTTCCGCGTCGAAAAGCGCTTCGCGGGATTGGGCGGTCAGATGAGTGAAGGACTTGCTTAAGTTGTCCAGGTTTTCGTCGAGCGAAATGCCAAGGGCGGTTTCTACATGGAAGACATGGGATTTGCCGACCAGGCAAACGGTGTCGGTGCCGGCGTTCATGACCGCTGCCAGGACTTCATCATTCTCCGCCGAGCGCCCGCTGCGTTTGGTCATGCCAAAGGCGGTCATCTTGGCGCGGGTCTTCGGCGCGGCGTCGAAAAAGGCGCTGTCGGTGGGGTTCGCGCCCGGCCAGCCGCCTTCAATGTAATCGAGGCCAAGGGTGTCGAGCGCCTCGGCGATGCGGATTTTCTCAGGGGTTGAGAACTGCACCCCTTGGGTTTGCTGCCCGTCGCGGAGGGTGGTGTCGTAGAGAGTGAGGCGGTCACGGGTCATTCTTCAACTCCGACTGACGCGGGCTGGATGGCCTCGCGACAAAACGTGGTCGGCGTGACCGGATTTTGGGCAGAGCTTGCCCCGCAGCGGCAGTGTAGCAGGACAAGCCGCATCCTCAGGAGTTTCAAAGCAGCCCCTCCAGCTTTTCTCGATCTATTGCGCCAGACGCCTCGGCCTGCACGGCGTCCTTCACGGCACGCAATTCCAAACCCGCGGCCAATGCTGTTTCACGTACACGATCGGCTTCAGAGTAGTTCTTGTCTGCCCGCAGGGTCTGCCATATCCGCGCTACCTCGATTGCTAGCGAGGCGTGCTTATTGTCGCCGACGCCCACGAATTGCACCGCGCCTGCGACGGTTGTCTGCTTGCGCCATGCCCAATCGGACAATTCATCCGTCAGCAAGCCGATCAACCGCGCCGAGGCGAGTAGATCATCGGTGCGTCCGGATTCCTCCAATGCGAACAGCGCCGAGATCGCTCCTGCGGAGTTCAAATCATCCCTTAAAGCAGAGAGCACGCCATTATCGATTGATCCGGGCTGCGCGCCAAGTGTCAGACTACGCCAACGTTTCAGCGCCCGCTCCGCCTCGTCCCGCTTCTTCTCCGTCCAATCCATCGGCTTCGAATAATGCGTTTGGAGGAACACAAACCGGATCACCTCCCCCGGCACACCCTGATCCAACAAATCCCGCACCGTGAAGAAATTGCCCAAGCTTTTGGACATCTTCTTGCCCTCGACCTGCAACATCTCGTTATGCATCCAGAATCGCGCAAACTCGCCTTCGGGATGTGCGCAGCAGCTTTGAGCAATCTCATTCTCATGATGCGGGAATTGCAGATCAATCCCGCCGCCATGGATGTCGAAACTCTCGCCCAACAGCGCGTGGCTCATGGCCGAGCATTCGATATGCCAGCCGGGGCGTCCCCGGCCCCACGGGCTCTCCCACCCCGGCAGATCGTCGCTGGATGGTTTCCAGAGCACAAAATCCATCGGGTTCTTCTTGTAAGGCGCCACCTCCACCCGGGCACCTGCGATCATGTCATCCACCGAGCGACCCGAGAGCTTGCCGTACTGATCCTTCCAGCTATCCACGGAAAACAGCACATGGCCCTCCGCCTCATAGGCATGCCCTTTGCCAATCAAATCGGTAATCATCGCCACCATCGGGCCAATGAACTCCGTCGCCCGCGGCTCATGCGTCGGGGTCAGCGTGCCGAGCGCCGCCATATCCTCCCGATACCAACGGATCGTCTCGTCGGAGCGGTCACGGATCAGCTCTTCAAGCGTGCCCTCGGCGCCCGCGGCTTTCCGCTTCTGCGCTGTCTCGTTGATCCGGTCGTCCACATCCGTGAAGTTCCGGACATAGGTGACATGGTCCGGCCCATAGACATGGGCCAGCAGCCGATAAAGCACATCGAACACCACGACAGGCCGGGCATTGCCAAGATGCGCGCGGTCATAGACGGTGGGCCCACAGACATACATCCGCACGTTTTCAGGGTCGAGCGGTTCAAACAGCTCCACCTTACGGGTCTTGGTGTTCCTCAGCCGAATCTCGACCATCATCTTTCGCCTTCTCGCACGCGCATCTTTCCCGCGGGCGGGCCTAGCAGCTTCGATAGTTTAGGAAAACAATAAGAAGACCGGCCCGCCGACAAATGTCAGGAGGGAATACAAATCCCGCAAATCTGCGCCGTTTGACCAGTCATGGAGCGTGCATAGCCCGGCGCCAGGGTCAGATCAAGCCCGGCATGGAGCCGAGGCGTTCCATTCCCCCTCCCAAGACCGGCCAGACCGATCTGCCGCCTTCTAACACGCCACCGGCCTGACGCCCCTTGCCAAGGCCGCGCGCCCATGCCCATCTGGCGGCGATGATCTCCCACCGTCTGCCGAGGCCCCGATGCTCCCCTCCACCCGTATTCGCAATTTGACCGGCGCCGGCGATGATGGCTGGGGCCTCTTCTATCGCGCCCGGGCGATGAAGGCGGCGGGCGAGCCGGTGCTGGAACTTACCATCGGTGAGCACGACATCCGCACCGATCCGCGTATTCTGGACGCGATGGAGGCTTCGGCGCGCGCGGGGCATACAGGTTACGCGATTGTCCCTGGCATCCCGGCGCTGCGCGACGCGGTCGCGGCGCGTTTGGCCGAGCGGACCGGGGTGCCCACGAAACGCGACAATGTCCTGATCACGCCCGGGGGCCAGGCGGCACTTTTCGCCGCCCATCACGCGGCCTGCGATGACGGCGATCGGGCGCTCTATATCGACCCCTACTACGCGACCTATCCCGGCACGATCCGCGCGGTTGGCGCCGTTGCGGTGCCCGTCGCGGCCCGGCCCGAAGATGGGTTTCAGCCAAGGAAAGAGGCACTGATGGCCGCCGCAAAAGGCGCGCGCAGCTTGCTCGTCAACAGCCCCAACAACCCAACCGGCGTGGTCTATTCCGAAGAGACGATCCGCGGCATCGCCCAGGCGGCGGAGGCTCATGATCTCTGGCTGATCTCGGATGAGGTCTATGACACGCAAGTCTGGGACGGCACGCATCTGAGCCCAAGGGCGCTTCCCGGCATGGCCGATCGGACGTTGCTTGTTGGGTCGCTCTCGAAAAGCCACGCGATGACCGGTTCCCGCCTTGGTTGGGTCGCGGGGCCCGAAGAGATGGTCGGGCATCTGATCACGCTCGCCACCCACACGACCTATGGCGTGCCGGGGTACATTCAGGAGGCGGGGCTCCACGCGCTTTCCCTTGGACCGGAGTTCGAGGCCGAGATCGGCGCGCCCTTCCGCCGCCGCCGGGACATGCTGGCCAAGCTTCTTGCGGGCCAGCAGGTGATCCGGGCTGCACCCGCGGCGGGGGCGATGTATGCGATGCTGGATATCCGCGCGACGGGGCTGTCGGGCAAGGAGTTCGCGGGCCGATTGTTGGACGCCGAACGGATCGCGGTCATGCCCGGGGAAAGCTTCGGCCAAGCGGGGGCGGGCCATATCCGCGTGGCCCTGACCCTTCCCGACGACGCCTTCGCCGAAGCCGCCACCCGCCTGGTCCGCTTTGCCGGCGATCTGGCCAGCGCTGCGGTGGCGGGCTAACCTCCTCAAAAGCCTTGTCCCGTCTTCTATTCGCTTCATCAAAAGGACCCGCGCCCCATGCCCGCCCATGATCCCGGCCCCGCCTTCCGCGCCCTGCACAAACCCGGCCAGCCCTTCATCCTGGCCAATGCCTGGGATATCGGCAGCGCCAAGATGCTGGCCGGTCTGGGGGCCGAGGCGATTGCCACCTCCTCGGCCGCCCATGCCTTCACCTTGGGCCGCGCCGATGGCGGCACCCTCACGCGGGACGAGGCGCTGGCCCATGGCGCCGATCTTGTGGCCGCCACGCCCCTGCCCGTCTCGGGCGATTTCGAAAACGGATTTGGCCATACGCCCGAGGATTGCGCCGAGACCGTGCGGCTGTCGGTTGAGGCGGGGCTGGCGGGCCTCTCCATCGAGGACACCGCCCTGCCCGATTTCACCTCCTACGGGTTCGAGGAGGCCGTGGAGCGCATCCGCGCCGCCGCAGCCGCCGCCCGGGCCGCACCTCGCGACATCGTTCTTTGCGCGCGGGCCGACGGGGTGATGATCGGGCAATATGATATGGAGGAAGCGATGCGCCGTTGCCTAGCCTATGCGGAAGCTGGGGCCGATTGCGTCTATACGCCCCTGCCGCCCTCGATGGAGGATTTGGCCCGGCTTTGCGCGGCCTCACCGGTGCCCGTGAACGCGCTCGCCGCCGGGCCGGTTTTCACGGCGCCAACAAAGGCGGATTACGCGAAGGCCGGGGTCGCGCGGATTTCCCTCGGCTCGGCATTGGCGCGGATCACCCATCGGGCGATCTATGACGCAAGTCGGGCGATGTTCGGAGACGGCGACTTCACCCCCCTTGGGCATTCCATCGGCGGCGGGAAGGTGAATGCGCTTCTGGATTAAGGCGATTAAGGCCGCGGGCCTGTCCCAAGGAAGGAACGGCCCACGGCGGATGGCTTAGAAGCGGAACGACATCCGCGCGCTGATCGTGGTCACATCCACATCGATGCCGGTGGAATCGAAATCATCGAATTGGTGATAGAGGACCTCGCCACCCAGAACCCAGTTATTGCCCAGGTCATAAGCCAGGCCAGCCCCGGCCAAGAACCCGGTATCGCTGAAATCGGTCCCCCCGATCTTGGCGCTCGCATTGGCCGCACCGATGGTGCCGTAGATCAAGGACGGGCCGGAATCCCACCCTGCGCGAAACTTGATCCGGGTGACGTCCTCGATGGTGCCCGCGCCGCCGTCGAGCTCCAGCTCGGACACGTCGTAGTCCAACTCGGCGCCGATGACCGTGGTCCCAAGGTCCCAGTTATACCCAGCGTGAAGACCGCCAAAACCGCCATCGCCGCCCAGGCTGACCGCGCCGCCCGTGTCGACATCGCCATAGCCGATCTGGCCACCGGCGTAGAACCCGGTCCAATCTCCCGTGGAGAAAACCGGGGCTGCTTGTGTGACCACCACCGGCTCCGCCGGGGCCGGGTCGATATTCCCGGCCAAAGCCGGGCCTGCCAAAAGCGCCGCGGGCAGCGCCAATCCCATCCATGCTCGCATCCGAAAGCCTCCTTTATCCGTGCTTATCGCGATGGGGGAGAGGTGGCGCGTTCAGGGCGGAATTGCGATGCACAATTCGGTCAACTATTTGAACGAAATCGTCAAATGCCCGGGTTTGGCAAATCCCCGCGTGCCCTGAGCCGCGGTTTCGGCGGGGCTTAGCCGAGGGCCGCGGCCTCACCGGCAAGTGACCGGATTCTGGCCCAGTCCCCGGAAGAAACCGCGTCTTTGGGCGCAACCCAACTGCCGCCTGCACAGATGACGTTCGGCAAACTCAGGTAATCGCGCGCGTTCTCGGGGGAGACACCGCCCGTGGGGCAGAAGCTCACCTGGGGGATCGGCGCGCCGATGGATTTGAGCGCCAGGGCGCCGCCTGCGGCCTCGGCCGGGAAGAATTTCAGCATGTCATATCCGCGCTCATAAAGCGCCATGACTTCGGTGGCGGTCGCGGCCCCGGGGAGGAGCGGGAGATCAGCCTCCTCTGCCGCCGTGAGCAATCTGTCCGTTGCGCCAGGCGAGACGCCAAATTGCGCGCCCGCCTCTTTCGCCGCGCGCACATCTTCCGGGGTCAGAAGCGTCCCTGCCCCAACCACGCCGCCGTCGACCTTGGCCATCTCGGCAATCACCTCAAGGGCTGCAGGGGTGCGCAGCGTCACCTCCAACGCAGGCAAGCCGCCAGCCACCAGGGCGTCCGCCAAGGGCGCCGCATGGGCCGCGTCATCAACAACCAGGACCGGGACGATGGGGGCCAAGGCGCAGATCGCGCGGGTTTTCTGGCTCGCTTCTTCTGGGGTCATGGTGCCTTCTTTCAAACGCTGGCGCCTACAGGATTGGGTGGATGCCTCCGGCGGCCATATTTATGGGATAGAGAAGATCAGACCACCACACCAGCGCCGTCAGTGGCCGAACCGGCGGTCTGGCGGAAGATCTCGAACATTTCGCGGCCTATGCCGTGGCTGTTGGTGGAAAGATCAGGGGTCGCGGCAGGGCGGGTCTCGACGCCTTCGGTCAGGACCTCCAGAACGCCGCTCGTCGCATCGACGCGGATCAGATCGCCATCTTGCAGCTTCCCAATCAGCCCGCCGTCGAGCGCTTCCGGCGCTACGTGGATGGCCGAGGGCACCTTGCCCGAGGCGCCCGACATCCGCCCATCGGTGACCAGCGCCACCTTATGGCCGCGGTCTTGCAGGACCGCCAGGATCGGGGTCAGCGCGTGGAGTTCCGGCATTCCGTTGGCTTTGGGGCCCTGGAACCGGACAACAACAATAACGTCACGGTTGAGCTTATTGTTCTGGAAGGCTTTTTTAACATCCGCCTGGTCATGGAAGATGGCGGCATGTGCCTCGATCACATGGCGTTCCGCGGCGACGGCGGAGACCTTCATGATCCCCCGGCCCAGATTGCCGCGCAACTCGGCCAAGCCGCCGGTGGCTTGGAACGGGTCTGTCGCGGGGCGGAGGATCCTTTCGTTCAGGCTTCTATCCGTGCCGGTGTCATAGGTGAGCACGCCGTCTTTCAGCTTCGGCTCTTGAGTGTAGAGTGACAGCCCCTCACCCGCCACCGTCTGCGTATCGGGATGCAGGAGGCCAGCGTCCAGAAGTTCCCCAATCATAAAGCCCAGCCCGCCCGCGGCGTGGAAATGGTTCACATCCGCCAGACCGTTGGGATAGACCCGCGCCATGAGCGGCGTGGCCGCCGAAAGATCGGCGAAATCCGTGCAGTCGAGGATCACGCCCGCCGCGCGCGCCATCGCCACCAGATGGATCACCAGATTGGTGGAGCCGCCGGTCGCCATCAGCCCGACAATGCCGTTCACGAAGGCCTTTTCGTCAAGGATATCGCAGACAGGGCGGTAGTCATTGCCAAGCGCGGTGATCGAAACCGCGCGTTCCGCCGCGGCCGCTGTCAGGGCATCGCGCAGGGGTGTGCCGGGATTCACGAAACTCGAGCCCGGCATATGCAGCCCCATGAACTCCATCAGCATCTGGTTGGAATTGGCTGTGCCATAGAAGGTGCAGGTGCCGGGCCCGTGATAGGAGGCCATCTCCGCCTCCATAAGCTTGTCCCGGTCGACCTCTCCGGCGGCGAATTGCTGCCGCACCTTGGCCTTTTCGTCATTCGGGAGGCCTGAGACCATGGGACCTGCTGGGATGAAAAGGCCGGGGAGATAGCCGAAGGTGGCCGCGGCGATGACGAGGCCCGGGACGATCTTGTCGCAGACGCCGAGATAGACCGCCGCGTCGAAGGTGTTGTGGGAGAGCGCAACCCCAGTGGCGAGCGCAATCACATCGCGGGAGAAGAGGCTGAGTTCCATCCCGACCTGGCCTTGGGTCACCCCATCACACATGGCGGGCACCCCGCCGGCGACCTGGGCGGTGGCGCCTGCGGCGCGGGCCGCTGCCTTGATCTTTTCTGGATAGATTTCAAAGGGTTGGTGGGCCGACAACATGTCGTTATAGGCGGTGACGATGCCCAGATTGGGCGCCCGCGCGGCGGTCAAGCTGTCCTTGTCGCCACCCATGGCCGCATAAGCATGGGCCTGGTTGCCGCAGCTGAGATGTGCGCGGCGGGGGCCGTCCTCGGCAGCCCGACGCATCCGGTCCAGATAGGTGGCGCGGGCGTCTTTCGAGCGCTCTTGAATACGGGTGGTGACGGCTTGGATCTGATCGTTCAGCGGCATCACGACTCTCCTGGCGACGGCTGAGGCCTCCGTATCATGTTAGCGCTAACAATTCCAGAGGGGATTGGGCTATCCTATGGGCGCCCGCCCTCAGGCGGGCATACGGAGGGCGCCGTCGAGCCGGATGGTCTCTCCATTCAGATAGGGGCAAGAGAGGATGAAACCGGCCAGGCGGGCAAATTCTTCCGGTTGACCAAGGCGTTTGGGGAAGATGACATCTGCCGCGAGGCCATTCATGATCTCCTCGCCCAGCCCTTCCAGCATAGGGGTCCGGAAAATACCGGGTGCAATGGCGCAACAGCGAATGCCAAGCGAGGCGAGATCGCGGGCAATCGGGAGCGACATACCCGCAACTCCAGCCTTCGACGCCGCGTAAGCCGCCTGCCCTTTCTGCCCATCGAAGGCGGCGACCGAGGCGGTGTTGACGATCACGCCGCGTTCGCCATCGGCATTTGGGGTGTTCTTCGCCATCTCAGCGGCGGCAAGGCGGAGGACATTGAAAGCGCCCACCAGATTGATGTCGATGGTCTTCTGAAACTGGCCCAAGGGATGGGCGCCATCTCGGCCCACGGTTTTGGCCCCGGTTGCGATCCCGGCGCAGTTGATGACCGCTGTGATGCCGCCCATTTGCTCTGACGCTTGAGCGGCAGCCTCCGCCACGCCCTCCTCCGCGGTCACGTCGACTTCGATGAACGCCGCACCAGGAAGCTCACCGGCGACCGCGCGCCCTTTCTCTGCCCCGAGATCGAAGATCGTGACCGCCGCGCCCTCGGCTGAGAAGTGACGCACACAGGCCTCGCCCAAGCCGCTGGCGCCGCCGGTGACGATCACTTTGGCGTCTGAGATTTCCATGAGGCAAGCCCCTCCCCGAATTGAACACATGTTCATTTAATGGGAAGGAGGCGGTGAGGTCAAATGGGGGTGGGGTGACCCTGCCGTAGGGCGGGACTTGTCCCGCCACGTGAGAGCGATCCTCCAGGTTGCGGCGGGACAAGTCCCGCCCTACGACCTGAAACGAACACCCGTCCTTCTGAGCTCCCCGCCCGAATAGTGCGCCGAAGGCGCCGGGCATCGCCAGGCCGCCCGGGCGGTCTGGCGATTTGGTTGAGTCTGGTGCTGAGGTCGGAGCGAGAAGGGGTTTGGCAAAGATAAAGCGCTGTCGCTCAACTGTTGGATCGCCAGCCCTCGGCCCCTATCGGCAGGTTTTCTTTGAAAACCGCCTGCCGGCAACGTGTCGATGCCCGGCCTGCGTCGTTCCCAGTTGGCCGCGTTTTCATCGCGCCTGTTTACGCCCTGGAGCCACCCCCTAATGCGGCTGCACACCCGGCAAGAACACGGTCTCATCCCGGTACAGAAGCGAGATGTCGTCCTTGAACACATGCACCTTCTCAGGCGCCGCGGTCAGCTTCACGTCCTGCCCCCGCAACTCCTTATGGATGCCCGAGAGCTTGCCGATCACCGGGTCATGATCCGGGGCGGATTTCTGGAAGTAAAGCAGCGTGACCTCCCCCAAGGCTTCAGTGATCTCCACCGTGCCGTGATAGGCAAAGTCATTGGCATCGGTCTCGGTCATATCCTCAGGCCGGATACCAACCTTCACGGGCGCGCCCATATCCTCGGGCTTCGACGGGTAGTGGGAGGTGATCGTCCCCCCACCCTCTTCCAATTCCAAGGTCGTGGTCTCCCCCGTGCCGACGATCTTGCCACCAAGCAGGTTCATCGCAGGTGAGCCAATGAATTGCGCCACGAAGGTCGAGTTCGGCTTCTCATAAAGCGTCAGCGGACTGCCCACCTGGGCCACCCCGCCGCCCGCCAGAACCACGATGCGAGACGCCAGCGTCATCGCCTCCACCTGGTCGTGAGTCACGTAGATCATGGTCGACTCGGGCATCTGCTCTTTCAGTTGCGCGATCTCGATCCTTGTGGCGACGCGCAGCGCGGCGTCGAGGTTCGAGAGCGGCTCATCGAAGAGATAGACCTTCGGGTCCCGAACAATGGACCGACCAATCGCCACCCGCTGCCGTTGACCACCCGACAGCGCCTTGGGCAGCCGGTCGAGGAAATTCTCCAACTGCAATTTGGCCGCCGCCGCGTTAACCGCCTCATCGATCTCGGCCTTCGATTTGCCCGCGATCTTCAGGGCAAAAGCCATGTTGTCGCGCACGGTCATATGCGGGTAAAGCGCGTAGGATTGGAACACCATGGCAATCCCGCGCTCGGATGGCGGCACATCGTTCACCACCTGGCCGTCGATCTGCAATTCGCCACCGGTAATCTTCTCCAACCCCGCGATCATCCGCAGAAGCGTGGATTTCCCGCAGCCAGACGGGCCGACAAACACAATCAGCTCCCCCTGGTCGATGTCGAGATTGATGTCCCGCAGCACCTGGACCGTGCCGCCATAGGTCTTTTCGACATCTGTCAGCTTCAGATCGGCCATGGTTCTTTCCTCCCTCGTATCCCTGTTCGGCGCATCAAATCTCTTCCTCTTGCACGCCGAAATAAGCTTGGTAGGGGGGCAAGGTGACCTCCCCTTCGGTATTGGCGATCGCCTCAAAGGGCGCGCCCTTGTCTTCGCGCCAACGGCCTTCGGGCAGGCGGACCGGTTGGGCCATATTGGTCAGGTTGAACGCGCAGAAGAGCCGCAGCTCGTCATGCTCCCGAATGAACGACACAATGCCCTGATCCGCCTGCACAAGCGTGAAATCGCCTTTCGCCAAGGCCGGATAGGACAGGCGAAAACGGATCATCGATTTGTAGAAAGCCAGCGTTGAGCGGCCATCGAGGTTCTGATTGGCGACGGAGCGGTTCAGATGCTCCACTGCCATGGGCAGCCAAGGTTTCGCGTCCGAGAACCCGCCATTTTGGTTGTCCGAGACCCAGGGGATCGGCGTGCGGCAGCCATCGCGGCCTTTGAATTTCGGCCAGAAGCGGATGCCGTACGGGTCTTGCAGGTCCTCATAGGCGACATAAGCCTCAGTCAGACCCAACTCCTCCCCCTGATACAGGCAGACGGACCCGCGCAGGCAGAGGAGCAGCCCGGCATAAAGCCGCCGCGCCTCTTCGCCCAGGTTCCAACGCGACGGGTGACGGATCACATCGTGGTTGGAAAACGCCCAACAGGCCCAGCCATCATCCACCACCTCTTCGTAATCGGCGATCACCTTGCCGACACGTTCCGGCGTCGGCGTCAGGCCCGACAGGAACTCAAAGGAATAACACATATGCACCTTGTCGCCGCCTGACGTGTACTGGGCCTGAAGCTCCAGCCCGTACTGGCCATCCCCGATCTCCCCCACAGCCGTGGCGGCGGGGTATTCATCCAAGAGGCTGCGCAGGCGTTTTAGGAACTCCAGGTTCTCGGGCTGGTTCTTGTCATAGAGGTGATCCTGCCAGTTATAGGGGTTCACCTCAGGCGCAATGGTGGCGTTGCGGTTCTCAGGCTCCAGCGGCGGATTGTCCCTCAACGCCGCATCATGGAAGTAGAAATTGATCGTATCGAGCCGGAAGCCATCGACCCCTCGGTCAAGCCAGAACCGGGCCACGTCCAGAAGTTCATCCTGGACCTGAGGGTTGTGCAGATTCAGATCGGGCTGCTCTTTCAGGAAGTTATGCAGGTAATACTGCATCCGCTCCCCATCCCATTCCCAGGCCGACCCACCAAAGATCGAGAGCCAATTGTTGGGTGGGCTGCCATCGGGTTTGGCATCCCCCCAGACATACCAATCGCATTTCGGGTTCTCGCGGGAGGACCGGGATTGGTGGAACCAGGCGTGCTGGTCGGAGGTGTGGCTGAGCACCAGATCGATCAGCACTTTCAGGCCCAATTCATGGGCACGCGCAATCACCGCGTCGAAATCGCCAAGGGAGCCGAACATCGGGTCCACGTCCCGATAGTCCGATACGTCATAGCCGAAATCGAGCATAGGTGAGCGGAAGAACGGGCTGATCCAGATCGCATCGACGCCAAGCTCGGCAATATGCGGTAGGCGGTGGATGATGCCTGCCAAATCGCCGATCCCATCATGGTTGGAATCCTGGAAGCTGCGCGGATAGATCTGATAGATCACCGCGCCGCGCCACCAATCCTTATCATGGGCTAGCACCGTCTCGGGCGCCAGATCCTGCATCAAGTTCATAAGCCGTCTTACCTTGCTACTTACTTCACAGACCCGGCCAGAAGGCCGCGCACCAGATATCGCTGCATCGTGAAGAAGACGATGAGCGGCACCGCAATTGAGACAAAGGCCGCCGCCGCGAGGATCCCCCAATCGCCGCCACGCGAGCCCAGAAGGTCATCGGCGATCCGGACCGTCATGACCCAGCTTTCGTCGGATGCGGGCAGGAAGACCTTGGCGACCAGCAGGTCATTCCAGGTCCACAAGAACTGGAAGATCGCGAAACTGGCCAGTGCCGGGAAGCTCAAGGGCAGAATGATCTTCACGAAGATCTGGAAATCCGTGGCCCCATCCACCTTCGCGCTTTCGATGATGTCGCGCGGAAGGCCCACCATGTAGTTTCGGAGGAGATAGATGGCGAGCGGTAACCCGAACCCTGTGTGGGCAAGCCAAATGCCCACGAAACTCTGCCCAATCCCCACCTGCTGGTGCAGCCTCAGAAGTGGCACAAGCGCCAGCTGCAAAGGCACCACCAGAAGCGCCACCACCGCCGCGATCAGAAGCGCGCGGCCCGGGAAATCCATCCATGCCAGTGCATAGGCCGCGAAGGCCGCAATGAGGATTGGGATGACAGTTGCCGGGATTGTCACGGTCAGCGTGTTGATGAAGGCCTGGGCCATGCCCGCGCCGCCAAGAACCGTGTCATAATTCTCCAGGTCGAAATCCGGCGGCGTCTCGGCCACGAAATAAATCCGGGGGAAGCCCTCTTCTTCGGGGTTCTCATTCGTGGTGAAGACAAAGCTGCCATCGCCATTCACGATTGTGGTGCCGTTGTCGCGGTTCTCGGCCTCTTCACCTGCGGTGAAGCCACCCGGATCGCGCCCGGTCAGACCAAAGGCCGAGATCGGCGGGCGGTTCGCCTCATCCGGGAACTGCTCAACCACCTCAGAGGCGGCGAAGACATTGCCTTCGATCACCCAAAGATCGCCTTCTTGCATCACCTCGCCCTCAGCACGGGCGCGGAAACTCTGTTCCACGGGGAAGATCGATTCCCACCAGGCGGAGACGCCGATCTGCTCCCGATCCCGGAATGAGCTGACGAGAAGGCCAACCGTTGGGATCAGCCAGATCACGACCAGAAGGAAGACCGTGATGTTGACGGCCCAGGTGAGTGAGGATTTTGTACCGGCAATATTGTCCATGGTCCTGCTCCCCTCTCAGCGCATTTCTTTGCGGGCTTGCACGATGTTCCAAATCATCACCGGCAAGACCACAATCATGATCACAAAGGCGACGGCGGTCGCGCGCCCATCGTCTCGGAACATGAAATCCATCATGTAACTGGGCAGAATCTCAGTATCGAAATTGCCGCCCGTCATCGCATAGACGATGTCGAAAACCTTCAGGACCAGGATCGTGATCGTGGTCCAGACCACAACGATTGTGCCCATGATCTGCGGCACCTTGATCCGGAAGAAGACCTGGAACGGATTGGCCCCGTCGATGATCGCGGCCTCAACAGTTTCCTCGGGAATGCCACGCAGCGCTGCCGACAGGATGACCATGGCAAACCCGGTTTGGATCCAGATCAGGATCACCATCAGGAAGAAATTGTTCCAAAACGGCACCTGAAGTGGGTCAAGCGCCTCGGCCCCGAAATAGACCCGGATTGCGTTGATGATGCCGATGTCGGGGTCGGCGGCGTAAACGAAGCGCCAGATCAGCGAGGCGCCGACGAAAGAGATCGCCATCGGCATGAAGATCAGCGATTTGGCGATATTGCCCCAGGCCAACCGGTCGGTCAGTTGCGCGACCAGAAGGCCCAGGAAGGTCGCCATCGCGGGCACCACCAGGACCCAGAGGAAATTGTTGAAAAACGCGGTCTGAAAGGCGCTGTCGCCGAAGAGGTTCAGGTAATTGCCGAAGCCGATGAACTCGGTCCCCGCACGATTATAAAGCGACCGGATGAAGGACCCGAAAACCGGATAGACCAGATAGAGGCTCAGCGCGAACATGGCCGGGAACAGGAACAGCCAAGGCCGCACCTGGTTGGCGCGGTTGATGTTCCGCCCCGCCTCAGGCCCCTTGGCGGGGAAGATGAACCGGTCGAGGATAAGGTTGGCGAAGTAGAAATAACCGACACATCCACCGACACCGACAACAATGGTGATGAGGCCCTGAAAAATCGGGTTCATGGCACCGCCCTCCCGCTGATTTGCCTGTTGCCAGGTCTGCTATTCTGGGCCCCAACCCGGGCCGTGCTGGCCGGGTTGGGGCGAGGTTTCGATGATCCGAAGCGTTACTGGATCGAGTCCCAACGCTCCTGAATGGCCGTGGCCACAGCGCCCGCGTCTTCGCCGGTGACATAATCGACCATGCCGGACCAGAAGGCGCCCGCGCCGATCTCACCCGGCATCAGGTCCGAGCCGTCGAAGCGGAATGTGGTGGCACCCAGCAGGATGTCGTTCATCGCCCGCTGGCTATCGGTCGGGAACAGATCGGTGTTCACGCCGTTATGGGGCGTCAGGAAGCCCGATTGCGCCATCCAGATCTCATGGGCGATGGGTGTCTGCACAAACTCGATCCACGCTTGGGCTGCCGGCGAATCCGAGGTGATCGCCATCAGCGTGCCCGCGCCCAGAACCGGATTGCCCAGCCCCCCCTCGGCATAAGCCGGGAAGTAGAAGAAATCGCTATCGGAATCTTCGGGGAAGAAGGTCGGGATGAAGGACGCCTGACGGTGCATGTAGCAATCCGGAGGGAAGCTGAACATGCCGGCGGGGCTGTCGCGGAAGTCGGTGGTGGCAACAGCCTGCGCGCCGCCGCTGACATAGTCGTCATTGCGGGCGAAATTGCCGAATTCTTCAATCGCTGCGACGATGCGCTCATCGTCAAACGGGACCTCATTGGCAACCCAGGCGTCATAAACCTCGGGCGGCTGGGTGCGCAGAAGCATGTCTTCCACCCAGTCGGTGGCAGGCCAGCCGGTCGCCGCGCCGGAGCCCAGCCCGATGCACCACGGCGTTGCGCCGTCATCGACGATCTGATCGGAAAGCGCGATCAGGTCTTCCATGCTTTCGGGGATGTCATAACCCGCCTCGTCAAAGGCCTCAGGCGAGTACCAGACCAGCGATTTCACATCGACCTTGTAGAAGAACCCGTAAAGCGCGTCATTTCCGTCCGGCCCCGCATAGGTGCCGAGATCGACCCAGGATTGTCCGGCGGCATAGTTGTCACGCACCCAATCAGCGGTCGCATCACCCAAAGGCGTCAGGAAGCCACGCGCGGCCATGTCGGCCGCCAGACCCGGCTGCGGGAACACCGCGACATTGGGGGCGGATTGGGCCTGGGCCGCAATCACGATGTCCTGTTCGAAACTGTCGGAACCGGAATATTGCACCTCGGCCCCCGTGGCCTCTGCGAAATAGGCCGCGACGCTTTCCACCAGCTCGGCGTCAAGCCCGGTCCACGGTCCGGTCATGGTCAGCGTCTGGCCGGAGAGATCATGGGCCGCAGCAAAGGCCTCATAGCTCTCCCAATTGAAATCGCCCTCGCCGGGGGCGAAGGTCAGATGGCCGTCCGCATGGGCCATGCCCGCGATCAAGGCGGTGGCCGCCACCCCTGCATAGAATGATGCTTTCATCATATCCTCCCTGAGTTGCGCCTGATCCCCGGCGCTTATGGTGCCGTGCGCCGTGAGTCGCTTCTCAAAGCGCTTTGGGCTGGGATTACCCTGTTGCAACGCTCCGCCCCTGTCAATCCGCCTTGTGGCATATCCCTGAAAAACATGGAGTTATTTCGCAGACGCAGCATGAAGATTGATCTCAGAAGCTTTGACAGATCATGGAAACCCTGGCTAATTTGCACGGGGTTTCCGAAGCGCTTTGGGGCAAAATTGGCGATGAATCTCAAACAATTGGCTGAGTCGCTGGGGTTGTCTCAAACCACCGTCAGCCGCGCTTTGAACGGCTACCCCGAGGTGCGAGAGGCGACGCGCAACCGGGTGATGGCCGCCGCGAAGGCCGCGAATTACCAGCCAAACAGCCGGGCCCGCCGGTTGGCGACGGGTCAGGCCATGACTATCGGTCATGTCATCACCGCGACCGGCAAGACCGAAATGGTGAACCCGATCTTCACCGATTTCCTGGCCGGCGCGGGGGAGGTCTATGCCCGCGAAGGCTATGACCTCCTCTTGTCCATCGTGTCCGACGGCCAGACCGAGCGGGCGTATCGCCAGATGGCCACCAATGGCTCGGTTGATGGGGTGATGGTGCAATCGCCGCAGGTTGAGGATTCGCGGATCGCCTTCCTGCAAGAGCTTGGGCTGCCCTTTCTGGTGCATGGTCGCACCGGTCAGCCCGACGGCTATAGCTGGTTGGATGTGGCCAACAAATCCGCCTTCCGGAAGGCCACGAATTTCCTGCTCGATCTCGGTCATCGCCGGATCGGCCTGGTCAATGGCCAAGAGACGCTCGATTTCGCCGCCCGCCGCCGCCAAGGGTTTGAAGAAGCGATTTGGGCGCGCGGCCTGGCCCCCAACCCCAATTGGATGCGCTCGGACGTGATGACCGAAGGCTATGGCTATCTCGCCGCCTCCGAGATGCTGGAGATGGCCGACGCACCG
>JANQNZ010000104.1 GCA_028279315.1 Rhodophyticola sp. | reverse complement strand
GTCGAGCGACTGGATGGCGGTGAGCAGGATCAGCGTCGCGAAGGGCAGCCAGTGCCAGGACACGATCAGAACGATGGAAAAGACCGGGACATCGCTGAGCCAGACCACCGGATCGGCCCCAAAAGCCCGCCAGAGATGCGCGAAAAGCCCATTGACCGGGTCCATAAACATGTTCTTCCAGACCAGCGCCGAAACGGTTGGCATCACGAAGAACGGGGCGATCACAAGGATGCGCACAACGCCTTGGCCCCACATCGGCTGATCCAGCAGCATCGACAGAAGGATGCCGAGCACGATGGTGATGACGAGGACCGAGCCGACGATCACAAGTGTGGTTTGGACCGCGGGCCAGAATGAACTGGATGAGACAAACCGCACGAAATTCTCAAAGCCCACGAAGCCGTTGTCACCGCCGCGCAGGGGCCGGAAATCGCGGACCGAGAACCAGAGGGTCATGCAAAGCGGCACCAGCATCCAGACGAAAAGCAGAAAGACCGCTGGTGCCATCATGATCCGTGCCGCTGTTCGGGAATGCTGGGTCGCCATGACGCAAATCCTCCTCGCTCAGGCAATTGGCCTGTGGGTCGAGTTTAGCCTGGTTTCTAGGGTTCGGGGGTGCGGAAGGCGGGCATGGCCGCCTTCCGGCTGTTTTTGGGACGGCTTATTGGTAGCCCGCCGCCTCCATCACTTCCGTCGCAATGGCTTGGGCGTTTTCCAGCGCCTCTTCGACGGATTGCTGCCCGGCATAAGCGGCAGAGAACTCTTGGCTCACTTCGGTCGCCATGCCCGCAAACTCAGGGATCGCCACGAACTGGATGCCGACATAAGGCACCGGATCGACGGTCGGGTTGGTCGGATCAGCCGCGTTGATCGAGTCGAGCGTCATCTGCGCAAAGGGAACCGCCTGATAGTTGGGGTTCGCATAAAGCGAGCTGCGCGCGCCCGGGGGCACATTGGCCCAACCTTCGTTTGCGGCCACCAGCTCGATATAATCGCGCGAGGTTGCCCATTCGATGAACTGGCGCGCCTCATCGGCCTGCTGCGTGCCCGCCGGGATGGCCAACGCCCAGGCCCAGAGCCAGTTTGAGCGGCGGTCCACACCTTCGGCATTTGGTGCAAGCGCAAAGCCAACGCTGTCAGCGACTTCCGAGTCATTGGGGTTGGTCACGAAAGACGCCGCAACCGTGGCGTCGATCCACATGCCGCAGAGGCCCTGCTGGAACAGCGACAGGTTTTCGTTGAACCCGTTCGTTGCATAGCCGTCCGGCCCGTAATCATTCATCAGATTGACGTAGAAGTTCAGCGCCTCGGCCCATTCCGGCTGATCAAATTGCGCATTCCAATCCTCGTCAAACCAGCGCGCGCCGAAGGAGTTGCCGGTGACGGTGATGAAGGCGCCGCCTTCCCCCCAACCGGCCTTGCCCCGCAGGCAGATGCCGTTGATGTCGTTTTCCGGGTCATCCATGGCGGCCGCCGCCTCGCGGATGAACTGCCAGGTGGGGGCTGAGGGCATTTCCAGACCAGCCGCTTCCATCAGATCGGTGCGGTACATGACCATGGAGCTTTCGCCATAAAACGGCGCCGCAAAAAGCGTGCCGTCATAGCTGAGGCCGGCGCGCATGGCCGGCAAGATGTCATCCACGTCATAGTCTGCCGAGAGGTCGTCCAGCGGCACAAGCCAGTCATTGGCGCCCCAGATCGGCGTTTCGTACATGCCGATGGTCATGATGTCGAACTGGCCGCCATTGGTGGTGATGTCGGTGGTCACACGCTGGCGCAGAACGTTTTCTTCCAACGTCACCCATTCGACATTGATGCCGGTCTCTTCGGTGAATTGATCGGTGTAGCCCTGCATGCGGATCATATCGCCATTGTTCACGGTGGCGATTGTGATCGTCGGGCCATCGGATTGCGCCATAGCGGCGGTGGTAGCAACGCAGAGCGCAAGGGCACTCGACGCGCGAAGCACGGTCTTGAGGTCCATCCGTCTCCTCCCTGGTTGGATGTTATGGCCTGAACACTGCGCCCGAATCATACGCGCGTCAAGAAAAATTTTACGCGCGTAAAGTTCTAGATGTCAGGCAGAGGCGCGGACAACCAGGTTCGCTGGGAAAAGCGTCTCGGTCCTCTGACCGGATTTTCCGCCGTTTTCTATGAGTTCGAACAGTTTCTCGACGCTGTGGCTTGCCACCGCGGCATAGTCATGGGCCGCCGTTGTCAGAGCTGGGCATGTGAAGCGCGAAAACGGATGATCGTCATGGGACGCAACGCGGAGCGCGCAGCCGGGCCCCCGGCCAACTCTGAGCCCCCGCTCGTAACAGGCCGCCAGAACGCCGATGGCAAGACGGTCATTGCTGCAAAGGATCGTGTTGGTCGTAAAATCACCCGCTGCGATGGCCGAATGCGCGCCTTGGCGGCCAATCTCCTCAAACCCCCAACCATCCCCTTCAACGGCCACAACCACAGGGTCCTCGCCATGGCGCGCCATCGCCTCAATATAGGCGGTGCGTCGTTTATTGGCGTTGGGGTTTGCGGGCGTCCGCATCTCGAAGAAACAGGGCGGCTCCCCACTTCGGCAGAGGTAATCGACCGTCTGATTGACGAAGCTCACATTGTCCGAGCCAACAAAGGCCTCTCCCATCCCCTCGATGTTGCTGTCAAAGAGCACAGTGGGCACATCCCGGCAAAACCGCTCAATGGCGCTTCGGTCGGACGCCCGCCCCAATGGCGCCATCAACACACCGGCGGGTTTCAGCGATCTCAGGCTGTCGAGGTTCTCGCTTTCCTGCTCACTGCCACCATGTGAACTGAGCAGGATCGGCCTGAACCCCGCTTCGGCGCAAAGGGTCTCGATACTGCGGGCATGTTCGGCGAAGACCGGGTCAGCGAGATAAGGGACAACAATCCCGATATTCTTGGTCAGCCGGCGGTTCTGATTGATCGCATAGATGTTTGGACGAAACTCGTAGCGCTCCAAAGCCTCTTCGATCCGCCTGCGCGTGGTTGGCCGCACACTGTCGGGGTCGTTGAAGTATTTTGAGACAGTTGGGCGCGACAGACCGCTCAGGGCCGCGAACTGCTCCATGTTGCGAATCTTGTGCTTGCTCATTGAATCGCTCTTGAGTCGTATGTCCCCAAAGATCGAAGATAGACCTTGCGCCAGCATGAATAAAACCTGCAAAACATTGCGCGAGTAAAGTTCAAATGCCGAGCGGAGCGGTCTTCCGGTGACGGCGTGGCCCGCCAAATACAGTGTCCATGGCCGAAGCAGGTCGGTCGGCATAAGGAAAACAAGGTCTTAGGGGGGAGGCGCAATGTATCTGGGCATCGATCTCGGCACCTCGGCCGTGAAGACCTGTGTCTTGAGCCCGGATGGGGCCGTGGCTGGGACGGCAAGCCGTCCCCTTCCCGTGGATCATCCGTTTGAAGGCGCAAGCGAGCAGGACAGCGCTACCTGGTGGGACGCGACCTGCCAAGCAGTCCAGAGCCTGGCGCCGGAGCTCAGGGCAGCGATCCGCGCCGTCGGCCTGTCGGGTCAGATGCATGGGGCGGTTCTGCTTGATGCAGGTGGTCGCGCAATCCGGCCCGTGATCCTCTGGAACGATGCCCGCGCATCCCAAGAATGCGCAGAGATCATCGCCGCTGAGCCAAAGGCGGGCGACATCTCGGGCGCTTATCCCATGGCGGGGTTCACGGCGCCCAAGCTGCTCTGGCTCTCGCGCCATGAGCCTGAGAACCACGCCCGGATCGCCCATGTGCTGCTGCCCAAAGACTATATCGGCTTTCGGATGCATGGGCGGTTTGTCACCGATCCGTCCGACGCCGCTGGCACATCTTGGTTGGATGAACGCACCCGGACCTGGTCACCGCGCATGTGCGAGGTGAGCGCGACAGATCCTGCGTGGCTGCCAGACATCCTCTATGGGGCTGAAATCGCGGGCGACCTCCGCCCCGATGCCGCCAACGCGCTTGGACTGCCCCCCGGCCTTCCGATCGCCGCGGGTGGCGGAGACGCGGCGGCGGGCGCGGTCGGGATCGGCGCGGTCTCAGCCGGTGACGGGTTCATTTCGCTTGGCACCTCAGGGCAGCTTTTTGTCACCAACGCGGAGTACCGCCCAAATCCGGATAGCCGGATCCATGCCTACGCCCACACAGTGCCCGATCACTGGTTCCAGATGGCCGCGATGCTGAACGGCGCGCGCCCCATCGCCTGGCTGGCAGAGCTTCTTGACCAACCCATTGCTAAGCTCCTGACGGAGGCCGAAGCCGCCGCACCCGGCCCGATCTTCCTGCCCTATCTCACGGGCGAGCGCACCCCGCATGGGGATACGGAGATCCGAGGTGGGTTTGCCGGTCTCGGCGAGACAACGACACCTGGCAGTCTAATGCGGGCTGTCGTCGAAGCCATTGCCTTTACCTTTGCCGACGCCGTGGAGGCGTTGCAGACCGCCGGCACAACCTGCGACAGCCTTCTGGCCATCGGCGGCGGTACGCGCAGTGACTTTCTCATGCAGACGATTGCGGATGTAACGGGGTGCCCCCTCGGCCGCAGCGCCGCGGCGGAGGTCGGCCCGGCGCTTGGCGCTGCGAGGCTGGCTTGCGTTGCAGAGGGCGTGCATGCCTCGTCTGACGTGTTTGCAAAGCCCGAGGTCAAGGACTGGTTCGAGCCAAGCATAGAGAGAACGGACGGATTGGCGGCGCGACTCAAGACGTTTCGTACCATGTATCCGGCGCTGAAGACCGTGCAGGCGACCATTCGCTGAGCGGTGGCGATCAAGTATATGCCGGGCGCGCGACGATGAGAGGCTTCGCGGCGCCCCCACAAGTGGCACGCCGACCCGCGCACGGTTGACCCGCAATATATGATCGTATTGGTATCGAACTCTAAAAAAGATCGCGGTTCCGTATCAAATGCAGAATACAACCGACCCATACGTCCACAAAATCCGACTCAGGCAGCTCCGGTGTTTCGTGACCGTGGCCCGAAAGAAGAGCTTTGTGCTTGCCGCAGAAGCCCTGGGCCTGACCCAGCCAGCCGTCAGCCGCAGCATTCGCGAGCTTGAGCAGGTTTTGGGCCACGATTTGTTTGACAGAACCACACGTGGCGCTGAGCTGACGGATCGCGGGCGAGAGTTCTTTGACGCGGCCGAAGCCGCGCTTCTTCAGATCCGGCAAGGCACGCAAGCTGTCATCGGGGATCACTCCTCCAACGAATTTGTCCGTATCGGTGCCTTGCCGAATGTGTGCTCTCAGTTTCTGCCCAAGGTTGTGAAGGCGTTCAAATCCGACTTTCCGACCACACGGGTGCTTGTGTTGCCGGGGACCAATGCTGGATTGCTCGACGGGTTGCGGCGCGGGGACACCGATCTTGTGATCGGCCGGCTTTCCTCAAGCGACGACATGCGCGGCCTCGTCTTTGAAGCGCTCTATGACGAACCGCTGGTCTTTGTCGTGCGTGCCGATCATCCCTTGAGCGGAAGCCGCGCGACACTCGACGCGATCGCGGAATTCCCAATGATGCTGCCGCCGGAGGGCACGATCATCCGACAAGAGGCGTCACGTTTCCTGGCCGGACAGGGGTTCGATCGCCTGCCAAACCTTGTGGAAACCACTTCATCCGATTTCCAGAGGGCGTATATCGCCGATACGGATTGTGTCGCTGTCATCCCGCGCGGGGTCGTTCAGGCTGAGATTGCGTCGGGCGAAGTCTTGGATCTTGGCATCGGGACCGGTGAGTTACACGGGCCGGTGGGCCTTACGACAAATCCAAACAGACAACCGGGCCTTGCGGTGTCGGCGTTCCTGGGGCGGGTCCGCGCAGCGGTCTAAGATACCAAAATTGGTATTCAAAATGCGAGGCTTCGCATTTCTCACCTCTTTTTGGGAATGTTAGCCTGTCTTATCCGGTTCTATGGGAGGAATGAACGTGAACCATTTCAAGACGCTGATTGCGGCGGCGGCGATGACCCTTGCGGGCGGAACAGCCCATGCGCAATCGCTGAGCCTTGAGGGCGGCGGCGCTGCATCCCTGACGGGGATTGTGCCTCAGACCTATGCACAATTCGCCTCAGGCGAGGGGATCAATCTTCAAGTTGTGCTCGGGCAGACGCTGACGCGATCGGCGCTCAAGCTTGCGGCTGGGCGGATCGACATGGCCGTCGTGCCGCCCCCGGCCTTCGGTGCGATGACGCGCGGGGCTGGCCCCTATGCCGACCAGGGCGAGGCGGCGATTGAGTTGTCTGCGAATGTGCGCGCGCTTTTCGGATTTCCGGGCGGCACCTTCCATCCCATCACATGGGCCGACAGCGGTATCGAAAGCTGGGAAGACCTGGCTGGCATGCGTGTCTATATTGGCCCCCCCGCCGGTGCGGCGAGCGGACAGATGCAGGGCCTCGTGGAGCTGGCGAGCGGTGGGTTGACCGCAGACGGCGGATACGAGGGGATCCGGGCGCCATGGAGCGCCGCACAGCAGGCGTTTCAGGATGGGCAGTATGATGTCTACATCGCCTCTGCCGCTGTCGGAAGTCAGGTGCTCAATGAACTGAGCCTTCAGCGGGAGATCCGAATCCTCGGCATCCCTGACGACCTGATCGGCACCGATGCCCATGCCGGGTTGCTAGAGCGGGGCGCGTTGACCCCGGCCATGATCCCCGCCGGCACCTATTCGGGCATGGCCAATGGCGACAGCGATCTGCAGGCGGTCGCCACCTCAATGATGATGGCCGTACACATGGATATGGACGATGACACAGCCTATGCGCTGACCCGCGCCTATTGGGAGAATTTCGAGGCGATGCTGAACGCCAACGCGCTTATGCGGTCGATCAGCCCCGACGATCCCTTCGGCGGCATGAACGCGCCGCTGCACCCGGGCGCGGTTCGCTACTATCAGGAGATCGGGATCGAGATCCCTGAGACCCTGATGCCTGCCGGCTGAGCCAGCACATCCTTTGGCCCGCCACCCAGATACGCGTGGCGGGCCGACCCCAGGCGCATAACCGCCAAATCTTCGGGAGGAGAGGGCCATGACCGACGCCCCGACAGGTGCTTCGCGCATCGCTGGATACTCCGTCTTTACAATTGGGCTGATCATCGCCTTGGCCGGGCTCGCCAATGTCATGCCAACCTATGATGTGCTGCCACGGATCGGGCCGTTTCCGGTCGAATGGTTCCGGCCGTTGTTTTATTGGCTGTCGATCCTGGTCTTTCTCGCCGGAGATGCCGAGCGCCGGATCACAAGCCGCAGACTGACCGCCCTGCACCTTGTCGCCTATGCAGTCGCCGTCATCGGCATCACCTATGTCTGTTACGACTACTACCGCATCGGCCAGATCATCGCGAATTCGGTCATGTTTTTCGGCCCGCGCGAGATGTATGTGGCCCTTACGGCGGCGGCCCTGTCGATCTGGGCGTGCTGGATCCTTTGGGGCGCGCCGATCGCCATCATTGGGGCCATCGCGCTTCTGTACCTTGGCACGGGTCAGTACTGGCCCGGACCGCTGCAAACCGCGCCCTCCGACATCTACGACACAATCTCCGCCAATATCTGGTACGACAGCGCGCAAGGCATCCTTGGCTCGATCATGGGCGTCGTTCTGACGACGGTGCTGCCCTTCATCATTCTGGGCGCCATCCTCGAAGGCTGCGGTGCGGGCGGGTCGATGATCCGCATCTCGTTTCACCTGATGAAGCGCTTCAAGGGTGGTCCGGCTTATGCCGCAATCCTCGCCTCGGCGCTTTTCGGGACCGTCTCGGGATCGGCGGTGGCCAACGTGGTCGGCACCGGTGTCGTCACCATCCCGATGATCCGCAAGCGCGGGTTCAACGCCAACTTCGCAGGCGCCGTAGAGGCGACGGCCTCAACCGGCGGGCAAATCCTGCCTCCGATCATGGGCGCCGCCGCGCTTGTCATGGCCGACATCGTCGGGGTCAGCTACCTGACCGTGATCCTGGCCGTGATCATCCCGGCCATCGCCTATTATCTGTCGCTGTTCCTGGCTGTCTATTTCGAGAGCCAGAAGCTCAACATCGAGGTCACGGACAACGACATAGGCGTCCCCGCACCGACCGGTCAGGATTGGCTGAACATGGTGCTGGTCTTCGGCCCCATCGCGATCATCGTCTGGCTTCTGGTCAGCGGTCTGTCGGCGGCGGGCGCGTCGATCGCCGCGATCCTACTCCTCCTCCCGTTGAGCTTCCTGAACCCGGAAGTCCGCAAGGCGCCGTGGCTTCTGATCAAGGCGCTGTCGGAGGGCGGCAAGGTCGTTGGCCAACTGGCCGTGGCCATCGCGATTGTCGGGATCGTTGTCTCGACCCTGTCGGCGACCGGCGTCCCAACCAGCTTTGCGGTGCTCCTGTCGGGCGCCTCGTCAAACTCGCTTCTTTTCGCGCTGATGATCGCGGCAGTGGGCTGCATTATCCTCGGCATGGGGATGCCGACCTTGCCGGCCTATATCGCGATCATCTCGGTCATGGGGCCGACGCTGCAGGGGTTCGGGATGGACCTTTTGGCGGCGCATATGTTTGTCTTCTTCTTCGGGGTTGCGGCTGGCATTACGCCGCCAGTGGCGCTGACGGCTTTTGCGGCGGCTTCCGTCTCGGGCGGGCGGCCCATCGCCACAGCGATCGCCTCCACTCGGATCGGGGCGATGATGTTCCTGATCCCCTTCGCCTGGGCCTTCGACGATGCGCTGCTCTTGGGCATAGGAGAGACCGACTGGGCGATGGTTATGCCGTCGATCCTGTTCCTGCTTGTCGCGCTTTACTTCTCCACCTCGGCCCTGATCGGCCATGACAGAGGCAAGCTCAGCATTCTGGAACGCGTTCTACGGCTGGGGGTAACGATCGCGCTTCTGACACCGATGGCGCTGGCAGAGTTCGGCGGGCTCGCCATTGGTCTTGCCCTTGTCGCCTACCGCTTTGCCGTATCGCCGCGCCGCAAGGGAGAGGTCGCATGAGCAAGCGCCCGAACTTCGTCCTTTTCATCACCGATCAGCACCGGGCGGACTATCTCGGCTGTTACGGTCATCCCATCCTGCAGACGCCCAATATCGACAGTATCGCAGGGCGCGGCGTGGCCTTCGACCGATTCTATGTCGCGAGCCCGGTCTGCATGCCGAACCGGGCGAGCCTGATGACCTGCCGCATGCCGTCGAGCCATGGCGTCACCATGAACGGCGTGCCGTTGAGTCAGAAGAATGTGACGTTTGTGGAGTTGCTAAAGGCCGCAGGCTACCGGACCGCGCTGATCGGAAAGAGCCATCTGCAGACCTTTACGGGCATACAGCCAACAACCCGGATCCCACCGGCGCGGGATGGGTATTTCCAAGCAAACGGTGACCTCGCCGAAGCGGTGCGCCACGACCTGAACACGGCCATCTATAAGGTCGAGGAGCCCGATTTCTGGTCCGGTCCGCAGCCACGGGTGCCGACGCCTTTCTACGGCTTCGACCATGTGGAATTGGTTACCGGCCATGGCGACCATATTGGCGGTGACTACACCGCTTGGCTGCTAGCGCGAGAGCCGAGCGCCGCCGACCTAATTGGTCCTGAAAACCAGCTCCCCCACAACTATTCCTGTCCACAGGCCGTGCGGACAGCCGTTCCCGCGGAGCTCTATTCCACCGCGTTCATTGCTGAACGCGCAGCCGCCTTCATCGAGGACCACAAAGACGATGATCAGCCCTTCTTCCTGATGGTCAGCTGGCCCGACCCCCATCATCCCTTTAACCCGCCCGGCAAGTATTGGGATATGTACGACCCCGACGATTTCCCCGTGCCCGAGGCCTTCACCCGCAACGATTGGGCCCCGCCACCCCATGTGGCTGGTGTCTTGAGCACACGGGAGGACGGGCGAGCAAATCTTGAGGGCATGAACGCCGTCGGCTGCGGCCCGCGTGAGGCGCAAGAGGCCCAGGCCCTGACCTGCGGCATGATCACAATGATCGACGACGCGGTGGGTCAGGCCCAGGCAGCGTTGGCTGCAAGCGGTCGTGCTGGCGAGACGGTTGAAATCTTCACCACCGACCACGGCGATCATCTCGGTGACCACAAATTGCTCTTCAAAGGGGCCGAGCAGTACGAGCAGATTACCCGCGTCCCATTCCTCTGGGCCGACCCGGACGGCGCCTCTGCGCAGCGGACAGACGCAATCGGTCAGACCCACGACATCGGCGCGACCATTCTGGAACGCGCCCGGATCGAAACGGCCTGGGGCATGCAGGGGCGCGATCTATTCGGGCCCTCGCCCAGGGGGGCCGCCTTCATTCAATACGCCCACCAGAGGCGTATGGACGAGATTGGCGTGCCCCCCAACATCCACACCATCCGCGATGGCCGTTTCCGCCTGTCAGTCCTGGAAGACATGAAATGGGGGGAGCTTTACGATCTTGAGAGCGATCCGGGCGAGTTCCTGAATCTCTGGGATGACCCGGGTTTCGCATTCGACAAGACCCGTCTGATGGAGACCCTGATCCGCGCCGAGCTTGCGGCGGTGGACCGCTCCCCCATGCCGACGGGGCGGGCATGATGGTGGGGCTGTCGACCGGCGGGCGCTCCGGCGCTGGGCAAGAGCGGGGCGGGATGCTGCCGCTTAAGCCCGACATGGCCTCCCTTTCGGTGGGATCGAACAACTTCCCCATCCGGGTCTATGAAAACCCGCCGGATCTGGTCGACTGGTTGGCCGCGGAGATGCTGACCTATGAGGTGAAGCCCGAGATCGAGGCCTTCGATCTCAGCCATATCCTGAAGGCAGCGGAAATGGCCGCCAAGGGCCGGATCAAGGGCACGCCCTATGTGCAGTTCGTGATGGGTGTGAAGAACGCCATGCCCGCCGACGACCATGTGTTCGACTACTATGTCGAGACGGTGCACCGGCTGTTCGGCTCCGATGCGCCTTGGTGCGCCGTCGAATGCAGCGCTTGTGCGCCAGGCGGCCGACCTCCGCGACAAACACGAGCGTCCCGTCGCGACTTGCACTCAAGCGCGCGAGATGCTTGGCCTTAGGCAGGCCGCGGCTTGAAACGCGGGCAATCAGACCAATCCAGAGGTAGCCCTCATGCACATCAAATCGATCCTTTGCGCCTACAGCGGCGATGCCGCGCAGGGCAGTGGTCTGCGCCATGCTGTGAAGCTCGCCCAGCACCACGATGCACATCTTACGGGTGTTCTGAGGCACGGGCGGTCCAGGTTGGAAGGGCGCTATGCCACACGTGTTCCGGAAGCCCTGTTGAGTCAGTTGCGCGAGGCTGACGCCGCTCATATCGCCGAAATCTCTGAGCGCTTTCGGGCCGCGGCGGGGCAAGGCGGTTTGGGCGACATGGCCGAGTTTGTCGAGATCGATCCGGTCCGCGACGGCCCCCTTTCGGCCTTCGCGCATGCCTTCGATCTCATCGTGACCGGTGTGCATACCGACGCCGCAAATGAGGCACATCTAGCCGCTCACCCTGACATGCTGGCGCTGAAATCCGGACGTCCGGTTGTTGTTGTGCCTGACGATTACGACGCCGAAGGGTTGGCCGATCGCGCGCTTGTGGCATGGGATGGAAAGCGATCCGCGGCGCGGGCCCTTGGTGATGCGATGGGGGTTTTGGCGGAGAAGTCACATGTGACCTTGCTCAGCGTCGGCGAAAGCCCGCGCGGAACCGACCGGATGCTGGCCAACATGCGGCGTCACGGGATCGCCGTCGACGCCCGCACCGTCGGGCGGCAAGGCAGCATCGCAGAAACCATCCTGGCAGAAGCTGCAAAGGACAAGGCCAAGCTGATCGTGATGGGCGCTTTCGAGCACTCGAAATTCGCCCATGACCTCTTTGGCGGGGTGACAACCGGCGTGATCGCCGCGACGCCAGTTCCTGTCTTCATGGCGCATTGAAGCGTTGGGATCGGCCGCCGGCTTCCCGGTAGACGGTCTTCGACCACGCGCCCACGCGCGGGGTTCGGTGACCGCGCCATAGCGGCGGCGATGCTGCCGGCTCGTCCCGCCCCGCTGGCGGCCCACTCCGCCTTTGGCAAATACGCAAAACCAAGCTGCTATTCTAACAAGCGGTTCGTAATCGGCTCATAAGCGGCACCCAGTGCGCCGGCCTTCGACCCCAATGTCCCTGCGACGAGGTCCGGCAGGCGCACGCCGCGCCGGTCCACCTGCGTCAATTCCAGCTCGGTCCTTGCGACGAGGCGTTTCAGGATCGCTGCGGGAAAGCTCCCGTCCAGAATGATGAGGGGAACGTCGAACGATGCAACAACGCTCATCGCGGCATACGCGATATAGTGTGAGGTCTCTGCAATCCAGGGGTCCAGATGCGGGTTAGCGTCGTCCCATACTGCGTCTGGCCGGATCGCGGCAGCGGTTCCGCCAGAGTTTGTTCCCAGCATGAGTTCGAGTTGATGGATCGACGCAAACTCCAGCAGCTGGCCCCAGTTGCCGTCAGCGTCGCGGACCGGCAATGACCCGAAGGCGCCGGCATTGCCTGTGGCGCCCGAAAACAGGCGCCCGTTGAGGTACACGCCGCCACCAATGAATGCCCCGACATAGAAGTACCCAAAGTCGGGCTGGCCCCGCCCTGCCCCGAACATCGCCTCACCCTGGCAGGCCAGCGACGCGTCGTTGCCCACAAAAACGGAAAGATCAGTCCATTGGGAAAAGGCGCGCTCAAAGCTGAAGGCGCGCCAAGCTTCCATGCTGCCAGTTGGGGCAGAGGCATTGTCCAGCCAATTCCAAAGCTCAAATGGCGCCCCTACTCCGATCCCGGCGACGCGGTTTCGGCGCTTGGCCGGCAACCCCAGGACAAGATCGTTGGTCATCTCTCGGGCAAAGCGGTCGATATCCTCTGGCACCGGGAACGGATAGTCGGTGCGTCCATGACCAACCGTGCGTCCGACAAAGTCGACGAGCACGATTTCCGCCGACCGTCGACCAATGCGCAATCCAATGGAATATGCCCCCTCTGCGGCGAGCCTGAATGGCGTCTGCGGCTTGCCAACCTTACCCCGAACCGCGTCATCGCGAGCGATCAATCCGTCGGCCTCCAGCTTTCGCGTCATGACCGAAACGGCCTGAGCTGAGAGACCAAGGAGGCGCGCGATTTCAACTCCGGGAAGGGCGTCGGAGCGCTGCAATAAAGCAAGCACGCGGCGCTCATTGGCGCTGCGCGCAAAGACGCTGCCCGGTCCGCGCGACGCAAGGCCAAGACGCGTTTTACCATGTGGATCAAGCCGAGTTTCCATAGCTGAAATCAGCCATAGGGTCATTTATAAATCAAGTTGATTTATTTATTGACCGCGTGAAGGGAATCGTGCTGACTGAAGAAGCTTGCGGAAGAGCAAGCCCACAGACCGCGGGTGGCGCGTGTCGCCGATCCGCCTCAGGGAGGAAAGATTATGAAGAGACTACTTGCAGGAACGTCTTTGGCTGCAATGGCGATCACCGGCGCCGTAACGATCGGATTGATCGGCCTCACGGCGGGTTCCGCCCAAGCCCAAAGCGATGGGATAACCGCGTGCCTGATCACCAAGACCGACACCAACCCGTTCTTCGTGAAGATGCGCGAAGGCGCGACAGCAGCGGCGGAAGAGCTGGGCATCACGCTCAACAGCTATGCCGGCCAGGTGGACGGCGACCATGAAACCCAAGTCGCCGCGATTGAGACCTGCATTGCAGACGGCGCGTCGGGAATCTTGCTGACGGCTTCGGACACCTCGTCCATCGTCTCGGCGGTGGAGCAAGCCCGTGAAGCCGGTCTGCTGGTGATCGCGCTCGACACGCCGCTCGATCCGATTGACGCTGCCGACGCAACCTTTGCCACCGACAATTTCGAAGCGGGCCGCCTGATCGGGGCGTGGGCTGCGGCCTCCATGGGCGACGACGCGGCGGATGCCCGGATCGCCATGCTGGACCTGGCGGTCAGCCAACCCACCGTGGGTGTTCTGCGCGATCAGGGCTTCCTGACCGGCTTCGGCATCGATGTCGGTGACCCCTCTCGCTGGGGCGACGAAGATGACCCACGCATCGTTGGCAATGCCGTAACCGCCGGCAACGAAGAGGGCGGCCGCCGCGCGATGGAAGAGCTTCTGGCGATCGATCCCTTGGTCAACGTCGTCTACACGATCAACGAACCCGCCGCCGCGGGCGCTTATGAGGCGCTGCGGGCCATCGGGCGTGAGAATGACGTCATGATCGTGTCGGTCGATGGTGGGTGCCCCGGTGTGCAGAACGTGGCCGATGGTGTGATCGGGGCGACCTCGCAGCAATACCCGCTTCTGATGGCGTCGCTTGGTATCGAAGCGATTGCACAGTTTGCCGCTGATGGGACCGTCCCGCAGCCCTCCGAAGGGCTCGACTTCTTCAACACCGGCGTCGCCCTCGTCACCGACACCCCCGTTGATGGGGTCGCCTCGATCTCGGTGGCAGAAGGCTTGGAGCTTTGCTGGGGCTGATCCCTGCCCTCTGATAAGACCGGACGGGGCGTGCCCGGCGCGCCCTGTCCATGCTAGGCTAGAATTCCGAGACACCGCCGGTAGGGGAGAAGCCGCTCATGAGCGCTCAGGACGATTACGAATCCGTCGTCGACAAGGCCGACGCATCCGTCGCCGAGTTCGAAAATCGACCCGGGTTCTTGCCCAAGTTGCAATACGCCCTGCATGTCACGCCCGCGCTGGTGCCCATGGTGGTGTTGGTGAGCGCGATCATTCTGTTCGGCCTGCTCCTTGGGCAGAGGTTCTTTTCCCCCTTCACCCTGACGCTCATCCTGCAACAGGTGCAGATCGTGGGCATTGTCGCTGCCGCGCAATCCCTGGTGATCCTCACCGCGGGCATTGACCTGTCCGTCGGCGCCATCATGGTTCTATCGTCGGTCGTGATGGGCCAGTTCACCTTTCGCTACGGCCTGCCGCCCGAGATGGCCATCGTCTGCGGCCTCGCTTGCGGCGCGTTGATGGGGTACATCAATGGCTTCCTCGTCGCGAAAGTGAAGCTGCCGCCTTTTATCGTCACGCTCGGCATGTGGCAGATCGTGCTGGCGACCAACTTCCTCTATTCCGCCAACGAGACGATCCGCAGCCAGGATATCGAGGCCAACGCCCCGATCCTGCAATTCTTCGGCAACCGGATCACCATGGGCGGCGCCGTCTTCACCTATGGCGTGATCTTCATGATCCTTCTGGTCCTGGTTTTGGCCTATGCGCTGCGCCACACCTCTTGGGGGCGTCATGTCTATGCAGTTGGCGACGACCCGGAGGCCGCCGAACTGGCCGGCGTGGACGTGAAACGCACGTTGATCTCGGTCTATGTCCTCTCAGGTCTCATCTGTGCCTTTGCCGGTTGGGCGCTTATCGGCCGGATCGGCTCTGTCTCTCCGACCTCCGGGCAATTCGCGAATATCGAAAGCATCACCGCCGTGGTGATCGGCGGCATCTCCCTTTTCGGCGGGCGCGGGTCGATCCTGGGCGCGTTTTTCGGGGCCCTCATCGTGGGCGTCTTCACCCTTGGCCTGCGCCTTGCCGGGGCGGATG
>JANQNZ010000092.1 GCA_028279315.1 Rhodophyticola sp. | reverse complement strand
CCCCATGCCGACCAGATGGTGCGCGGCACCGTCCCGCTGCCGAATGGCACCGGAAAATCGGTGCGCGTCGCGGTTTTTGCCCGGGGCCCGAAGGCCGATGAGGCGAAAGAGGCCGGCGCCGATATCGTTGGCGCCGAAGACCTGATGGAGATTGTCCAGGGCGGCACCATCGAGTTCGACCGCTGCATCGCAACGCCCGACATGATGCCGATTGTGGGCCGGTTGGGCAAAGTGCTTGGTCCCCGGAACCTAATGCCAAACCCCAAAGTCGGCACCGTGACAATGGACATCAAAGAGGCCGTTCAGGCCGCAAAAGGTGGTCAGGTCCAATTCAAGGCGGAGAAGGCCGGCGTGGTTCATGCCGGGATCGGCAAGGTCAGCTTCGATGAAGAGAAGCTTGCTGAAAACGTCCGCGCCTTCGTGGATGCGGTTGCCAAAGCGAAACCGACCGGCGCCAAAGGGGCGTATATGAAGAAGGTCTCTCTGAGCTCCACCATGGGGCCAGGTGTGTCCGTGAACGTTGAAAGTGCAACCGGCAACGCCTGACAGTACCGTCAGATGAGAATGAAAAGGCGGGTCCGCGTGACCCGCCTTTCTTGTTTTGCGGCCCCTGACTGCCTTTGGAATTCCCGCGGAATGCCGCACAGCTGCCGATTTTCGACCCAAGTCGAGGTTTAAGACTTCGTTAAGGACAGACTTTCGTGGACAGAAAAATTGTGGCCGGGCTTCAGAGCCGCGGCCGTGTTTGGTGGGAATTCGGTAGATGCCTACGACCTTTAACGTCATCTCTCTGGGGAATTTCGCATCGATTGACCCCACCGAGGGCAACACCACAGCCGAAAATGCCGCGTCTTTGGTTGGGCAGACCTTTGGCGGGCCTGGCAATGCGTTGGTGAACAACTTCCAAAGCCTGTCGACCGGGTCCACTGGGTTTGGCGGCGGCGGCACCACCTATTACGATCAGAACAACTCGCTCTCAAACGACACGTTCAGCATTAATGGCGGGCCGGACCAGACCTTTGACGGCACATCGGTCTATAACGCGACCATCACCTATTTGGACGGCACGACGGCGACGATCACGGCCGTTATCTTCCAAGACACGGCGGGCAACACCTATCTGGCGCCCGAGTTCACCGCGAACGCAGACCAAACCGCGCTGGAAGCGGGTGTCATCCAATCGCTGAGCTTGGACAGCCTGTCGGGCAACAACTTCTCGGGCATGACCGGGGACCGGCAGACGTTCAACTTTGTGCCCTGCTTCACCGCCGGTGTCCGCATTTGCACACCGAACGGACGCACCGCTGTTGAAGACCTGAAGGTGGGCGACCTCGTGCAAACCCGCGACAATGGCTATCAGGCGATCCGCTGGATTGGTCAGGTGACCTGCCGGGCAGAGGGTAGCCTGGTGCCCGTGCGGGTTTCGGCGGGGGCCTTGGGGCACGGGTTGCCGGAACGGGATTTGGTGATTTCGCCCCAGCACCGCATGCTGCTACGGTCTCGGATCGCTGCACGCATGATGGACAAGGCCGAGGTTCTGATTGCCGCGAAACGGCTGGTTGGTCTTCCTGGGATTGGCTTGGCCGATGACGTGGAAGAAGTGACTTACATCCACCTTCTCTTCGATCATCACGAGATCATCTTTGCTGAGGGCGCGCCGACGGAGTCGCTTTTGGTTGGCGAACAAGCGCTCGCCGCCATTGGGCCAGAGGCGCGCCGCGAGATCGCGACGCTCTTTCCTGAACTGATTGAGACCGATGCAGCACCGGCGCGATTGATCCCAAAAGGCCGGGTGGCCCGGCGGTTGGTCGACCGCCATTTCAGCAATGCCAAACCGCTTCTGCAGGTTTAGGGGCGTTTTCCACCGAAAATCCTGCGATTTCGGTCTGCCAGGGCTTGGCAAATCACTTATCACCCACTACTGACCCCCTTGCACCAGAGCGCGTGATTCGTCCCGCGCTCTTTTGCGTTTCGTCCGAGACGGCGGGTCGGGGTCTAGAGCACCCCAATAATTCCTGCCCGAGGCGGGATCAGACCGATGTGCCAAAGGGCTCAACACCGTTTGAGCGCCTGGCGGGGATGGTTCCGTTTAACTGGACCAAAACCGCCGGAGCGATCCGGTAGACGTGAGCCGGGGGCCTGGCCCCCAAATTGGAGTAAAACTGTGGATAGAGCCCAGAAAGAGAAAGTGGTCGAGGAACTCGGCCAGATCTTCGAAAGCTCTGGCGTCGTCGTGGTCTCGCACTACGAGGGCCTCACGGTTGCGGAAATGCAGGACCTTCGCGCCCAAATGCGGGAAGCCGGCGGATCCGTTCGCGTTGCCAAGAACAGGCTTGCCAAAATCGCCCTTCAGGGAACCGATGTCGAAGGCATCGCCGATCTTCTGACGGGTATGACCGTTCTGTCCTATTCCGAAGACCCCGTGGCCGCGGCCAAGGTCTCGGAAGCCTATGCCAAGGAAAACGACAAGTTCGTGATCCTGGGCGGGGCGATGGACGGCAACGTTCTGGATCCGGCCGGTGTGAAGACCGTCGCCTCGATGCCATCGCGGGAGGAGCTTATTGCTTCGATCGTCGGCTGCATCGGCGCGCCCGCGTCGAACATTGCCGGAGCCATTGGCGCCCCTGCTTCGAATATCGCGAGCATCTTGTCGAGCATCGAAGAGAAGGCCGAAGCCGCATAACGCAACTGATGAGACCCAGCAAAGGGGCCACACCCCCTTGCGACGTTGGAAAACACACCTACATACGGAAACCTGAGATATGGCTGATCTGAAAAAACTGGCTGAAGAGATCGTGGGGCTGACCCTTCTCGAAGCACAAGAACTGAAAACCATCCTGAAAGACGAGTACGGCATCGAGCCCGCCGCAGGCGGCGCCGTCATGGTCGCAGGTGGCGCAGGCGGCGGTGACGCCGGCGGTGCCGCTGCCGAGGAGAAATCGGAATTCGACGTCATCCTGAAGTCGGCCGGTGCCTCGAAGATCAACGTCATCAAGGAAGTCCGTTCGATCACGGGCCTGGGTCTGAAAGAGGCCAAGGAACTGGTCGAGGCCGGCGGCAAAGCCGTGAAAGAAGGCGTGGACAAAGCGGAAGCAGAAGAGCTCAAAGGCAAGCTGGAAGCAGCGGGCGCTGAGGTCGAACTGAAGTAATCCCTGCCGGGCCTTCGCGACCGGTGAGGACAAAATGAAGGCTGGACCTGGCGGGAAACCTTGGGTCCAGCCTCCGGCGTCTTAACGAGGGCCTGCAAATGCGCAGGCATTCCTTAAGGCGGTGGACAGGGATCGGGAGCGTGCCGGTGGGACGGCGTGCATGAATAGGTCCCTCCCGTCTTGTTTCGAGTGTGCGGCCCGCCGGTGCCCCGACGGTGCGTGTCCGCGCGAAGAAACGGAAAGGTGCAGATGAGCATGGCTCAGACCTACGCAGGCCAGAAACGTATCCGCAAATTCTATGGCAAAATCCGCGAAGTGCTGGAGATGCCGAACCTCATTGAGGTGCAAAAATCTTCTTATGATCTCTTTCTGAAATCCGGCGATCAGTTGGAGCCGATGGATGGCGAAGGCATCAAGGGCGTCTTCCAGTCGGTCTTCCCGATTAAGGATTTCAACGAAACCGCCGTGCTGGAGTTCGTGAAATACGAGCTGGAAGCGCCGAAATACGACGTTGAAGAGTGCCAACAGCGCGACATGACCTATGCCGCGCCTTTGAAGGTCACCTTGCGTCTGATCGTCTTTGATGTGGACGAGGACACCGGCGCGAAATCGGTGAAGGACATTAAAGAGCAGGATGTGTTCATGGGGGACATGCCGCTCATGACGCCGAACGGGACGTTCATCGTGAACGGGACCGAGCGGGTCATCGTTTCCCAGATGCACCGTAGCCCGGGCGTGTTCTTCGACCATGACAAGGGCAAGACCCATTCTTCGGGCAAGCTGCTTTTTGCGTGCCGGATCATTCCTTATCGCGGCTCCTGGCTCGATTTCGAATTCGACGCCAAGGATATCGTCTTTGCCCGGATCGACCGGCGCCGGAAATTGCCGGTGACGACGCTGCTTTATGCGCTGGGCCTCGATCAGGAAGGCATCATGGATGCCTATTACGACACGGTTCAATACAAGCTGAAAAAGAACAAAGGCTGGGTGACGCAGTTCTTCCCGGAACGTGTGCGGGGTACACGACCGGCCTTTGATCTTGTGGACGCCAAGTCCGGCAAAGTGATTGCTGAGGCGGGCAAGAAGGTCACGCCGCGGGCCGTCAAGAAGCTGATCGATGAGGGTAAGGTCACCGATCTTCTGGTGCCTTTCGATCAGATCGTCGGCCGCTTTGTCGCCAAGGACATCATCGATGAGGAAACCGGCGCGATCTATGTCGAAGCCGGGGATGAGTTGACCTGGGAGCTCGACAAAGATGGCGAGGTCATCGGCGGGACGTTGAAAGAGCTGATGGATGCGGGCATCACCGACATCCCCGTGCTCGACATCGATAACGTCAATGTCGGCCCCTATATGCGCAACACCATGGCCGCGGATAAGAACCTGAACCGCGACACGGCGCTGATGGATATCTATCGCGTGATGCGCCCAGGGGAGCCGCCGACGGTTGAGGCGGCCTCGACACTTTTCGATCAGCTGTTCTTTGACGGTGAGCGTTATGACCTCTCGGCTGTTGGCCGGGTGAAGATGAACATGCGCCTCGACCTCGATGCCGAGGACACGCAGCGGACGCTCCGCAAGGAAGACATTGTCGCCTGCATCAAGGCGTTGGTTGAATTGCGCGATGGCCATGGCGAGATCGACGATATTGACCATCTGGGCAACCGCCGGGTTCGCTCGGTTGGGGAGTTGATGGAGAACCAGTATCGCGTGGGCCTCCTCAGGATGGAGCGTGCGATTAAGGAGCGCATGTCGTCGGTTGAAATCGACACGGTGATGCCGCAGGACCTGATCAACGCGAAACCGGCGGCAGCGGCGGTGCGGGAGTTCTTTGGCTCCTCACAGCTCAGCCAATTCATGGACCAAACCAACCCGCTCAGCGAAGTGACCCATAAGCGGCGCCTGTCGGCCCTTGGGCCGGGTGGTCTGACCCGCGAGCGTGCCGGGTTTGAGGTGCGCGACGTGCACCCGACCCATTACGGCCGGATGTGCCCGATTGAGACGCCGGAAGGCCCGAATATCGGCCTGATCAACAGCCTCGCCACCTATGCGCGGGTGAACAAATACGGCTTCATCGAAACGCCGTATCGGAAGGTGGAAGAGGGGCAGGTGACCGATGAGGTCCACTATATGTCCGCCACCGAAGAGATGCGGCATACCGTGGCCCAGGCAAACGCGACGCTGACCGACGACGGCCAGTTCATCAATGAATTGGTCAACACGCGGAAGTCGGGTGAATACACGATGAGCCCGCGCGAAAGCGTCGACCTGATCGACGTATCGCCGAAGCAGTTGGTGTCGGTTGCGGCCTCGCTGATCCCGTTCCTGGAGAACGATGACGCGAACCGGGCGCTGATGGGCTCTAACATGCAGCGCCAGGCGGTGCCGTTGTTGCAGGCCGACGCGCCTTTTGTGGGCACCGGGATTGAAAGCATTGTGGCCCAGGATTCAGGTGCTGCGATCATGGCGAAACGCGGCGGCGTCATCGACCAGGTCGATGCGCAGCGGATCGTTGTGCGCGCAACCGAAGACCTCGAGATGGGCGATGCTGGCGTCGATATCTATCGCTTGAGGAAATTCCAGCGCTCGAACCAGAATACCTGCATCAACCAGCGTCCGCTGGTGAAGGTGGGTGACAGCGTGGGCAAAGGTGAGGTGATCGCCGATGGCCCCTCGACTGATCTGGGCGAGTTGGCGCTTGGCAAGAACGTGGTCGTCGCGTTTATGCCCTGGAATGGCTACAACTATGAGGACTCGATCCTGATCTCCGAGCGGATCGTGCGCGACGATGTCTTCACCTCGATCCATATCGAGGAGTTCGAGGTCGCCGCGCGTGACACCAAGCTTGGGCCGGAAGAGATCACCCGCGACATCCCGAATGTGGGTGAGGAGGCGCTGCGCAACCTCGACGAGGCGGGGATTGTCTATATCGGTGCCGAAGTGGGGCCGGGTGACATCCTGGTGGGCAAGATCACGCCCAAAGGCGAAAGCCCGATGACGCCGGAGGAAAAACTCCTCCGCGCGATCTTTGGGGAGAAGGCGTCGGATGTCCGTGACACCTCGCTCCGCCTGCCGCCTGGCGATTTCGGGACGGTTGTGGAGGTGCGTGTCTTTAACCGCCATGGGGTGGATAAGGATGAGCGCGCGCTTCAGATCGAGCGTGAGGAAGTGGAGCGTCTGGCCCGGGACCGGGATGACGAACTGCACATCCTGGAGCGCAACATCTATGCCCGTCTGAAATCCATGATCCTGGGCAAGAAAGCCGTGAAAGGCCCGAAAGGCGTCAAAGCCGGCTCCAAGATCACCGAAGAGCTTTTGGAGACCCTCTCCAAAGGCCAATGGTGGCAACTTGCTTTGGGTGAGGAGAAAGACGCGAGCCATGTGGAAGCCTTGAACGAACAGTTCGAGGCGCAGAAACGCGCGCTCGATCACCGGTTCGAGGATAAGGTGGAGAAGGTCCGCCGCGGCGACGATCTGCCCCCGGGCGTGATGAAGATGGTCAAAGTCTTCATCGCGGTGAAGCGCAAGCTTCAGCCGGGTGACAAGATGGCCGGCCGTCACGGGAACAAAGGTGTGATTTCGAAAGTGGTGCCGATGGAAGATATGCCGTTCCTCGGCGATGGCACCCCGGTCGATTTCGTGCTGAACCCGCTTGGCGTGCCGAGCCGGATGAATGTGGGCCAGATCCTGGAAACCCATATGGGCTGGGCCGCGCGCGGCATGGGGCTGAAGATCGACGAGGCCTTGGGGGAATACCGCCGGTCTGGCGATATGAGCCCGGTCAAGGACGCGCTGAAGATCGCTTATGGCGATCAGGTCTTTGACGAGGCCTTTGGGCCGATGTCTGAAGACCAGGTCGTGGAAGCCGCAGGCAATGTCACCGACGGGGTGCCAATCGCCACCCCGGTCTTTGACGGGGCGAAAGAGGCCGATGTGGATGACGCGCTTGTCCGCGCCGGGTTCGATACCTCGGGTCAGTCCGACCTGTTCGATGGGCGCACGGGGGAGAAATTCGCGCGGCCGGTGACGGTTGGTGTGAAATACCTGCTCAAGCTGCACCATCTGGTCGATGACAAGATCCACGCGCGGTCCACCGGGCCTTACAGCCTCGTCACGCAGCAGCCCTTGGGCGGGAAAGCCCAATTCGGCGGCCAGCGCTTTGGCGAGATGGAGGTCTGGGCGCTGGAGGCTTACGGCGCGGCCTACACGTTGCAGGAAATGCTCACCGTCAAGTCGGATGACGTGGCGGGGCGCACCAAGGTCTACGAGTCCATCGTCAAAGGCGAGGACAATTTCGAGGCCGGTGTACCGGAAAGCTTCAACGTGCTTGTCAAAGAAGTGCGGGGCCTCGGCCTCAACATGGAACTCCTGGATGCGGAGGAGGATGAAGATCCGGGGATAGCGGCAGAATGAGAGCCGCCGGAGTTTTGCAAAACTCCGGTCCGTTTTCTTGCAAGAAAACGGTGCTTCTGCCCTTCCCCTTCCGCCAGATATTCGAGGTATCAAAATGAACCAGGAACTGACCAACAACCCGTTCAACCCGCTGACCCCGCAAAAGGCCTTTGATGAGATCAAAGTCAGCCTGGCGAGCCCGGAGCGGATTCTCTCATGGTCTTATGGCGAGATCAAAAAGCCGGAGACCATCAACTACCGGACCTTCAAGCCCGAGCGTGACGGGCTCTTCTGTGCCCGTATCTTCGGGCCGGTGAAGGATTACGAATGCCTTTGCGGCAAGTACAAACGCATGAAGTATCGCGGCGTTGTCTGCGAGAAATGCGGGGTCGAGGTCACCCTGCAAAAGGTCCGCCGGGAGCGTATGGGACATATCGAACTGGCGGCGCCCGTCGCGCATATCTGGTTCCTGAAATCGCTGCCCTCCCGCATCGGTTTGATGCTGGACATGACGCTGCGCGATCTGGAGCGGATTCTCTATTTCGAGAATTACGTGGTGATCGAGCCGGGCCTGACCGATCTCACCTATGGGCAGCTGATGTCCGAGGAAGAGTTCATGGATGCGCAAGACGCTTATGGCGCCGATGCGTTCCAGGCCAATATCGGTGCCGAAGCGATCCGCGAGATGTTGCAGAACATCGATCTGGAGGCGGAAGCCGCGCAACTGCGCGAGGACCTGAAAGAGGCCACCGGTGAGCTGAAGCCGAAGAAGATCATCAAGCGGCTGAAAATCGTGGAGAATTTCATCGAATCCGGCAACCGCCCGGAATGGATGATCCTGACGGTTGTGCCGGTGATCCCGCCAGAGCTGCGCCCGCTGGTGCCGCTGGATGGCGGCCGGTTTGCGACGTCTGACCTGAACGATCTCTATCGCCGGGTGATCAACCGGAACAACCGCTTGAAGCGGCTGATTGAGTTGCGCGCGCCGGACATCATCATCCGCAACGAAAAGCGGATGTTGCAGGAATCCGTCGATGCGCTGTTTGACAACGGTCGTCGGGGCCGCGTGATCACAGGCGCCAATAAACGCCCGCTGAAATCGCTTTCCGACATGCTGAAAGGCAAGCAAGGCCGCTTCCGGCAGAACCTGCTTGGCAAACGCGTCGACTTCTCGGGCCGTTCGGTGATCGTGACCGGGCCGGAGTTGAAGTTGCATCAATGCGGCTTGCCGAAGAAGATGGCCTTGGAACTGTTCAAGCCCTTCATCTATTCGCGGCTTGAGGCCAAGGGTCTGTCCAGCACTGTGAAACAGGCGAAGAAGCTGGTGGAGAAAGAGCGCCCGGAGGTGTGGGATATCCTCGATGAGGTGATCCGCGAACACCCGGTGCTTCTGAACCGCGCCCCGACACTCCACCGTCTCGGCATCCAGGCGTTCGAACCCGTGCTGATCGAAGGCAAGGCGATCCAGCTTCACCCGCTGGTCTGCTCGGCCTTCAACGCGGATTTTGACGGCGACCAGATGGCGGTCCATGTGCCGCTCAGCCTGGAAGCGCAGCTCGAAGCGCGTGTCTTGATGATGTCGACAAACAACGTTCTGTCGCCCGCCAACGGTGCGCCGATCATCGTGCCGTCGCAGGACATGATCCTGGGTCTCTACTATGTGACGCTGGAGCGGGAAGGCATGCCCGGTGAAGGCATGATGTTCGCCAATGTCGAAGAGGTGGAACACGCGCTGAACGCCGGCCATGTGCATCTGCACGCCAAGATCACCGCGCGGATCAAGCAGATCGATGAGGAAGGTAACGAAGTCTATGAGCGCTTCGAGACCACCCCTGGCCGGGTGCGCTTGGGCAGCCTTCTGCCTTTGAACACCAAGGCACCGTTTGAACTGGTGAACCGTCTTCTGCGGAAGAAAGAGGTGCAGCAGGTCATCGACACGGTCTATCGCTATTGCGGTCAGAAGGAGTCGGTCATCTTCTGCGACCAGATCATGACGCTCGGCTTCCGGGAGGCGTTCAAGGCCGGGATCTCCTTCGGCAAGGACGACATGCTGATCCCCGAATCCAAATGGGACCTGGTCGATGAAACCCGCGATCAGGTGAAAGAGTTCGAACAGCAATATATGGACGGGCTCATCACCCAGGGTGAGAAGTACAACAAGGTCATCGATGCCTGGTCGAAAGCGAATGACAAGGTCACCGATGCGATGATGGAGTCAATCTCGGCCAAGACGAAAGACGGTGACGGCGCCGAGCAGGAGCCGAACTCAGTCTATATGATGGCCCATTCCGGCGCCCGGGGCTCGGTCACGCAGATGAAGCAGCTGGGCGGGATGCGCGGCCTGATGGCCAAACCCTCGGGCGAGATCATCGAGACGCCGATCATCTCGAACTTCAAGGAAGGTCTGACCGTTCTTGAGTACTTCAACTCCACCCACGGGGCGCGGAAAGGTCTGTCGGATACGGCGCTGAAAACCGCGAACTCGGGCTATCTGACGCGGCGTCTGGTCGACGTGGCGCAGGATTGCATCGTGCGGATGCAGGATTGCGGCACCGAGAACACGATCACCGCAGAAGCGGCCGTCAATGACGGGGAGGTTGTGGCCTCGCTGAGTGAGCGCATCTTGGGCCGGACCGCGGGCGAGGATGTTCTTGTCCCCGGTGGTGACGAGGTGATCGTGGCCAAAGGTGAGTTGATCGACGAACGCAAAGCCGATGCGATAGAAGCCGCTGGTGTGCAGTCGATCAAAATCCGCTCACCTTTGACCTGTGAGGCGGAAGAGGGCGTTTGCGCGGCCTGTTATGGCCGGGACCTCGCGCGCGGCACCAAGGTGAATGTCGGCGAGGCCGTCGGCATTATCGCGGCGCAGTCGATTGGGGAACCGGGCACACAGCTGACCATGCGGACCTTCCACATCGGGGGGGTCGCGCAAGGTGGCCAGCAATCCTTCCAAGAGGCGAATGCCGAAGGCAAGGTTGTTTTCGAGAACGCCAACCTTCTGAAGAACGCCGCGGGTGAGCAGATTGTCATGGGTCGGAACATGGTCATGGCGATCATGGATGATCAGGATGTCGAGCGGGCCAGCTTCAAGCTTGGCTACGGCACCAAGGTCCATGTGAAAGAAGGGGTCAAGGTTGGCCGGGGCGACCGCTTGTTTGAGTGGGATCCCTACACGCTTCCGATCATCGCTGAGAAGGCGGGCACGGTGAAATTCGTCGATCTGGTCTCGGGCCTCGCCGTCCGGGATGAGACCGATGATGCCACCGGCATGACCCAGAAGATCGTGATCGATTGGCGGGCCGCGCCCAAGGGCAATGAACTGAAGCCGGAAATCCTGGTGGTCGACAAAGATGGCGAACCGGTCCGCAATGAGGCGGGCAATCCGGTGACCTATCCGATGTCGGTGGACGCGATCCTGTCGGTCGAAGACGGCCAGGCGATCGAAGCGGGCGACGTGGTTGCGCGGATTCCGCGGGAAGGCGCGAAGACCAAGGACATCACCGGTGGTCTGCCGCGTGTGGCCGAGCTTTTCGAAGCCCGCCGTCCGAAGGACCACGCGATCATCGCCGAGAAAGACGGCTATGTGAAATTCGGGCGCGACTTCAAGAACAAACGCCGGATTGCCGTGGTCCCCGCCGATGAAAGCCAGGAAACCGTGGAATACATGGTGCCGAAGGGCAAACACATCCCCGTTGCCGAGGGCGATTTCGTCCAGAAAGGTGACTACATCATGGATGGGAACCCGGCACCGCATGATATTCTGCGGATCATGGGGATCGAGGCCTTGGCCGACTACCTCATCAATGAGGTGCAGGATGTCTATCGTCTGCAAGGTGTGAAGATCAACGATAAGCATATCGAAGTGATCGTCCGCCAGATGTTGCAGAAATGGGAGATCCTGGATTCCGGTGAAACCACGCTTCTGAAGGGCGAAAACGTCGATAAGGCGGAGTTTGACGAGGCCAATGAGAAGGCCATCGCCGAAGGCCGCCGCCCGGCAGAGGGCGAGCCGATCCTGCTTGGGATCACCAAGGCAAGCCTGCAGACCCGGTCTTTCATCTCGGCGGCCTCGTTCCAAGAGACGACCCGGGTTCTGACCGAAGCCTCGGTCCAGGGGAAACGCGACAAGCTGGTCGGCCTGAAAGAGAACGTGATTGTCGGGCGCCTGATCCCGGCGGGCACGGGCGGGGCCACGCAGCGGGTGCGCCGGATCGCGCAGGACCGCGACGCCAAGGTGATCGAGGCGGCCCAGGCCGAGGCGGAAGCCGCCGCAGCGCTGGCCGCCCCGGAAGACGCCGAAGACGTGAGCGACAGCGCGGCGGAATAACACCGACGCCTGCTGAACCAACAAGGACCCCGCTGGAGATGTCTCCGGCGGGGTCTTTCTTTGCGGGGCGGGCTTGTGGGTTGCCCGTTGAAGTAATCGTGATTGGCACGGGTGGCGGTTTCCGAGGAAGACTGTCCTCGCGCGATAGGCGATTGACGGCATGAAGATCAGAAAGGATCACGCTTGGACCCATCCAGGCGGGGCGACCGGTTTGCGCGCCTGAGAATTGGACAGAGTTGCGAAAGGTGTTCTGATGACATCCGCTTTTGGGCCTGGATCCCGCATGTTTTTGGCTGCCGTGTTTTCTGTGTCGGCGCTTATTCACGCAAACCCATCAGAGGCTGAAGGGACGACAATCCTCCCCAGCTATGTGATTGAAGAATTTGGCCATCCCCCGCCGATCCCAAGCGGGCCATTGTCGGAGGATTTGGAACAGGCCGTCCGCGTCGCCTTTATCGACAGCTTTGTGCAGGGTGGTTGGGGGATCGATCAGCGCGCCGCGTTGGAGCAGATCGCGCAATCCGAAGACCCTAGGCTTGCCTGGCTTATAAGCGATATGATGCGCTTCACTTGGCAGATGTCCTTTGACCGGGATCTTGCCGAGGCCGCGGTACGCTTGCTGGAGTTAGACCTGCAAACCCGATCGCGCCAGCACGACATCACCAACCATCTGATGGCCTGGGATGTCCCGGCCTTCCCCGGCTATCTGGAGTTCAAACGCTCGATCTACACGGGCTTTGTCCCGGGCTGGGATGAGATCCTTGTTGAGGGCGATATCGACTGGCGGTTGGTCTCTTGGGGCGGTGTGTTGATCGACGATCGCCCCTATGACGCGACCCGCGAACCCTGCAACTGCATCCCGGCCGCGGACAATCCGGACGTGAGCAGCGCGGACGAAGCCACTTGGCTCGACGACGACGACATTGTCTTTGGGATTGAGATAAATGGGGAGGCCCGGGCCTATCCACGGCGCATCATGGAGGTGCGTGAGATGGTTAATGACACGCTTGGCGGTCGCGATCTGGGCATCCCCTATTGCACGCTTTGCGGCGCGGCACAGGCCTATTTCACCGATGAGCTGCCGGCGGGCGTGGAGCGTCCGATCCTGCGCACCTCGGGTCTTCTGATCCGCTCCAACAAGGTGATGTATGACATCGTCACCCATTCGGTCTTCGACACGTTTCTGGGCCATGCGGTGACCGGGCCTTTGGCCGATATCGGGCTTGAGCTTGAGCAAGCAAGTGTCGTGACCACCGATTGGGGCAGCTGGCGGCGCCAATACCCCGAGACGACCGTGCTTGTGGAAGACCTCGCCCTTGGTCGGGATTTCGACTTCCGCAACAACCGCGATGCTGATGGGCCGATCTTTCCGATCGGCGATGTGGACCCACGCCTGCCAGTCCATGAGGATGTGATTGGGATCGTGACCGCCTCTGGCACGCCCATTGCCTTCCAGCGAAGCGCGGCGATGGCCGCCCTGCTGGGCGGGGCGGAGATCACCGTCGAAGATGTGCATCTGGAACTGTCGGCGGGCGGTATCCGTGCGGTTGATGCCGATGGCGCCGATTTAGGCAGCCATCAAGCGTTCTGGTTTGCCTGGTCGCAGTTCCATCCTGAGACGGAGCTTTGGTCACCATAAGCTGAAGAGCCCGCCTTCGTCCCTCGCGGGCGCGCCCCTGGGGCTTCCCCTCACCAAAGGCTTTGGCCTAGGGTGCCGGGGCGACGGGGGCGCTTCGGCGAGGGATCGATTGTGACAAACCAAATCGTTGGCGTGTGCCGGTTCTCTTATCTCGGCGATGGGGGGTTCAACACCTCGCCCAAGACCCGGGAAGACCAAGAGGCGCTGCTTTACGACCAGGCCCGGATGCGCCGCCGCTTCGCGTTTTTTGAGACGATTTGCCTGCCGTCGCTTGCCGCGCAAACCGATCAGGAGTTCACTCTGGTCGCCTTGATCGGGGATACGATGCCTTATCGCTTCCGCCGGCGGCTGAAGGATTTGATGGAGCCTTATCCTTTCCTGCAAGTCTGCACGTTGGAGGCGGCAGGCCCGCTCAACTCCACCCGCCGGGCCTTCAAACGCGGATGGGACCGGAAGTCGGCGTTCATCACCGGCTTCCGGATCGACGATGATGACGCGGTGGCGAATGACTATATCGAACGTCTGCGGGCCACGGCCGATCAGCTTCTGTCGCTTGGCTGGGCGGATGCGGAGAACCCCGCCGTGATCGCCTATCACCGGGGCATTTACTGGGACATGAATGACCCGAAGACCCCGTTTTACGATTTCAAAGAGATTCAGCCCCTGGGCCTGGCGAGCGCAATGATCACGCCGGTGGAGACCCAGGCCAATATCTATCGCTGGAACCACCGGCGTTTGGCGGCTTATGCGCGGTGCTGGATTGATCCAACCGATCTGATGTTCGTGCGGACCCTTCATGGCGACAATGACAGTGACCGAACCATCCCACCCGGCGCCGTCCCGATGCCGACACCGAAGGGGCGGAGGCTGTTGCAGGAGCGCTTTGGGCTCGACCCGGCGCGGGCCATGGCGGTCGCGCGGCGGTATGTCATGCGCCAAGGCGACAGGGCGGAGGACGACCAGGACGAAAGCGAGACGGGATGAGCCCCAACCTCAAGGGCGCGCTTTTCATGATCGGAAGCATGGCGGCCTTTTCGGCCAATGACGCGCTGGTGAAATTGGTCGCCGCCGATCTGCCGCTCTTTCAGATCGTGTTTCTGCGTGGGGTGGCGACAACCCTGATGTTGGCGGCTGTGGTTTGGGCGATGGGCCGGCTCAGCTTCCGCATTCCCCGGGGCGATTGGGGTTTGGTCACCTGGCGGACCTTGGCCGAGATTGCCGCCATGGTCGCGTTTCTGATTGCGCTTGTGAATATGCCAATCGCCAATGTCACCGCGATCTTGGGCGCGCTGCCACTGACCGTGACGCTTGCAGCGTATGTGTTCCTGGGGGAGCCGATTGGCTGGCGGCGTCTGCTGGCAATCCTGGTGGGGTTTTTCGGTGTGCTTCTGATTGTGCAGCCAGGCACGGATGGGTTCACGATATACTCGATCTATGCCCTGGCCGCCGTCGCCGCCGTGACCGCACGGGACCTCTTCACCCGGCGCTTCAGCGCCGAGGTGCCGTCGATGGGTGTCGCCGTCTTCACCGCCGCGGCCGTTGGCCTCTTTGGCGGTGCGCTATCCGTGACCGAGCCTTGGAGTGCCATGGACCTCCGCAGCGCTGCCTTGGTTCTGGGTGCGTCCCTCTTCATCATTGCGGCCTATGTCTTCTCGATCATGGTGATGCGCGTGGGGGAGATCGGGTTTGTCGCGCCTTTCCGCTATACCGGCCTTCTCTGGGCGCTGCTTCTGGGTTGGGTCATCTTTGACGAATGGCCCGATGCGCTGACCCTTTTGGGCGGCGGGATTGTGGTTGCGACGGGGCTTTTCACGCTCTGGCGGGAGCAGCGCGCAAACACCCCCACCGCGCGTGCCGAAGAAGCCTGATATGCAAGGGCCAAAGACCTACCCGGGCCGCTGTTGACAGCTATCCCGATTCCCCCTATATCGCGCGGCACTTGGGCCGGGTGCCATGCGCACCCATAAGCCCCGACATACAGATTTGAGTGGCCATGATCCGGGTCGTTTGAGCACCCCGATCCTCTGGGAATTCCACCGCGGCGTCCTCCAGGTAGGGAAAGGACGCATGCGGTTTTGGTGTTTTCGTCTTCCGACGTGGGCGCCGAGAGACATGAACGAGCTAACCGGGGAGACCCCATGCCGACGATCCAACAGCTGATCCGCAAACCGCGGCAGCCGAAAATCAAACGCTCCAAGTCGCAGCACTTGGAAAGCTGCCCGCAGAAACGCGGTGTCTGCACGCGCGTCTACACAACCACACCGAAAAAGCCGAACTCGGCGATGCGGAAAGTGGCCAAGGTGCGCCTCACGAACGGCTATGAAGTGATCAGCTATATCCCCGGGGAAAGCCATAACTTGCAGGAGCACTCGGTGGTCCTGACCCGTGGCGGCCGGGTGAAGGACCTTCCCGGTGTGCGTTACCACATCCTGCGTGGCGTCTTGGATACCCAAGGCGTGAAAGACCGCCGCCAGCGCCGCTCGAAATACGGCGCCAAGCGCCCCAAGTAAGAGGATACGCCTATGTCCCGCCGTCACGCTGCCGAGAAGCGCGAAGTTCTGCCCGACGCCAAATTTGGCGACCGTGTGCTGACAAAATTCATGAACAACCTGATGATCGATGGCAAAAAGTCGGTCGCAGAAAAGATCGTCTATAACGCGTTTGACCGGGTCGAAGACCGCCTGAAACGCGCGCCTGTCGAAGTGTTCCACGAAGCGCTCGACAATATCAAACCGGCGGTTGAGGTGCGTTCCCGCCGTGTGGGTGGCGCGCCCTATCAGGTGCCCGTCGAAGTGCGCCCCGAGCGCCGTGAGGCGCTGGCCATCCGCTGGCCCATCACCGCCGCGCGCGGACGCAACGAGAACACGATGGAAGAGCGTCTGGCCGGCGAACTGGTCGATGCCGTGAACTCTCGCGGATCGGCTGTAAAGAAACGCGAAGACACCCATAAGATGGCGGATGCCAACAAGGCATTCTCTCACTACCGCTGGTAATTCTCATTTACGCCTAAGGACCGAAACCAATGGCACGCGACTATCCGCTCGACCGCTACCGCAACTTTGGGATCATGGCCCATATCGATGCAGGCAAGACCACCTGCTCGGAGCGGATCCTGTATTACACCGGCAAATCCCACAATATCGGGGAGGTGCATGACGGCGCCGCCACGATGGACTGGATGGAGCAGGAGCAGGAACGCGGGATCACCATCACAAGCGCCGCAACAACCACCTTCTGGGAACGCACCGAAGATGGCCAATCGGCTGACACCGAAAAGCACCGGCTGAACATCATCGACACGCCCGGCCACGTGGATTTCACCATTGAGGTGGAACGCTCGCTCGCCGTGCTTGACGGTGCCGTGGCGGTGTTGGACGCAAATGCGGGCGTTGAGCCGCAGACAGAAACGGTGTGGCGCCAGGCCGACCGCTACAAGGTTCCGCGCATCGTTTTCGTCAACAAGATGGACAAGATCGGCGCGGATTTCTTCAACTGCGTCCATATGATCGAGGATCGGACCGGCGCGCGCCCTGCGCCCGTGCAAATCCCGATCGGCGCTGAAAACGCGCTGGAAGGCATTGTTGACCTGATCACCATGGAAGAATGGGTTTGGGCCGGGGAAGACCTGGGCGCGACCTGGGAAAAACGCCCAATCCGCGACAGCCTGAAAGACCAGGCCGATGAATGGCGCAACAAGCTCATTGAGACCGCCGTCGAAATGGATGACGACGCGATGGAGGCTTACCTGGAAGGGGAAGAGCCCTCGGTTGAGAAACTGCGGGAACTGATCCGCAAAGGCACACTTGAGATCGCCTTCATCCCGGTTCTCTGTGGCTCGGCCTTCAAGAACAAAGGTGTGCAGCCGCTTCTGAACGCGGTGATCGACTATCTGCCGAGCCCGCTCGACGTGGTTGATTACATGGGCTTCAAGCCGGGTGACGAAACCGAAGAGCGGAACATCGCGCGGCGCGCCGATGACGATATGCCGTTTGCCGGTCTGGCCTTCAAAATCATGAACGACCCGTTTGTCGGCTCCCTCACCTTCACGCGTATCTATTCCGGCGTGATGAAGAAGGGCGACACGATGCTCAACTCCACCAAGGAGAAGAAAGAGCGTGTGGGCCGGATGATGATGATGCATTCGAACAACCGCGAAGAGATCGAAGAGGCATTTGCGGGCGACATCATCGCACTGGCGGGTCTGAAAGACACCACTACGGGGGACACGCTGTGTGATCCGCAAGACCCGGTGGTTCTCGAAACCATGACCTTCCCCGATCCGGTGATCGAGATCGCGGTGGAGCCGAAAACGAAGGCCGACCAAGAGAAGATGTCTCAAGGTCTGGCCCGTCTGGCCGCTGAAGACCCGTCCTTCCGTGTCGAAACCGACCTCGAGTCCGGTCAGACCATCATGAAGGGCATGGGCGAATTGCACCTCGACATCCTGGTCGACCGCCTGAAGCGGGAGTTCAAGGTTGAGGCGAATATCGGCGCGCCGCAGGTGGCTTATCGCGAGACCATCGGCCATGAGGTGGAACACACCTACACCCATAAGAAACAGTCGGGTGGATCGGGTCAGTTCGCTGAAGTGAAGATGATCATCTCGCCGACCGAGCCGGGCGAAGGCTACTCCTTCGAGAGCCGGATCGTGGGCGGTTCCGTGCCGAAGGAATATATTCCCGGTGTCGAGAAAGGCATCCAGTCGGTGATGGATTCGGGCCCCTTGGCCGGCTTCCCGGTGATCGACTTCAAAGTCGCGCTGATCGACGGGAAATTCCACGATGTGGACTCGTCCGTTCTCGCCTTCGAAATCGCCGCCCGGATGGGGATGCGCGAAGGGATGAAGAAGGCGGGCGCCAAGCTTCTGGAGCCGATCATGAAGGTCGAGGTTGTGACGCCTGAGGAATATACCGGCGGCATCATCGGCGATTTGACCTCACGCCGGGGTCAGGTCACGGGGCAAGAGCCGCGCGGCAACGCCATCGCGATCAATGCGATGGTGCCGCTCGCCAATATGTTTGGCTATATCAACACCCTGCGCTCGATGTCCTCGGGCCGGGCGCAGTTCACGATGCAGTTCGATCATTACGATCCGGTCCCGCAGAACATCTCGGAAGAGATCCAGTCGCAATACGCATAACCCGGGTGGCGGGGTGAACCCCGCCCTACCCACCACCGTAGGGTGGGGTTTGACCCCACCGACCCGCAAGAAAGGAGCCTTATCATGGCAAAGGAAAAGTTTGAGCGTAACAAGCCGCATGTGAACATTGGCACGATTGGGCATGTTGACCATGGCAAGACGACGCTGACGGCTGCGATTACG
>JANQNZ010000090.1 GCA_028279315.1 Rhodophyticola sp. | reverse complement strand
GCGATGGCCTGCGACGGCGACCAGGGCGTCGAGCATCGCAAGGGAGCCTGCGCCAAGGGCGGTCAGAAGATTAGGCCCGGTTTCGTCCAATTGGGTTTGAACCGCCTCAAGCGCCGATTGCATCGCCGCTGTGTGGAGCGCGGCTTCGTCGGTCGCGGTCTGATAGACACGGGTCAATTCTAGCCCCCGTTCGACGGAACTTAACCCCGCAAAGTCACCGCGGAGCGCGGCGCCCAGATCCGCGGTTTTGCCGGTGCTGATCTCATTCGTGAGGCGTTGGAGATCGGTTTTGAGTGCTGTGCTGCGTTGCAACAGCTGATAGCTCTGCGCCATATCCCCGAAAGAAAGCGGTCCCATCTCAAAGCCTCATCAATTGGTCCAGCATCTCTTCAGCGGCGGCGATGACGCGGGCGTTGGCGGCATAAGCCTGTTCGATCAGAAGCAGCTGCTGCATTTCGTGATCGGTATCGACGCCGCTTTCAAGCTCTGCCGCTCTAATCGCGCTTTGTTGGCTGGCGGCGAAGCTTTCGGTCTGTTCGGCGGATTGCCGGGCGATCCCGGTCATCGACAGGAAGTCGGCGGCGAGTGTTCCAAGGCTGCGCCCGGCGCTTGAAAACCCACCCGATTGGGTTGGGCGGATGTCTTGTAGAGCCGCGAGCGTGTTTTGGAGAAGCGTGGCATTGCCCGTCGGCCCCTCCGTCGTGGCGCCGAGCCCGTCGCGCAGCCGCCAGACCGCGCCGCCTTGGTTTGGATCGACAAGCGCGTTGACCCGAAGGCGTCCGGCAAGGCCGACCTCGTTGACCGGATCAAAGAGGCTGCCGGCATCGGTGAAAAGCCCCGGGGTGCCGGTTGGGCGGGTGGGATCGAGGCTTGGATCGTCCAGCCGCGCGGTCAGATCGCGCGCCACCGCATCCAGCTGCGCCTGGGTGGTGAGCGCCAAGTCGTCCCGAACCGCGAAATGCCCGGCCAGCGCCCCGCCCTGGAGGCCGGGCTGGACGCCGTCCATCGGGATTGGCTGACCGTTCAACCGCAGGCCCGAGAGCCCGCCATTGGCCACTGTCAGATCAGGCGCCATCACCGTCGCCGGGTCGAAGGAGAAGACAGCCGGTTTCCCGTCGAGGAGCGCGTGGCCATCTGCACTGAAAAGAGAGACTTGCCCGGTGGTGTCACGCATGGTGCGCAAGGGCACGAGCGGCGAAATCTGATCGATCAGCGCCTGCTGCTGATCCAGAAGTGCCGCGTTATCCCGACCTAGCCCCTGATTGGCGCGGATCTGCACATTGATCTGATGCACCTGCTCCAGCGTCTGGTTCAGATGCGCCACATCGCGGGCGATGTCTTGATCGGCTTCCAACCGCGCGGCCTGAACACCGCCGGAGAGGGTGTTGAGTTTCGTCGCCAGGCGCTGCGCGGCATCCAAAACAGCGGTCAGCCGGCTTTGGCTCTCGGGCCTGTTTGCGGCGGCCACCAAGCTGGCTTCGAAATCCGCGATATGGGCGCTGAGGCTTGCGGGATCGTCCGGTGTGCCGATCGCGGCCTCCATCCGGCGCATGAAATCCGCGGCGGTGGTTGCAGCGCCAAGCCCGGCATCGGCATCTCGCCGGGCCGCGAGCAGCCGCAGATCGACCTGGCGTTCGACGCCGACGATCTGGACGCCCGAGCCCTGGCCGCCAATTGCGCGGGAGGCGGTCTCAAGCCGCCTTGTCCCATAGCCCTCCGTCGTCGCGTTTGCGATATTGGACGACACCAGATCGGCAGCGCGGCTGGTTGCGCTGAGACCTGAGAGCGCGTTTGAAAGCGTGACGGAGAGGCTCATGATCGCGTGGCCTTAATCAAGCGCCTCAGCGCTTGATATTGGTGGTTTCCTGCAACATCTCGTCCACGGTCTGGATCACCTTGGCGTTGGAGGAATAAGCCCGCTGTGTCTGAATAAGCTGCGTCAGTTCCGCCGCCACATCGGTGGCAGATTCCTCCCGCGCGAAGCCGACGATATCGCCCGCCGGGCCTTCCCCGGCATCCCAAAGGAAGAACGGCCCGCTTTCGGCCGAGACCTGGTAGGTTTGGTAATCCAATGAGATTAACCCATTCGGATTGGGCACATCGACAATCGGAACCTGATAGATCGTCCGGGTGAATCCGCTGTCATAGATCGCATTCACAAAGCCATTGGAATCAACCTCCACCGTCGTGAGGTTGCCAACGGGTGAGCCGTTCTTCAGAACCGGCGCCCGGGCGAATGTGTCCGAAAGCTGGGTCAGTCCGGACGGATCGCCCGGCTGTCCGATGGAAAACGCGATTGGGCCGCCGGCCACATCGAGCGTCACATTGCCGGTCGCGGGATCGTAGGCGTTGCCCGTCACCGCCACGACCGTCGCCAGATTGCCGCCATTCCCACGGGCGTCGTCGAAGGTGAGCGTATATTCGGCAATGGGGGTCGCGCCGCTGGCCGAATCCTGGATCACCATGGTCCATTCATGGGACGCGCCGGTTGTGGGCACGGTGGGCGTGAAGGTGATGTCGAGGCTTTGCGACTTACCCAGATTGTCGAAATACTCCGCCGACATGGTGAAGCTGTCGCCGTTTGCGCCTGCCTCCGTTGAGGTGGCGGGCAGGTTCACGCTCAACTCCATCCGGGTGGTGGGGTCGCCGGAGAACTGGTTGGTGTTGATATGGATCGGCTCCAACCCGGTGAAGGAGTCGCGCGGGAAGGTCGCCACCGTGCCATCGGCCTCTGCCGGCCAACCCATCAGCACCAGGCCGGCATCATTTCGCAAGACCCCATCGGCATCGGGGCGGAACGAGCCGGTCGTGGTCAGCATGATCGGCGGCGCATTGTCCCCGCCGAGCGCGGTGACCGAGGTCACCGGCAACATGCCCCGCCCGCCAACGGCCAGATCGGTTGGGTTGTCGGTGGTGATGAGCGTGCCGCGTTGATCGACCATCCGGCCCGTGGTGACCCGCACGCCACCTGCGGAATAATTCCCCTGGCTTTGATTGATCACCATGGATTGGAAATCGGCCACGGCGCGTTTGTAGCCGTAAGTGCCTGAATTCGCGATATTGTCTGAGATGGTCGCCAGGCGGCTGGCATTGACGCTAAGGCCCGCCACACCGGCATTCAACGAAGAGGAAATCGTCATCACATGCGCCTTTCTGCTGCATTGCTCGATTTGGCGGCAGCATCGGGCAGGGGACTTAAGGACAGGCTAACAGATAAAATCCGACTTAGTTTTCCGTCAGATACGGTGCCTGAGTAGGATGATTTCCAGCCGGTCATTGCGCGCGGCCATCGGGTCATCGGCAACCGGCTCCCGGTCGGCATGGCCGCTGACCCGGTCGATACGCGTTTCCTCTAACCCCGCCTCTTCCAAGAGACGGCGCATCACTTGCGCGCGTTCCGTCGACATCGCCCACCGGTTCTGCTCGGCCACAATGATCGGCTCGGCACGGACATGACCGTTGATCGCTACCTCATTTGTCACGGTCTGGAAAAGCGATGCCATGACACCCGCCAATTGCTGAAGCCATTCCGCGGGGCCCCCATCTTCCAGAAACAGCGGCGCGCCGGGCCGGGCATAGACCTCAATGATCAGGCCTTCGTCCGACAACCGAGTCTGCACATGGCGGAGCGTCAGATCAGTGACCAGACTGTCGCCCCCCCGGCCCATCAACGCGTCTTCCAGGGCTGCCAGCGCCTCCTGCTCGGCCTCTGCCGCTTCTTCGTCGCGGTGGTTGCTGCCGGTCATGCCCATGGCCTGACGCCCCTCGGTCGGGCGGCGGTCCGAGGCGCCAGTGCCGTTTTGGGCCTCGGTGATCTCGGAGAATACGCTCTCGCCAGAAAACGCATCGTCCCCGCCGCCGGAGATGCGGGCGATTGGGATTGTTGGGCTGAAATAGTCGGCGATACCTTTGCGTTGCTGCTCCGTCGTTGCGTTCAAGAGCCACATCAGCATGAAGAAGGCCATCATTGCGGTCACGAAATCCGCATAGGCCACCTTCCAAGCGCCGCCATGATGACCCTCGCCACCTGAGATGCGTTTCTTCTTGATGATGATCGGTTGGGCTTCGTTTTGGCCTGACATGGGGTGCCTTTGCGTCAACTCGCGCTTGGGGACCCGCATAGCAACTGAGTCTGAAAACCTCCTTAATCGACCTCGCCGGCAACACTTTGTTAACCAAGCAAAGGTTGCATCTTGACGGGGGATGGCGTCGATTGTGGTGAGAGCGCGAGGGCTGGATATGGAGATCACTCCCATCCTTTTATGCGGCGGGTCCGGGACCCGGCTTTGGCCGGTGTCGCGGCGGTCCTATCCCAAGCAATTCGCGCCGCTTCTGGGTCCGGAAAGCCTGTTTCAGACCACGGTTCGGCGGGTCTCGGGGGATGGGTTTGCGGCCCCGGTGATCGTGACGGCGGAACCTTTTCGCTTCATCGTGGCAGAGCAATTGGCGCAGATTGAGCGTGCGGCCTCGGGCCTGCTTTTGGAGCCGGACCCACGGAACACCGCGCCCGCGATCCTGGCGGCGGCTTTGTTGGTTGCGCGGACGCAGCCCGATGCCCTCCTCCTTGTCGCGCCGTCGGATCATATGATTGGCGATACGGAGAGCTTCCAGGCCACGATCAGGAAAGGTCTCGCGGCAGCGGAAGCTGGGCAAATCGTGACATTTGGCGTCCCACCAACCGCGCCCGAGACAGGCTTTGGCTATCTCGAAATTGCACCTGACGCGGATTTGGCCAGTGCCGAGGCGCTGCCCCTCAAACGGTTCACCGAGAAGCCTGACCCTGAGACAGCAGAGCAGATGGTGGCCACTGGTCATTTCCTTTGGAATGCAGGGCTTTTCCTTGCCCGCGCCGATGTGTTGATTGGGGCGTTCGAAGCGGCGGCGCCGGAGGTGATTGCGCCGGTGACCGCCGCGTTAGAGGCCGCTGAGGAGGATTTGGGCTTCACCCGCCTCGCCGAAAAACCATGGGCGGCGGTGCCGGATATCTCCATCGATTATGCGGTCATGGAGAAGGCGCCGAACCTCTCCGTTGTCCCCTTTGACGGGTCTTGGTCCGATCTTGGTGGCTGGCGATCGGTCTGGGCCGAAGCGGGTGCCGATGCGGCAGGCAATGTGGTTGGGGATCAGGCCACGGCCATCGACTGCACCGACACGCTTCTGCGCGCCGAAGGCGAGGGGATGGAGATCGTCGGGATTGGCCTTGAGGGGATCGTCGCGGTTGCCATGCCCGACGCCGTTCTCGTTGCGCAGAAGTCGCGCGGGCAGGATGTGAAGACTGCCGTTGCCGCGTTGAAGGCCAAAGGCGCCCCGCAAGCGACCGAGTTCCCCCGCGTCCACCGGCCCTGGGGCTGGTTCGACACGCTGGTGGCCGGCCCGAGGTTTAAGGTGAAGCGCATCACCGTGCACCCGGGTGGGGTGATGAGCCTGCAATCCCATCACCATCGGGCCGAGCATTGGATTGTCGTCGAAGGCACGGCGGAGGTCACGGTGGGGGACGAGACCAAACTGATCTCGGAAAACGAGTCGATCTACGTGCCGATTGGCGCGAAACACCGGTTGCGAAATCCGGGCAAACTGCCGGTTGTGCTGATCGAGGTGCAGACCGGTGGGTATCTGGGGGAGGACGATATCACGCGGTATGAGGACGCGTATTCCCGGAGGTAACAGCCCTTAAGGCGCAGTGAGATCGGGTTCAAAACCCAACCAAAGAAGTGTTGCCCATAGGCGATACGGTAGCCGGGCATCGACAGGCCGGGGACTGACGATCCCACCTTTGATCGATAGCGCTTTATCCCAGCCAAGTCCGGCCTCGCTCAAATCTCAGCACCAAGCCTCACCCAATCGCAAGGCCGCGGGACGGCCTGGTGATGCCCGGCGGCTTCGCCGCACTATTCGGGCCGGGGACGTAGAAAAACGACCGATCAGGGCAGCTCTTATTCAAGAGCGGTCGCGATTCGGCGCAGGGTCAGCAAGGCCTAACCCACCTTCAGCACGATCTTCCCAATATGGGCGCTCGATTCCATGCGCCGATGGGCCTCCGCCGCCTCCTCCAGAGGATAGGCGCTGTCCATAACCGGCGCGATTCGGCCTGCATCGAGAAGCGGCCAGACGTTGTCCGCCAATTGCCGGGCAATCTCCGCCTTTGCCGCATCGCTTTGCGGGCGCAAGGTAGAGCCGGTGATCGTCAGACGCCGAACCATGATTTGGGCGAAGTTCACCTCCGCCTTCGGTCCTTCCAAGAAGGCGATATGGACCATCCGGCCCTCATCGGCCAAGGCCTTGATATTACGAGGGATGTAGCTGCCGCCAACCATATCGAGGATCAGATGGACGCCACCTTCGGCGCGCAGAGCCTCCACAAAATCCTCCTCGCGGTAGTTGATCGCCCGTTCGGCGCCGAGGTCGAGACAGGCCTGACATTTCTCCGCCGAGCCCGCGGTCGCAAAGACCCGAGCGCCGAAGTGATGGGCGAGTTGGATCGCGGTTGTGCCGATCCCGCTGGAGCCGCCATGGACCAAGAACCGCTCACCGCCCTGCAGTCCGCCGCGCATGAAGACATTCGACCAGACGGTGAAAAAGGTCTCACAAAGGGCCGCGGCTTGGTCCATTGCCATACCGTCAGGCACGGGCAGCGCATGGTCCTGATGTGTCACCACATAGTCTGCATATCCCCCGCCAGGCAGAAGCGCGCAAACCGCATCACCCACGGCCCATTTGGTGACGCCGGGGCCCACCGCCGCAACACGGCCCGCCGCCTCAAGCCCCGGTAGGTCCGACGCACCAGGGGGTGGGGCATAGCTGCCCGCCCGTTGCAGCGCGTCGGGGCGGTTGACGCCCGCATGATCGACGGCGATCAGGATTTGCTCGGCCATGGGTTCGGGCACGGGGCGCTCCACCGGTTGCAGTACCTCCGGGCCTCCGGGTTGGCTGATTTCGATCGCGCGCATCACGGCGGGAAGCGTCATGGCAAAGTCTTTCGTTGATGTCGGTTTAGCGGTCGGAAGCGCTCTGACCAGTCCAGCTTCCGGGCAGCTTCATGTCGGGCACCCGCGGCGGCGCCTTCACCTGGCTCATCAGCCAATTCGGACCGGCCAAGAAAGGTTGCAGCAGTTTATTCTCGTTGATCTGTTTCTTCACCTTCTCGAACTGCATCACATTCTCGATCCGGCGGTCGAGGAAGGCCCATGTCGCCTCATGCTCCGCCGACTGATCCCCGAGCCAATAGAGGACGGTCGAGCTATACACCCCCGAAAGCGTCGCGCGTTTCGTGTACCAATTGATGTCGCGGGAGGGGTCGCCAAGGGCATCCCAGATCGTATCACAGGTCTCCCAAATCGCGCGTGCGCCATCGGCGGCGTAGATCGGCAGCGCAAAAAGTGTCGTGCCCCGGCGCACGGCCTCCTTATGCGGCTCCACCAGCTCAAGCCGGGTGCGGATCGCGAAGGAAATCCGGTCGCGAATCCGCATCTCGGCCAGATTGGCGGATTTCAGCGCCTCGCGCAGGGCCTGATCGCCGCGGCGGTGAAAGGCAAGCGCCAGGTCGATGGGGCCCCGGGTGAAAAGCGCGCGGGCTTCGGCCTCGGTGATCTCCAGATCTCGTGCCGCGGCGCTGAGTGCCGCCTCTGACCAACCGTCAAAGGCCACATGATCCAGCGCCGCATCGATCAATTGATCCTTCACATCCGTCATCTTCCGCTCCCTAGACAAGGCAAAAGCGCTTTGCTATACGGCCACTTCCTGCAATTCGACGCAACTCAAACTTAGGAAGGTGGTGACACCACAATGCAGGTTAGTGTTCGCGACAACAATGTCGACCAGGCGCTTCGGGCGTTGAAGAAGAAACTTCAGCGTGAAGGCGTTTTTCGGGAAATGAAGCTGAAGCAGCATTACGAAAAACCCTCTGAGAAAAAAGCGCGTGAGAAGGCAGAAGCGATCCGCCGGGCCCGCAAACTGGCTCGGAAAAAGGCACAGCGCGAAGGGCTTCTCTGAGGTCTAGAGGTGCAACGCAAAGGCCCCGTCCGAAGGGGCCGCTTATGCCCAAGGCTTGCCGGCGATGCGTTGGCAGGCCTTTTCTTTTGCTTGGGCGCCGGGCGCCCGTCACTCCACTTCCGTCAAGCTGCCATCAGCGACCAGATAGCGAAACCAGGTTTGGTCTTGCCGGGCCCAGATCTCTCCGGGCGCCTGTTCCTGAATGTCGTCATACTCAAGCGGCAATAGCTGTCTGCCGCCAAAATCATAAAGCGTGTGGAGATCATCCTCTGTCCGCGCCTCGAACACACCGCTCTCGGGATAGGCGCGATACATGAAATAGGCCCGGTCGATCAGATCCATACCGTCGGCCAGAATGATGCGGCTCTGCTCCCCGCTTTCGCGGATGACCTGATACAGCCCCGGCGCGAAATCCTGCACGGTGTAGAAGGCGCGGAAGAAATCGCGGGCCTCGTGGGGCAGATCGGGGACGGCGGGCAAATCCGTCGCGTCGATCTCCGCAAGCGCGAGGGGGATCGCGATGGGGTGGTTGGCCGAGACCCCGCAGATCAGGGTGAAATCGTCCAAGGGCCGGGTGAGATATCCGACATGCAGATGCTCGGTCCGGCCAAGGGCGCGGGTCGGGCCGTCTAGAAGCCAGGTGCCGATCCGGGTTTCGGGCGCTGGATGGGGAACCTCCACCGGCGCGCTGGCCTCAGCCGCGAAGTCACCGCTTTCCACAAAAAGCGCGATCCGCGTGAAGGCGATATCTTCGATGGCAAAGCCAAAAAGCATGTCGGGCGGGGCCGCGTCATGGCGATCCGCAAGAGAGGACACCGGTTCCAGCGAGAGGGTGCAGGCGCCGTCGACCACATAGAGCGGGAAGGCATCCTCACTCTCCGCAATATCCCACCGGAAGGTCGCCGTGGTGTGGAGTTGGCCCATCAACCGGCTTGTCTCTAACAACTCCGCAATCTCGGCGGCCAACCCGTCGCCGGTTTGTGGGCTGACGACAAAGGGGTGATAGGTCTCAGACAGCCAAGCGCCCGCGTCGAAATCCGGATCGGTGAGAAACGCGGCGGGCGCGGGTGGGTCTGAGCGCAAACTGTCGGCGATGGCCAAGAGTGTCCGCAGCCGGTCGGCTTGGGAGACCTCGGCAAACATCAGATACCCAAGCGACCCGATCTGTGCGCGATGCAGGAAACTCGCCGCTCCCTCATGACGCACGCTGATCAGGGTGTCTTCGGTCTGGTGAAGCACGTAAAGCTCCGCCTCGGGGTCGCGCAGGGCATAGTCCTGCTCGGCGATAAATGCCTCGTCCAAAGCATCGGGCGGCATCGCGAGAAGGCGAAACCCGTCTCCAAACCCGCCAGGCCCATTGATCTCCGTGCGCGGAAACCCCGGCACATTCAGCCCGGCATAAGCCCAAAGCGGCAGGGTCACCGTGGCCTGCCCGCCGGGGAGCGCGAGGTCATAGGTCTCGCTTAGAAAGCTGGGGCCGTCATCGACAATCGCCGCCACCCCATCCATCTCGGCCCGCCAGGCGGCAAGCACGGCGTCCCAATCCGCGGCGATCTGCTCTTGCGCGGCAATCTGGGCTGAGGCGTCCTCCACGGCATCCAGATGCATCCGATAGATGACGCCCCAAAACTCATCGGCCGGCAAGGTGACCGTGACGGATAGTTCAGACGGCGTATAGGTAGCGAAGGCTGGCCCGCCGCCGGTTTGCGACACATCGAACGGGGCTGGCGCCTCTTCAACCGTATAGGGCGCCACCATCGCTTGCCCATTGGCCCAGACCGCAAATGTCTGCGCGTCGGGGTCGAACAGGCCGTAGCCCTCGGCCATTTGTTCTTCGATCTGAACCGCGAAACCCGCGATCGAGAAAGGATCGTCGCGGTCGATGGTTAGATCGACCGGCGCTTGGGTCTCTGCATCAATGGCTGTGACAGAGGTCAGCAGGAACGGTTGCGGGGCGTTCACCGCCGCCCAAGGGTTTCGGGTATCAAAATAGACCCACACACCACCGGCGGCGACTGCGGCCAGGATGAGGACCACAAGGACATTCCGAAGGCTCATGGCACTCTTCCTCCCTGTCATGATTGGCGACCGGCCCGCGTGCGTGTGCGGGGGCTGCGGTTATTCCGTTGCGCCCCCGCCAAACTCCTCGGGCAGATAAAGCTGCGCGCGGCCCTGGGCCTGCAGGAGTTCCAGGTTATCATCCGAGTCGTCGTCATAGACCCGCGTCGTGCGGACCCCTGGGATGGTCTCAAAATCGTCCATGACATTCTTGGGGAACCAGCCAGGGCTTACATTCTGAAATCCCGGTGTCTCGCTCAGGATGCGGGAGATCGACAGGGCACATTGCGCCGAAGGGACCGCGCCGTAGCTTTGCACCGCTTGTGAGATACGTGCGGCGACCTCCGGCGTCACCTCCACCTCTTGCACAACCATGTGGTAGGTCTCACGCGCGTGATAATCCATATAGAACTCAAAGAGTTGCGGCTGCATCCCAAAGAGCACATCGTTCCGTTCAGGCACCGTCGGGTGGCGCCAGGTGCCCGCCGGATCGAACAAAAGCCGCTGCTGCCCATCGATCAGAAGCGCGGAATGCCCGCCAGAGCCGGAGCGGTTGTTGATCGCCGTCAAAAGCGTGACGGTGGAGGGGCCTTCGGGCACATACGCCGCCCGTTGAACCGCCTCATCCGGCGCCCAGACCGATTCCGCACCGCAGGCCGCAAGGCCCAGACAGGCGGCCAGGGCCAGCGCCGTCTTGCGCAAACTCATCGGGCGAAGAGCGCCAGGAAGATGATGATGGCGATGCTGATGGCACCCACCCGGATCGACCAGCGGATAAACCCGTCAAAGGTTTTCTCCTGCTCGGTGATGTCCATCTCGCCATGTTTATGCGGTTGATCAGCCATCGGGGCCTCCCGGGAATTGGTCCTCTGTCCTGACCCCGTGCGATAGCCGATTTCGGGGGGCCTGTCACGGGGCGCAAAGCGCCGCAGGGGTCACGTTTTCGCGCCATCCTCCAGGTCGGCGGCCAGGCGAAAACCGATACGTTGCGCGGGCGCTTCCTCATTGGCTTTGGGAAGGGCGCGCAGGGTGACGTTGAGCTGGCTGACATGCTGGATCAGCTGCGTCTTCAGCCCTGCGTTATCCGAGCCGTAGAAGGTCACGATATCCGGGGCAAAAAACCCCATACCTTCAATCCGTAACACACCCGCATCGCTGCCGGTGAAACCCATGGCGGCCTCCTGCTCAGCATCAAGCTGTTCCTCGAAATTCTTGATGTAGAGGATGATCCGCTCATAGGCCCATTCAGCCGGAGACTTCTGATCCGTCGGCTTTTGGGCCACAGCGGCGGGAAGCGGGATCTGCTCAGCCGATTTCGGCGCGTTGGGGTTGCAATGGACTGCACCTGCTTCGGGAAGGGCGCTGCCCTCCATCGCCTCTGCCGAGGTCATGATTTCATCTGCCACCCGTTACACCTCCAATCGCCAAACCCAAGCCCCGTCCTCCCGTTTCTCGCGCGAGACATCGCCAAGGGCAAGCAAATGGTTCAAATGCGCCAGCGATTCGACAAGGGCCAGGCCATAGGTGCCGGGGTCGATGCTGCGTTTGAAAAGCGGCGGGAAACACTCTGCCGCGGTCCGTGGCTGGGTGAGGTGGTCACGCAGCCGGTCGAGCGCGCCGGTATGATTGTCGATCATCTGCACCAGACGATCGGGCAGGCCGGTATAGGGGAGTTTGTGGCCGGGCAGGATCAGATCACCCTCCCGCGCAAAGGCCTGGAAAGCGGCGCAGCTTTCCAGCCATTCACCGACC
>JANQNZ010000133.1 GCA_028279315.1 Rhodophyticola sp. | reverse complement strand
CACGGAGGCCGAGGTGCTGGAAGCCGAGGCCCCCGATACTGTGCGTTTCACCCGCGCGATCAAAGACGCGGTTGCCTATGAGGACCGGGAGCAGATCATCGAAGCCCTATGGGAGGTCGTCTTGGCCGACGGCGTGCGCGACCATGACGAAGACGCGCTTCTGCGCCTTGTCGCTCCGATGCTGGGTGTGAATGACCGCGACAGCAATCTCGCCCGCCAGCGGGTGGAGCGCCGGCTGGCATGATCGCCGCCTTGCCGATGTATGATCGGCCGGAACTGACGGCAGAGACGGACCGGTTCTGGGGTTTGATCCGCGAGGCTCTGCGGGATTTGGGTCAAGCCGCGCCCGAGACCCTGACCCGAGATCGCGACCCTTGGGAGATCTGGCAAGCCGCTGACCTGGTGCTTGCGCAAACCTGCGGCCTGCCGTACCGTGCTCGGCTCCACGATCACGTGACCCTAGTTGCCACGCCCGACTATGGCCTGCCCGGTTGCCCGCCAAGCCATTACAACAGCGTGATTATTTCGCGAGAAAGCGCGCAAGGCCCGCGTGCCGCGATCAACGATCCGCTCAGCCAGTCCGGTTGGGCTGCGCTGGTGGAGTGGGCGAGGGCCGAGGGCCACCGGTTCACCGTCGCGGAGATCACCGGCGGCCATCGCGCCTCGGCCCGCGCGGTTGCGGAGGGCCACGCCGATTTCGCCGCAATCGACGCAGAGACTTGGCGGTTGATGCTGCGATACGATGCTTGGACGACCGATCTGACAGAGGTCGCCCGCACAACACCCACCCCCGGATTGCCTTTCATCACCGCCAAAGGTGCCGATCCCGCCCCGATCCGCACCGCGCTTACGCAGGCAATCGACACGCTTTCGCCCGCTGACCGCGACGTCCTTGGCCTCAAAGGGATCACGGTGATTGACAAAGCCGCCTATCTCGCGCTTCCGCTTCCGCCTAATGTGGAGGCAAATGCCCGGTTCTGAGGCAGAATCCCCCGCCTCCCCCAAGGTCAGCCTTCAAGAATCCGTTGCAATTGCCCCAAATCTCGGGACAAATCCTTAAAACAACAGGGAAACGGCCTGCTCACGTGAGTTCTGCCCAACCGCCGGTGATCGAGATCACCGGACTGCACAAAAGCTTTGGCGCGCTGCATGTGCTGCGCGGCGTTGATCTGACCGCGCGGGCGGGGGATGTGGTGTCGCTGATCGGCTCTTCCGGCTCCGGCAAATCCACGCTTCTGCGCTGCGCCAATCTGCTGGAAGATAGCCAAGAGGGCGAGATCACCTTCGAAGGCGAAGCGGTACGTTGGAAAGGCAGCGCCCATCACCGCCACCCCGCCGATCCGGCCCAGGTCACACGTATTCGCACCAACCTCTCCATGGTGTTCCAGCAATTCAACCTCTGGGCCCATATGACGATCCTACAAAATGTCATGGAGGCGCCAGTCACGGTTCTGGGCGGTGAGAAGGCCGAGGTGGAAACCCGCGCGCGGCAGATCCTCGACAAAGTCGGGATCGGCGACAAATGCGATGCCTGGCCCGCGCAGCTTTCCGGTGGGCAGCAGCAACGCGCGGCCATTGCACGCGCGCTCTGTATGCAGCCCCGCGCGCTTCTTTTTGACGAGCCGACGTCGGCTCTGGACCCGGAGCTTGAGCAAGAGGTCGTGAAAGTCATCAAAGACCTCGCGCAAGAGGGGCGCACGATGATCCTTGTCACCCATGACATGCGCCTGGCCCGCGATGTCAGCGACCATGTTGTTTTTCTTCATGAGGGCAGAATCGAAGAAGAAGGTCCGCCAAGTGACCTATTCGGCGCGCCAAAAACCGCGCGCCTTCAGCAATTCCTCAGCCACGGCCACGCCGCCTGAGGGACCAACCAACCAGGGAGTAACCATATGAAAACGATCCTTCTTTCCGCCGCCGCCTTGGCACTGGCCGCCACCGCCAGCATGGCCCAAGACATGGTGCGCATGGGCACCGAGGGCGCCTACCCCCCCTATAACTTCATCAATGACGATGGCGAGGTCGACGGGTTCGAACGCGCGCTTGGCGATGAGCTTTGCGCCCGCGCCGATCTGACCTGCGAATGGGTTCTGAACGATTGGGATTCAATCATCCCGAACCTGACCAGCGGCAATTACGACACCATCATCGCCGGTATGAGCATCACGGCGGAGCGGGATGAGGTGATCGACTTCACCCAAGCCTATATCCCGCCGGAAGAGTCGGTGTATGTCGCGCTCTCCGACGATGCCGACCTCGAAGGCGGGGTCATCGCGGCGCAAACCAACACGATCCAAGCCGCTTACGTGGCCGAAACCGGCGCGACGCTGCTGGAGTTCGCCACGCCGGACGAAACCGTCGCCGCCGTGCGGAATGGAGAGGCTGATGCCGTCTTCGCCCAAGGCCAGTATCTGGAGCCGGTCGCCGCCGAAGACGCCGATCTGGCGGTCGTGGGCGCGCCCGTCGCCTTGGGCGGCGGCGTCGGCCTTGGCCTGCGCGAAGGCGACGATCTGATCGCCGCCTTCAACGGGGCCATCGACTCGATGAAAGCCGACGGAACGCTGAACACGCTGATCCTGGAATGGTTCGGCGAAGACGCCGCGACCTGGTAAGAGGTCTACGGATGGGGCGGCCCCGCGCCGCCCCATCTGCCGCACCCACCAGAAATAGCGGCCGACCCACCCCCTGATGTTCGGCTTTTGCACGGACCCCGACACGCTTTCGACACTCCGATGGTTCGCCTGCTATCTGACCAACGGGGCGCATTTTCTGTTCTACCAATCCTTTCTGGTGGTCTTCGCGCTTTTGGCGATCACAGCACCAGTGTCGCTCGCCTTCGGGTTTGGCGCCGCCGCGGCCTCTCGTGCGCGCATCGCACCGCTGCGCTGGATCGGCAAGACCTACACCGCGATGGTGCGCGGCGTTCCCGATATCGTCTTTTTCCTGTTCTTCATTCTGGTTTTTGACCAGGCCATCGAATATCTGCGCCACCGGATCGTCTGCCCCGATTGGACCGAGCCGATCCGCCAGGGCGCCAATTTCCTGGTCTGCGACGCGGCCCGCACACCCCAAGGCGCCGCCCCGCAATGGGTGCATGAGCTTTACGGATTTGCGCTCGCCGTCTTCACCTATGCCATTGTTTTCGGGGCCTTCTGCGGCAACGTGCTTTATGGAGCGATGCGCGCCGTCCCCCGCGCGCAACTGGAAACGGCGGAGGCCTATGGGATGCGCCCGGCCCAGGTCTTCTGGCGCATCCTGGTGCCGCAGATGTGGATCTATGCGCTGCCGGGCCTGTCGAATATCTGGCTGATCCTGATCAAGGCCACCCCGCTTCTGTTCCTGTTGGGGATCGAAGACATTGTGTTCTGGGCGCGGGAATTGGGCGGCTCCCGCACCTCGGCTTATCAATATCCACATCCCGATTGGCGGTTCTGGTATTTCCTGGGGCTGTTGGTGTTTTATCTCGCCTTCACCCGGGTGTCGGAGATTGTGCTGGATCGACTGACCGTGCGGTTGAGCCACGGTCAGGCGACCATGGCGGGGGAAGAACAAAGGCGGGCGGCGCGGGCATGAGGGGCGGCGCCGCGATACCAGCAACCGGGTGCCGCTGCGCGCCTGCTTTGCAGACGCTTTCGCGCACGCTGACCTTTCTGCGAAAGGTCAGGTCGTGAGCTGTTGGGTGACCCTCCAAGATTACGGGCTGCGGAGCCTCGGCTATGGCGAACGGCTGCTGCCGCGGGCCGATATCACGCTTTGTGAGCAGGCGGTGCTGATCGGCTCGGGCATGATTTGGAATGTCTATTTCGGGGTCCTGGCGCTCAGCTTCGGGTTTGTCTTCGCCGTCGCGCTGGCACTTGCGAAGAACTCCGACACCTGGCTCCTCCGCAAACCGGCCACCTGGTTCATCTTCCTCTTCCGGGGCTCGCCGCTCTTCATTCAGTTCTTCCTGGCTTATGAGGCCTTCGTCCTCCTGCCGCGTGTCGGCATCGACATCAATCTGGGCTTTATCGAAATCACGGCTGAGACGCGCTGGTTTGCCCGCGCCTGGCTTGGGGCGCTGATTGTGCTTTTCCTCAACACCTCCGCCTATGCGGCGGAGATCTTCTATGGCGCGCTCCGCGCCGTGCCGAAGGGGGATTTGGAGGCGGCGGATGCGTACGGGCTGACCGGCTGGAAGCGTTTCCGCCGGGTGGTCTTCCCCACCACGATGCGGCTGGCCTGGCCCGGTTACACCAATGAGGCGATCTTCCTCTTCCACGCCACGGTGCTCGTATTTTTCTCCAGCTTCCCGGCGTTTCAGCAAAGAGGCGATGCGCTTTACTACGCCAATTACTTCGCGGACCGCACCTTCAATCCCTTCATCCCCTACCCGATCCTCGCGATCTATTTCATCGCCCTGACGCTCTGCATCATCTGGGGCTTTGGCGCGATCAACCGGCGGCTGAACCGGCATTTGCCGGTGGAGAACCGGGCCCGGTTGCGGATCAGGCCGAATATCATCCGATGAGCGCCCTGCCCGAAGGCACACAATCGGTGCGGGTGGCCGCCGTGGACGTCAACGGCCAGGCGCGGGGCAAACGAATGCCGGTGGCCGCCGCCGAGAAACTGGACCAGACGGGCACGCGGTTCCCGTTCTCGGTGCTCAACCTCGACATTTGGGGGGAGGATATCGAAGACGGCCCCCTGGTTTTTGCCGCAGGGGACCCGGACGGTGTTTTGAAGCCCACGGGCCGGGGGCCGGTGCCGATACCCTGGCTCTCCGCCCCCTCAGCGCTAATCCCGATCTGGATGTTTAGGGAGGATGGCGCGCCTTATCCCGGCGATCCACGTCAGGCCCTGGCCGCGGTTCTGGCGGGATACGCGGCACGGGGCTGGACCCCGGTGGTGGCGACCGAATTGGAGTTCTACCTAATCGACGATAGCGGGCCGGAGATTTCGCCGCCCCTCAGCCCCCGCTCCGGCAAGCGGCGGCATCAGGCCGATATCCTGTCGATGCGCGAGTTGGACGCGTTCGACGGGTTCTTCACCGATCTCTACGCGGGCTGTGCGGCCATGGGCATCCCCGCCGATACGGCGATTTCCGAGGCCGGGCCCGGTCAGTTCGAGATCAATCTGGCCCATCAGCCGGACGCGTTGAAAGCCGCCGATGACACCTGGCTTTTCAAACTGCTCGCTCAGGGGCTCGCGCGGAAACATGGGTTTGCGGCGAGTTTTATGGCGAAGCCCTACCCAGACCATTCAGGCAACGGACTCCACAGCCATTTCTCGGTGCTGGATGCGGAGGGGCGGAATATCTTCGACAATGGCAGCGCAGACGGCGCACCCGCCCTCCGCCATGCGGTGGCGGGGTGTCTGACAGCCATGCCGGGCTCCATGCTGATCTTCGCACCCCATGCGGGCAGCTATGATCGGTTTGTGCCGGGCGCCCATGCGCCCATTGCCGCCGCCTGGGGGTATGAGAACCGGACCACGGCGCTGCGTATCCCCGGCGGCGCGCCCGCGGCCCGGCGGATCGAACACCGCGCGGCGGGCGGCGATATCAACCCGTATCTGTTCCTCGCCGCGATCCTGGGTGCCGCGCTCAACGGGATCGAGGAGGCCGCGGGCCCACCGCCACCCTTGACCGGAAACGCCTATGCGGAGGACCTGCCGAAATTGCCCGTGACCTGGGAGGCCGCGATTGACCGGTTCGCGGATGACTCCGCCATCGCCCGTATCTTCGCGCCTGAGTTGATCGATGCGTTCACCCGGACCAAACGCCAAGAACTGCGCAAGACGGAGGGGATGACGGCAGAGGCTCTGACGGCGCTTTATCTGGATGTGGTTTAGGGAATGGGCCTCAAGCGCAAACGGAAGCCGGGCATCGACAGGCCGGGGACTGGCGATCCAACCTCTGAACGGGTGTGCTTTATCCCGGACAGGTCCGGCCTCGTTCCGATCTCAGCACCAGACTCAGCCAAATCGCCAGGCCGCGGGACGGCCTGGCGATGCCCGCCGGCTTCGCCGCGTTATTCGGGCAGGGGAGGAAGAATGAGCGGGGTTTCGAGACATCGGTTCAGGGTGGTCATGCTGCCCCCTTGCTCCGCCCCCTGCCCCGGCATAGCCTCTCCCTCCGACGCCACCCATGTGAGGCCCCCATGATCATCGGCATCCTACAAACCGGCCACACGCCTGATGACATGCAGGCGGCCCATGGCGATTTCTCCGACATGTTTGCCCGCCTTTTCGACGGCCGGGACTTCTCCTATCGGCTGTTCAACGTGGTCGATATGGAGTTCCCGGCCGGCCCCGATGACGCCGATGCCTGGCTTGTCACCGGCTCCAAACACGGCGCTTACGAAGATCACCCTTGGATCCCGCCGCTGGAGGAGTTCATCCGCCAGCTTCATGCCGAGAAACGCCCGCTTGTCGGCATCTGCTTCGGTCATCAGATCATCGCCCAGGCCCTTGGCGGCAAGGTGGTGAAATTCCCCGGCGGCTGGTCCGTGGGCCGGAAACGCTATGAGATCGGCGGCGAGACCTTTCATCTGAACGCCTGGCACCAGGATCAGGTGGTGGAACTGCCGCCCGACGCAGAGGTGCTGGGCGCGTCCGACTTCTCGGCCTATGCGGTCTTGGCCTATGCCGATCACATCCTGACCGTGCAGCCACATCCCGAATTCGGTGCGGATGTTGTGGCCGACCTGATCGCCCATCGCGGCCCGGGGATTGTGCCTGATGACCTCTTGGCCACTGCCGAAGCGGGGCTGAGCGAGCCCACGGACAATGCCGCGCTGGCCGACCGCCTGGCCGCCGTCCTGACCCGGGCGCGTGCGGATGCGTGACTTCCTCGCCAAGCTCCCGGACACCGCGCAGAGTTATCTGGCGGGGCGGGTTTTGGATGAGGTCGAATGCATCGTCTCGGACCTCGCAGGCGTCGCCCGCGGTAAAGCCATGCCCGGGGCGAAATTCGCCAAGCAGAGCCATTTCTACCTGCCCAACTCGATCTTTTTCCAAACCATTACAGGGGATTGGATCGAGGATGTCCCTGGCGGCTATACCGAGCCGGACATGGTGCTGACACCCGATTTCGACACGGCCACGCCCGCGCCTTGGACCGCCGATTGGACGCTCCAAGTCATCCACAATATCGACGATCAGGACGGCCAGCCGATCCCCTTTGCCCCCCGCAATGTGCTGAAACGGGTCGTCGCCCAGTATAACGCCCGCGGTTGGCAGCCGGTTGTTGCGCCAGAGATGGAGTTCTTCCTGGTCGCCCCCAATACCGATCCCGGCCAGGCGATCCAACCACCCATGGGCCGCTCGGGCCGCCCCGCCGCTGCGCGCCAGGCCTATTCCATGTCCGCCGTCGATGAATACGGGCCGGTGATCGACGACATCTATGATTTCGCCGAAGCCCAAGGGCTGGAGATCGACGGGATTGTGCAAGAAGGCGGCGCGGGACAGATCGAGCTGAACCTCCGCCATGGCGACCCGGTGAAACTGGCCGATGAGATCTTCTATTTCAAACGCCTGATCCGAGAGGCGGCGCTGAGGCATAACTGCTATGCCACCTTCATGGCGAAACCGATCGAGGGCGAACCCGGCAGTGCCATGCATATCCACCATTCGGTGGTGGATATGCAAAGCGGGGCCAACATCTTCTCCGCCCGTGATGGCGCGGAGACACCCGCCTTTGGCCATTTCATCGCGGGCCTGCAACGGCATCTGCCCTCGGCCATCGCGCTCTTGGCGCCTTATGTGAACAGCTATCGCCGTTATGTCCCGGATTTCGCGGCCCCGATTAACCTGGAATGGGGCCATGACAACCGCACCACGGGCATCCGCATCCCCGTCTCCGACCCCGGCGCGCGGCGGGTGGAGAACCGGCTGCCGGGCATGGATTGCAACCCCTATCTCGGCATCGCCGCCTCGCTTGCCTGCGGGTATCTCGGTCTGACCGAAGGGCGCGCGCCCGGGCCGGAATGCGATGGCGACGCCTATGACGCGGAGGATCAGGTGCCCCGCGGCCTTGGCGACGCACTTGACCTTTTCCGCGCCAATGACGCGATGACGGAGCTGCTGCACCCCGATTTCTGCCGCATCTATGCGGGTGTAAAGGACTTGGAGTATAAGGAGTTTCTCCAGGTCATCTCCCCTTGGGAGCGGGAACATCTCCTGCTGAATGTGTGATGCCTACGTGGTTGAAAGTCGTGTTGGCCGCGCTTCTGGCGCTTGGGATTGTCGGGGGCCTCGCGGTGCTGGCCTTCACCTTCCTGTTTACGTCTCTGGTCGAGGCGATCTTCGATCCAGATCCTGATCCTACCGCCCGCGAAGGCGGAGGAAGCACCGAACGGGTCTTCTTCTTACAACAGCCGGGGTTCGACCCGACCGCCGATGGCGCCGCTGTGATCCTGCATCCGCTCGCCACCGGCGGCGACACCGTGGTCATCACCGACCCCGCCATTCTATCAGCTGCCACTGAGACGGCTTTCTACACCGACAACCAAACGCAGGAGGCGCGCCTTGTCCTCTTGTCGATCCTGTTTCTGAGCCCGCCCACAACATCCACCCGCAGCGCTTATGCCAGCCTGTTTCAGGATGGGCGCGAGGTTGCGACGCTCACCTGTTTCCGCCTGCATTGCCAGGGAGAGGAGGCAGAGCGGGATCTCGCCGGGCTTCTGTCGGCGGGCCGTCCGGTCGTGGATGAAGTGGAGACGGTCACCGGATTAGACGCAATCCGCACGCGGGAGGCCGCGCTGCTCTCCGGCCCCGACATCTTCGTGACAAATGGAGCAGAACAGCTCCCCCCGTTGGCGGAGCGCTTTCCGGGCTATGTCTGGCTATCATTGCCCTCGGTCGTCGCGCCGGTCGAGGACCAAACCCTCTACGATCCAGGCCCGCTAGAGGCGCGGCTTGACACCGAGGTTGACGGCGCCTTACGCGCGGCAGAAATCGACGCCGCGATTGATCGGATGACCTCAGGGCTGCAATGGTCGGGGTATCAGCTTTGGCAGGGGGAGCGGCCGACCACAGACCCCGACGGCTATCTGGTGACAGATGGATACCTGCCGGTCGCAACCCCGTCACTTCGGATCTGGTTGACCCCAGAGGATGTCCCCCGGCTGGCCACGCTTCGGGATACCTTCGACGCGCTTGGTCACCCCGAATTGCCCGCGGACGCCACCCTTGCCGCGCGCATTCCAAGCTTGTTGGCCGAGCGCGGCATTCCGGGCGACCCGGGTGAGTTCCAACTCCGCACCGAGATTTACGACTTCAGGACCGAAAGCGAAATCGGCAGCTTTCGGGAGCCAGAGGTCATTTTCACCTATTTCCGCGTTGCGCCGGAGTGAACCTGCTTTATGCCAATGACCGGCAGGGCCGCTATCCCGACAGTTGGTATGCGGGGGTTACGCCGCCGCTAGAGCCCTTCCTGGAGCTAAAAGGTGAGGTCCAGGCGGATATCTGCGTTGTTGGCGGCGGCTATACCGGCCTGTCCGCCGCGCTGCATCTGGCCCGGGCCGGGCATCAGGTGGTGCTGTTGGAGGCCCATCGCGTGGGCTTTGGGGCCTCGGGGCGGAATGGGGGCCAGGTTCTGGGCGGCCAGCGGCTGGACCAGATCGCGCTCGAACGGATGGTCGGGCGGGAGGATGCGCGCAAGCTTTGGGAGATTGGCCTCAACACGGTGACGCTGGTGCGGGATTTGGTGGCCGAAGGCGGGATCGACTGCGATCTGCACCCCGGCGCGCTTTATGCCGATTGGCATGCCTCGGACGCGCGCGAGGCCGCGGACTACGTAGACTACCTTTCGGAGTGGTACGGTTACGACCAGGCGCGCGCAGTTGGTGCCGAGGAGATCCACGATCTGGTCAATACAGAGGTCTATGCGGGCGGCGTGTTGGACATGGGCTCTGGCCATCTGAACCCGCTGGCCTACGCGCTTGGCCTGGCACGAATGGCCACAGAGGCCGGCGTGATGATCCATGAGAACAGCCTCGTGCACAGCGCCGCGCCGGGCCTTGTCACCACACGGCACGGGCGGGTGAAGGCACCGCATGTGGTTCTGGCCTGCAATGGATATCTGGGGCGGCTCAACGCCTATGCCGCCGCACGGATCATGCCGATCAACAACTTCATCGTCGCAACCGAGCCTCTGCCCGAGGGCGCGGCGCTGAAATCTCGCATCTGCGTCTCGGACAGCCGGTTTGTGGTGAATTACTACCGCACCACCCCCGATAACCGGCTGCTTTTTGGCGGCGGCGAAACCTATTCGAACCGCTTCCCCAAAGACATCGCGGGCCTGGTGCGGAAACCCTTGGCCCAGACCTTCCCACATTTGGGCGATATCCCGATCACCCATGCCTGGGGCGGCACATTGGCGATCTCGATGAACCGGATGCCGGTCTTTGCGGCGCCAGAGCCGGGGCTTTCGACCGCCTCGGGCTATTCCGGCCAAGGCGTGGCCATGGCGACGATGGCAGGCAAGCTCATCGCCCAGGCCATCGACGGCGACACCGAGGGGTTCAATGCGATGGCGCGCGTGCCCTCGCCCAAAATCCCCGGCGGGGCGCTTCTGCGCTGGCCGATGATGGCGCTTGCTATGTCTTGGTTTGCGCTTAGGGACCGGCTCGGCGTTTGAGCGCCGGATTCACGGGCGTCATGGAAGCTTCACTAGCCTTCCGCATCGACATCATGTAAAGAAATCCGAAATAAGAGATTTCAAAAAGGTGAAATCATGGTTCTTGCCCCCAATACCTATGACGCCGAACCGATCCCTGAGGCCGCGCGAGCAGAGATCGACCGCCTGCTCTCCTCCGGTGACCTCTTCCGCTACACCGCGCCCTCGGACGCGCCGGTGACCCTTTTGGAGCAAGACTTCGCGGATTTTATGGGGGTCAAATATGCGCTTGCGGTCTCCTCCTGCTCCGCGGCGCTTTTCCTCAGCCTGCGCGCCTTGGACCTGCCGTTTGGCGCCAAAGTGCTAATCCCGGGCTTCACCTTTGCCGCCGTGCCCTCGGCAGTGGTCCATGCGAATTGCCTGCCGGTTCTGGTTGAGGTGGGGGAGAACTACCGGATCGATCTCGCCGATTTCGAGGCCAAGCTGCCGGAAGCCGACGCCGTCATCATCTCCCACATGCGCGGCCACACCTCGGATATGGACGCGATCATGGCGCTGTGTGATGCGGCGGATGTGCCTGTTATCGAGGACGCCGCCCATTCCCTTGGCACGCTTTGGCGCGACCGGAAGATCGGTACAATTGGGCGGGTCGGCTGTTTCAGCTTTCAATCCTATAAGCTGGTCAATGCGGGCGAGGGCGGGATTCTGATCACCGATGACGCCGATCTGGTGGCCCGCGCGGTGATCATGTCGGGCGCGTATGAGCATAATTGGAAGAAACACCCGGTGCTGCATGAGGCCTTTGCCCGCTGGCAGAACGAATTGCCGCTTTACAATTTGCGGATGCAGAACCTGTCCGCCGCCGTGATCCGCCCGCAACTGGCGGAAGTGGCGCGGCGGGTGCGGGATGGACGGGCGAACCATGATTATGTGGCCGCCGCGCTGAATAGCTCGCCTTGGCTGCATGTGCCGGACCCGCTGACGCCCGAGACCCGGGCACCGGATTCGATCCAGTTCAACCTTATGGGCTTCGACAGTGACGGGGAGGCCAAAGCCTTCGCCAAGGCCGCTGAGGCGCGCGGCGTGAAGGTGCAGGTCTTCGGGCTTTCCACCGACAACGCCCGCGCATTCTGGAATTGGCGGTTCATCCCCGGTGAGGTGCCCGAACTGCCCCAAACCCGGGCCATGCTGATGCGCGCCTGCGATGTGCGCCTGCCTGCAAGGCTGAGCCGCGAGGAGTTGGACGTGATCATTGATGCGCTTCTGTCGGCGGCGGAGGATATCAAAGGCCAACCCCGCGCCTACGGGACGTGACGCGTTTCGAGAAATCCCCGCGGCATATCACATCGCCAATGTCCCGAGAGCGCCAAAGGCGCGGCAGGGTATTGGCGATTCATTCCTTTCTCGAAACGCTATGAAGAACACCAATTGCGGAGGGCCGGGTGCGGGCGTAGCCTCACCCGGACTTGCCCGTCGCAGAGGAGTTCGCGCGCGCCATGACCCACCCGCATCCGAATTCCTGGGAAGCCCGGGCTGAGGCGTTCTCGCTGTATGGTTTCACCGATCTACCCACGGTGGCCGAGCGCGGGACCGTGGTGCTGACCCATGGTCAGGGGCCTTACGTCTTCGACACCAACGGCAAGCGTTACCTCGACGCGAATTCCGGGCTTTGGAACATGGTGGCGGGGTTTGATCATCCGGGGCTGACCGAGGCCGCGAAGGCGCAATATGACCGGTTTCCCGGCTATCACGCGTTTTTCGGGCGGATGTCGGACCAGACCGTGGCGCTCTCAGAGAAATTGATCGAGGTGTCGCCTTATGACCGGGGCCGGGTTTTCTATACCAATTCGGGCTCCGAGGCGAATGACACGATGGTCAAGATGCTGTGGTTTCTTGGCCAAAGCGAAGGCCGTGCGGAGGCGCGGAAGATCCTGACCCGCTGGAACGGCTATCACGGGGTGACGGTGGCCGCGGCCTCGATGACGGGCAAACCGTATAATTCGGTTTTTGGCTTGCCGCTGGAGGGGTTCCTGCACCTCACCTGCCCGCATTACTGGCGCGAGGGGCAGGATGGCGAAAGCGAGACGGAGTTCACCGCGCGGCTGGCCAGTGAATTGGACGAGGTGATTATACACGAGGGGCCTGAGACCATTGCCGGGTTCTTCGCGGAACCCGTGATGGGCGCGGGCGGGGTGATCCCGCCGCCTGAGGGGTATTTTCAAGCGATCCAGGCGGTTCTGCGGCGGTATGGCATTCCGCTCATTGCCGATGAGGTGATCTGTGGATTTGGCCGGACCGGCGCGGTTTGGGGGGCCGAGACCTATGGCTTCACCCCCGACGCCATCATCAGCTCCAAGAACCTGACAGCGGGCTATTTCCCCATGGGGGCCGTGATCCTGGGGCCCGCACTTGGGGACCAGATCCAAAACGCCATCGACGCGATTGACGAGTTTCCCCACGGGTTTACCGCCTCGGGCCATCCCGTCGGCTGTGCCATCGCGCTGAAGGCCATCGACGTGATCCTGAACGAAGGTCTGATCGACCGCGTGCGTGCCGGAGCGCCGCGGATGGAAGCCGGGCTGGCCGAGATTGCCAAGCATCCCAATATCGGCGAGCTGCGCGGGATCGGCTATATGTGGGCGCTGGAAGCGATCGCCGATCCGGGCAGCAAAACCCCGTTTGAGGCGCATCTGTCGGTGAGTGAGCGGATTGCGAATACCTGCACCGATCTGGGGCTGATTTGCCGCCCGCTGGGGCAATCGGTGGTGCTCTGCCCGCCCTTCATCCTGAGTGACGCGGAGATGGATGAGATGTTGGAGAAGCTTGACAGGGCTTTGGGCCAGGTGTTTCGCGAGGTGGCCTAAAAGGGGGCGGATCGCGGCCCTCGCGCCCCCGAAGGGGGCCCTCGGCCCGTGATTGTGCCTCCGGCGGGAGGTATTTGAGAAGCAAAGACAGAGAGGGCCGTCTCGGAAAACCTCCGGCGGAGGTTTCCAGGCCCCATCGAGCCCCCCTGGCAGCGGCCTCGATGGTCTTCGGGCGCAGCACGCCTTTGGGTCAGAGTTTGGACAATTTGCTCTGAAGATCGGCCAGTTGCTTCTTGATCTCGTCCAGCTCTTCAGCCGGCGTCTCGTCATCCTCCGCCTCGTCCTCCTCCTCATCGACAGAGGCTGCGGGGCCGCTCCACTGATTGCCCATACCGCCGGTCATGGCTTTGAAGAACGCCTCTTGCTGCGCGCGCATCGCCTCGAAGCCCGGCATATTAGCCAAAGGGTTCATCGCGGCCATATTCTCCACCATTTTCGACTGGCCCTGTTTCAGCATGTCGAAAGAGACGGCCAGGAAATCGGGGACCACGCTTTGGGTCTGGGTCTGATAACTCCGCACCAGATCGGTGAGCACCCCAAGCGGCAGCACATTCTCACCCCGGCTTTCGTGTTCAGCGATGATTTGCAGAAGGTATTGCCGGGTCAGATCGTCGCCGGATTTCAGATCCACGATCTTCACGTCGCGCCCGGCGCGGATGAAGCCCGCGATATCCTCCAGCGTCACATAGTCAGAGGTTTCGGTGTTATAGAGCCTCCGGCTCGCATAACGCTTGATCAGAAGCGGCTCGGCATCGGTGCTCATAGGCTCCCCTTCCCTGCGGTGCAGCATTGCGTAGCCTACGCCACTCAAAGGAAAAAGCAATCATTCTGCGCATGCCACATACGCGAAAGGACAGACCGTATTGGGGCCTGTCCTTCCTTCTAGCAGGTTCGGTGGGGAGGGCACCGGCCTGCCATATGGTCGCGGATCAGCTTACTTTGCAGCAGCTTTTTTCGCGGCCGTCGTCACCTCTGCGGTGGCTTTCTTGACAGCGGCGGTGGCTTCTTCGGAAGCTTCCTTGCCAGCGGCCATCATCAGCTCGACGGTTTCCATTTGGACTTTCTTGGCGACCTCAGCGAAGGCGGCCATGTTTTCGGCGGCCATTTCAGCTTGGGCCGATGCGAAGTCGGTCATGGCTTTGGTGTAGTCGGTAGGCTCGGGCTTCACGGACGCAACGTCGCCCATTTTGGCCAGGGTGTCTTTGGTCCATTTCGAGGAAATCTCAGTGGATTTCTCAGCGGCTTCCAAAGCCACTTTGGACATTTTCTCACCCAGCGCGGCCGAGGTTTTGAAGGCGTCGTTCATGGCCGACATATCGACCGGATAAGCCGACATCATGTCGGAGACGTATTTGGTGAAATCGGTGTTGGCTTTTGCCATTGGTCTAACTCCTAGGTTCCGGTTCCCCGGGATGGGGCGCTTTGCTGCGGATGCAAAATATATAGATGCTGCAGCGCGGCAATGCAAGTGTTTTTCTGCATTGCAGCAAAGATAATTTACCCTAGGGAAATCAGGCGTTTGTCTTGGCTAGCACGTAGGTTCCGGGGGCTTTGGAAAGCGACTCATACCCTGCCTTGCCGGGCTGACGCGCCGCAATTTGGGTGCCGGAGCGCTTCTTCAACCACGCCTCCCACCGGGGCCACCAGGAGCCGTCTTGCTTCTCTGCCGTGTCCAACCAAGCCTCTGGTTCACCGGTGACATGCACGTTGGTGTAATGGCCGTATTTCTTTTTTGACGGCGGGTTCACAATCCCCGCGATATGGCCCGATTCCGACAGGATGAAGGTCTTGTCCTTCGATCCCATTTGCGCGACGCCTCGGAAACTGTCCTTCCAGGCCGCGATATGGTCGGTTTCGCAGGCAATGGCGCAGACCGGGATGGTGACGTCCTGAAGCCGCAGGGTCTCGCCCAGAAGTTCGAACCCACCATCGGCCAGCGCATTGCCCTGGCAGAGATCGCGCAGGTATTCGATGGCCATCTTGCCCGGCAGATTGGTGCTGTCCCCGTTCCAATAGAGCAGATCGAAGGCCGGTGGCGCCTCCCCCATCATATAGCTGCGGACGGCGGGGCCATAGACAAGGTCATTGGCGCGCAGAAAACTGAAGGTCTTTGACATGTAGTAGCTGTCCAGAATCCCCTCGTCTTTCACCTGCCGTTCAATCGCATCGACAAAATCATCCTCCAGGAAGACCGTGAACTCACCTTGGTCAGAGAAATCCGTCAGCGTCGTGAAGAAGGTCGCCGATTTCACCGATTTGTCGCCGCGCGCTTTCATCAGCGCCAAGGTCAGGCTCAGCGTCGTGCCCGCGATGCAATAGCCAATTGCGTTGACTGTCTTTTCGCCGGTGATCTCTTTGGCCACCCGGATCGCCTCCAGATACCCGTGTTCGATGTAATCACCCAGGCCCACATCGGCATAGCTTTGATCGGGGTTCTTCCAGCTCACCACAAAGAGCGTATAGCCCTGGTCCACGATCCAGCGGATCAGGCTGTTCTGCGGCTTCAGGTCCATGATGTAGAATTTGTTGATCCAAGGCGGGAAGATGATGAGCGGCGTCTTATGCACCTTCTCGGTTGTCGGCGTGTATTGGATCAGCTCCATCATCTTGTTGCGGAAGATGACCTCACCCTCAGCGGTGCCGATATTCTCCCCCACCGTGAAGGCGTCGGGATCGGCAAGCGTGGGTAGAAGCAGGCCCTGATTGGCCTCGATATCGCGCACCAGGTTCTCCATCCCATCGACCAAGCTTTGACCATCGGTTTCCACCGCGCGCTCCAGCGCGTCAGGGTTGGTGGCGAGATAATTGGTGGGTGAGAACAGATCGATCATCTGTTTGGCAAAGAATTCGACCCGCTGCTTGTCCCGCGCCTCAAGCGCGTCGAGCCCTTCGACCGCCTGTTCGATCGCGGCCGAAGAGATCAAATATTGTTGCTTAATGAAATTGAAATAGGGGTGGGTGCGCCACATCGGGTTGGCAAAGCGGCGGTCTTCGGGCGTCTCATCGTCCGGGGCGGCCAGATGGCCTTTGGCAAGCTCCTGCTGCGCCTCCAGGAAATGGGTCAGCGTCTTTCCCCAATACTGCACCTGATGCTCCATCAGCTTTGCAGGATTGGTCATCATTTCATTGAGATAGGCGATTCCGGCCTTCATGTAGAAGTCTTGACCCGGCGCTTCCAGCCCCGCATCGCCGGGCGCGCGCGCGCCCATCGCGGCCACCATCCGCTTGCTCAATTCCTCCATTTTCTGAAGGTTCTCGGTCAGCCGGTCCAAGCTCTCGCCCATCTGTTCCTCCTCCCCTTTGATCTCGGACATTGCTTGCTTTTACCCCTTAAATGCTGCATGTGCATTGATAGCGATGCCGGGGTGAGGGGGCAAAGCGACGAAAAGACCCGGGGGCCGCAGTACCCCGGTCTCTGCCAGGCAGGAGTACCGGATGAAGTACCTTCTCACCTATGATTTCATGGAATCCGTGCGGGTGACCAACCAGTGGATGGGATCGACCGCGCGGGCCATGTGCTCCTACCCGCAACTGGGAATCATCGCCAATCCGGCGATCCAGATCACCGCGGCCTGGGGCGAGGTGATGGAACGCAGTTTTGCGCGGATGGTGGCGAAGCCCGACTGGGGGATCTACTCGATCCCCGGCACGGACGGGCGCGATCATTCGGTTACTGTCGAGACCGTGGTTGAGCGGCCCTTCGGCGATCTGATCCGCTTTGACGTGCAGGGCCGCGCGCCCACGGGGCGTAAGGTTCTTCTGGTCGCGCCAATGTCGGGGCATTACGCCACGCTCCTTCGGTCTACGGTCGTCAGCCTCTTGCCCGATTGTGACGTGTATATCACGGATTGGCATAACGCGCGTGATATTCCGGTCAGCCTGGGCAAGTTCGATATCGAGGACTACACGCTTTATCTGGTTGATTTCCTGCGCGAAATGGGGTCGGACAGCCATGTGATTGCGGTCTGCCAGCCCGCGCCCCTGGCCCTTGCGGCCACCGCTTATCTGGCGGAGGAGGACCCCAAGGCACAGCCCCGGACCCTGACGCTGATCGGCGGCCCGGTGGACCCGGATGCGGCAGCGACCGATGTCACCGATTTCGGCAACCGCGTGACCATGGGGCAGTTGGAGCGTCATGTGCTGCAAAGGGTTGGCTTCAAATATGCCGGTGCGGGCCGCATGGTTTACCCAGGCTTGCAACAGCTGGCGAGCTTCATGGCGATGAATGCCGACAAACACGCCAAGGCGTTTTCGAACCAGATCCTGCGGGTCGCCAAAGGCGAAGCCTCGGACCACGACAAGCACAACAAGTTCTATGATGAATATCTGGCCGTGATGGATATGACCGCGGAGTTTTATCTCTCGACCGTGGAACGCATCTTCAAAAACCGCGAGATCGCGCGGAATGAGTTTGTCGTCGCCGGAAAGGCGGTGGACATGGGCAAGATCACGACGGTTGCCGTGAAGACCGTGGAAGGCGGCAAGGACGATATCTCGGCGCCGGGTCAATGTGTGGCGGCGCTCGACCTCTGCACCGGGCTGCCGGAGGAGAAGAAGGCGAGCTATCTGGAGCCGAAAGCGGGCCATTACGGGATCTTCGCGGGCAAAAGCTGGCGCCAGAACATCCGGCCCTTGGTGCTCGATTTCATCGACGCGAATTGCGATGTGCCGAAAGCGCCCGTGACCGGGGTCGCGGCGGAATAGGGGCCGCGGCGCACCTCATCGACCTGCCCTTTCTGCGCCTACCGAGACGTGAGCGGTGTAGCGTGGGCGACTAACCAGATTTTACCACGTGTAGGGCGGGATTTACCCCGCTATTCGACGCGAACCAACTGGGACGGCTGCGGGACACCCCCCGCCCTACGTCGCCTCAAGCCACTCTTGCAAAGCCTCGGTTGTCGCCCCGGGTTGCTCCAAAGTCGGCAAATGGCCCGCGTCCTCCATCACCCGCAATTCGGCCCCGGGGATCAGTTCCGCCATAAACTCATGGCGGCGGACTGGGCAGAGGGTGTCATGCTCACCGCATAGAACCAAGGCGGGGACAGAGATGCGCCTGAGCACGGCCTGCTGATCAGACCGGCGTTGAAGCGCGCGAGATTGGCGCACGAAGACATCCGGGCCCAAGCCCTCCGCCATTTCCATCACCATATCCAAGACCTCCGCGCGCGCCGGACCCGGGGCCAGGTAGTTGGGCTTCATCTGATCACGCATCACTTCGGCCAACCGGCCCGCTTTGGCCGCCACAATCTGCGGCTCGCGGCCTGCCGCAACCTCCGGCGTTTCCGCAAGCGGGTTTGTGTCGAGAAGCGCAATCCGGGTCACCCGTTCCGGCGCCCGGCGATAGACCTCCATCGCCACGATCCCGCCCATGGAAAGCCCGGCCAGCGCAAATCGGTCCGGCGCGCCCTCCAAAACCTGGCCCGCAATGGTGGAGATATGCTCAGCGCCCGTGATCGGGGCGAACTGCAACGCCCGCGTGCCCGAAAACGCAACCATCTGCGGCCACCACAGCCGCGCATCACACATCATCCCCGGCAACAAGACCAGCTGCTCGGTCACCTCGCGCGCCCCCCTTCTTCATCCTTCAAATATGGCCGCCGGAGGCATCCAAACGCCGCCACCGGCCGAAACTCCGGATCAGCTCCGGGCGCTCGCCAATTCCGCGCCCGCGCTCAATGCCGCCAATTTCGCATAGGCGATCTCTGGGTCAACCGCCCCGAAGCCCGCAAAGGTGCCAAATCCGCAATCGCTGCCCGCAATCACCCGATCGGCGCCCACGATGCCCACGAATTTCGCAATCCGCTCGGCCACCAGGTCCGGGTGTTCCACGAAATTCGTGGTGGTGTCGACCACGCCTGGAACCAAGACCTTGTCGTCGGGGATTTCCCCTGCCCGGTCGCGGAACACGGTCCATTCATGGGCGTGGCGCGGGTTGGAGGTCTCAAACAGCAACTGATTGGCCCCAACCTTCATGAAGGTCGAAAATACCGTGTCCATGGGGATATCGCAGACATGCGGGCCTTCGTAATTGCCCCAACAGATATGGACGCGCACCCGGGCCGGGTCGATACCTTCGAGCGCGTGGTTCAGGGCCTCCACATGGGTTTCGGCGATAGTCAGGAACTGCGCATCACTGAGATCAGCAAAGAGCATATGCCGGGACAGCGCCAGATCGGGGCAGTCGAGTTGCAGCATCAGCCCGGCATCGACAATGGTCCGGTATTCGTCGCGCATGGCGTCAGCGAGCGCGGCCAAATACGCCTCCCGCGTGGGATAATGCTGGTTCTGCAAGAACAGAGAAATTACGCCCGGTGAGGCCGCATTCATGAACCCTTCATCCGCGCCATGGGCCGCCATCCCGGCTTTGAGATTGGCGATGTCTTTCTCCAACTCCCCTTGGCCTTTCGACCGCACCTCGCCTGTGCACATGGGCCTTGCATATTGCGGGGTCCCGCCATCATCAGCGAGGCGTTTTAGGAAGCTTGGAAACTGCTTTAGATCAGCGGGCGCATTTCGCGGACTGTCGCCGGAGAAGCCGGTGTAGCGGTCCTTCACATAAGTCGCATAGCTGATCTTTGACGTCTCGCCATCGCTCACCAGGTCAATCCCGGCCTCCACTTGGCGGCGCACGGTTTCGGCGCAGGCCTCGGCCATCGCGCTGTCGAACGCGGCTTCGTCATAAGCCTCCTCCCGCTCCCGGGCGAAGATGAAATCGACGACTTTCTGAGTTCGGGGCAAGCTGCCCACATGGGTGGTTTGGATTTTTGTCATGGTTGTCTCATTTTGCCGTCATCAGTCATCGGTCAGAGGCTGTCCCTAGGGGTATCGACAGGTTGATCGCCGAAATGTGGATAATCTGGAGCGGAAGCTGGCCGAGGTCGAAACGCCCCGGATCTGTGCAGCATAGTCCTCACGCTTCATCTTAACCTTCACCGCTTATCCCCGACTTCCCCACAGACTTATCCCGCCAGCAGGATTTGCTTCCAAATCGCCGTCTCATCGAAGAGCGTGTATTCCCGCCTCAGCCCCCACGGCCCAAACTCGGCTTGCGTGATGCCCAGCACATAGACCATCGCGCCGCTTGGCGTCCCAAAGGCGCCCCAACCCTCATGTTTGCCCCAGAGGCTCCAACGCACTGCCGCGCGGGGCGGCATCATCGGATCGTCGCGGCCAATCACATGGTCGATGGAAAACGCCGCATTGGGGAAGGCCGCGCGCAGGCCCATCCAGAACCGATCGGCGGCCTCGGTCCCATGGCCCATGACGCCGCCCGTATATTCCAGATGACAGGCCCGATCGTAGGCCTCGGGGATCGCGCGCAAATCAGCACCCATGATCCGGGTCAGAAGCTCCGCCAGACGGACCCCGTGTTCATTGTCATTGCCGCGCCCTTGATAGGGCCCCGGCAGGTCAGTCTCAGGGGTCAGAGGTTTCACGCAGGCCTCCGGTCCGCCCTCCCGCGTGATCAGATCGGCGGCATAGTCGCGCGGGGTCCAACCCATCTGACGCACAATCGCGCCCTGGTCGCGGATCAGCCATTCATCGTCGATCTGATTGTTGATCGCATGGCAATCGGCCAGGATCCGATACTGCAAGGGCCGCCCCGTCGCCGCGCCATAGACGCCGTCGCCGGTATGGGTGGCCGTGGAGATAATCCGGTGCGAACTTAACATCCCCGTCTCTGGCGTGCCGGACCAGATCACATCCTCGCCTAGAAGCTGCCGGTCGGGAAATTCCGACAGCGTCGCCATGGTCGCCGCGATCACGCCTTGGTTGCCGGTCACCACCGAGGCGGGCGAACGCACCACGATATCGGGCGCGTAATAGTCGTGCAGGGTCGCGATCCCGCGATCTTCCCAAATCTCTTTCGTTATCCCCAGAATGTAATCCGGGAAGTCTTTGAATTTCGGATCGAATCCCTTCATGCGCCCCATCCTTCCGGCACCCTGGCCGAGCCGCGGACAATCAGCGGCCCCTCGATTTCCGTGACCTGCCCAGGCGGCTGCCCCTCTTCGATCTCGCCCAGAAGCGTGTCGATCGTGGCGCCAACCATGCGGTTCACGGGCTGGCGCACCGTGGTCAGATCGTAAGACGGCCAGGCGGCCATCGGCACATCGTCATAACCGATGATCGAGACATCACCCGGCACGCTTAGCCCCATCTCAAAGCGCAGCGTGTCCATAACGGCCAACGCCATGTGATCATTGCCCACAAAAATCGCATCCGGCGGGGCCGATCTCGCCATCATTGCCCGCGCCACATCGGAGGCCGTCGCTCGGTCATACATTCCGTCTTCCACGCCATGGGGCGTGACGCCCGCGACCTCCAAACGCTCCACAAACCCCTTCAGCCGATCCACCCCGGTGGAGGAGCCTTGCCAACCGCTGATATGGGCGATGCGGGTATGCCCGCCCGCCAGCAGAAACTCTGCCACACGCGCGCCGCCAACCCGGTTTTCAGACGTGATCGCCGAGAGGCCAGAGCCGCTGATCCCCCGGTTGAACAGCACCACGGGGATGCCTTCCTGCGCGCAGCGGGCGGTCAATTCGCCGGAGAGGTTGATCGAGGCGGTGATGATCCCATCCACCTGGTAATCCATCAGATCGTCGATCACCTGCTCCACATCCGCGTCCGAGTTCCCGGCCAGGAAAACCAGCAGGTGATAGCCCCGCGCCTGCAACGCCGCCGACAGCCTCTCCATCGCATCCGGGTAGAACGGGTTGTCCAGATAAGCCACCACCAGCCCGATGATGCGTGAGCGGCCTGTGATCAGCGACCGGGCCAGGACATTGGGGCGATAGCCCAGTTCCTCTGCCGCTTCCCGCACTTTGGTGGACATCTTCTTGGAGACCGAGGCGCCGGGCGTGAACACCCGGCTGACCGCCGATTGGCTGACACCCGCCAACCGCGCCACATCCAGCGATGTCACCTTTCCCTGCGGCATCGCCCTACCCCGCCGTCCATCCGCCATCGACCAGGATTGAGGTCCCGGTCACCATGGCAGACGCGTCCGAGGCCAAGAAGAGAACCGCGCCCATGATATCCTCCACCTCCGCGATCCGGGGCAGTTTGATTTTCGACTCGATCCAGGCGCGTTTGTCCGGGTCAGCGAAGGTCGGGGCGGTGAGAGGTGTGCGGATGAAAGTGGGGCAGATCGTATTGACCCGGATATTCCGAGGCCCCCATTCGATGGCCATGGCTTTGGTCATGCCCTCCACCCCATGTTTCGTCGCGCAATAGACCGCCCGGTCGATGCCACCCACATGGCCCATTTGGCTGGAGATTTGGATGATCGAACCGCCGGTGTCTTGCATCGCATGGGCCGCGCGGACGGCCAGGAAATAGGCGGCGCGGATATTCACATCCATGACTGCATCGAAATCCTCTGGCGCTGTCTCCAAGGCGGGCCCGTGGCGCGCCAAACCGGCGGAGTTACAGAGGATGTCGGGCCGCCCGATCCCGTCGATGGCTGCCTTGACCGCGCTTTCATCGGTGACATCCAGCGCCAAGGCCTCGGCGCTTAACCCGGCGCCTTGCATGTCCGCAACCGCGCCCTCCAGCACCTCCGCCCCGCGCGCGGCGACAACCACATGCGCGCCTGCATCTGCCAAAGCCACCGCGCAAGCGAGGCCGATCCCACGGGAGCCTCCCGTCACCAAAGCGCGGCGCCCATCGAGGCGGAAGGACGGTGTCTGTGGAAGGCTCATGGGGATATCTCTGTGGAAGAGCGGGGGTTGGGCAGATGGTGGCTGCGTTTATGCCCGGTTGTACATGGCGCTTGCGCGAAAGATGGAAGATCGAACGGCGCGCTTGCGCCCTGTATAGGTTGAGAGGCCATCTGACAGCGGTGGATAAGATCGGTGGATAACGTCACGGCAAAAGCTCCCGCATCCGGGCAAAAACATCGACGCCAAGCTGATCATAAGCGTGAAGAATGTCCACCAAGACCCAGTTTTCGCGGATCTTGTCACCCTCCACCCGCCAGAAATCCAGGCTCCGCATGGTGATCTCTTGCCCGGCCCCCGGAATGCCCAGCCAGCCGCCACCGCTCAGTGTCATTTCCATGCCGGGCCAGGCGGTGAAGCCCACATAGTTGCCTTCGGCAAAGAAATGCCCGGCATCCAGGATCGCGCGCCGGTTCGGCATCGCATCCAGAAACGGCGCTTGATGATGGGCGCGGAAACCTTTGATTCCACGGGCCGTTCCGATGCCGGAGGGGCCGTACCAGGAGCATTTCGGGTGCCAATAGCGCTCCAGCTCCATGGCCGCAACACCTTCATGGTTGCGGCCCAAAGCCGTCAGCATATCGCGCACGATCTTCAGCGCATTATCCCCATCGCCCGAGACGCGCAGCCCGTCCTGCGTGGCCGGGCCTGGCACATGCCATTCCCGGCCCAGGGAGGGCGAGAGGGGCCAGATACCCGCTTGCATCATCAATTCAGGAATGTCCCAAAGCCCCTGGAATTCCGCAATATTCCCGGCTTCGATCCGATAGAATTCGTGAAAGCGCAGGGCCGCCATCCGGCCTGTGGGCGGAATATCCAGAAACGGCGCGGCGAAGGTTCCACAATAGTATCCACAGGCCCCCAGCCAAAGCGCGTCGGCCTCGGTGGTGCCTTCTATGACGATCGTGTTGCGGCGCTCAAAATCGGGGAAGGCGGCGGCCAAACCGCCAATCGCTTCATCGAAAAGCGCGCCGGGTCCGGCCATGGTCTCAAACGGAAACGCCAGTTGGATCAAAGCATTGGCGTCAAACACCGCTTCCGCGGCGGTCCAGTCCTTAAGCTCCAGAAGCGGCGCCAAGCTGCGTTTGAGGTTCAGCATGGCCACGGCCCCGGCGCCACGGCCCGTGACCGGTGCCAAAACCGGCTACGCGATCCCCCAATTTGCCCCATCCGCCAATCCTTCCAAGGCTCCGATCCCGAGGATACGATCCGCCGGAGGCAAGACAAGGAAAAACTGCATACGCTTGCAACTCTTATGGAGTAAGCGGGCAAGCCGCCGCTTGCAGTGCACCAAGGGTCGCTCGAAACTCGGCAACCTCCGTTTCGGGGAGGACAAAGATCGGCGGCACCTGCAATGCGAAATCCTCGATCCGCGCCTCTCCGGTATCGCCGGTGCCGTAGAAGATGTTCATAAACGCGCCGACATGATCCCCGAGCTCCCCCGCGTCGATCCGCGCAACCATCGCGGTCGAAGCCGCGGACCAATCGGCCACGACCTCTTCGGAATGTAAAGGCCTGCCACCAGATGAGGGGTGGATTTCAGCCAGCCGCGCCGTTTCGCTCTGCCGCCAGGCCGTCAGCTGCTCCTCGGCCGCGGCCAACTCCTCAGCGATGGCCTCACGCAAGGGAAGCATCAGCGCCTGTTCATCCGCACCAAACAGAAAGACTTCTCCCTCAGGCGCCGGGCCCCAGGCATCCGGCCAAACGACCAAGTCAAGGGGGAGCCTGGTTTCGAGTGTCACGTCGGTCCCAGAGACACGCCCAATCGTCGTGATCCGGCACCCATCCACGGTCACGGTCTCGGATACGTCAGACAGGCGACTGCCCAGGCTGTTCAGGAACGCCGCTACGTCATCAGCAGGGTCCGCGATCACGGGGCTCCCAATCAAGATAGCTAACAAACAAAGGGGCAGCGCTGACTTCAAGCTCCGCAGCCTTGCGATAGAGACATTGCGCGGGACCGTAGCGTGCAGGTCGGCTAGCGTAAAGCGTGGCCATCCGAGGTGAAGAAATGCAGCTTCCGGTCGTCGAAATTAAGGCTGACCGTGTCGCCGGGTCTGAGCGGGGTCTCCCCATCCGTCCGCACGGTCAGTTTGCCCGGCTCCCCACAATCGACGATCAGAAACGCGTCGGCGCCGAGGTATTCCGTGACATCGACAACGCCATCCACATGACCCGCACCGGCCTCGCCCAAGGTGATCGCCTCGGGCCGGATACCAAGCTGTGTCCCGCCATCGGCCCCGGTGACCGGTCCACCCCCGCCGCCTGGTAAGGCGAAGCGCCCGTCGGACACGGTGCAAGGCAGGATGTTCATCTTCGGGCTGCCGATAAACTGCGCCACAAAGAGGTTCGCGGGGTGATCATAAAGCTCCCGCGGGCTGCCGACCTGCTCGATTTTGCCGGCGCTTAGCACCACGATCCGGTCGGCGAGCGTCATCGCCTCCACCTGATCATGGGTCACATAGATCATCGTGGATTTCAGCGCCTGGTGCAGCTTGGCGATCTCATAGCGCATCTCTACCCGCAGCGCCGCGTCGAGGTTTGAGAGTGGCTCGTCAAACAGAAACGCCGTTGGGTCGCGAACGATAGACCGCCCAATCGCCACCCGCTGCCGCTGCCCGCCTGACAGATCTTTGGGCCGCCGCTCCAGATATTCCTCTAGGCGCAGGGCGCGGGCGGCCTCGGCCACCTTCTCCTCCTGCTCGGCCTTGGGCGCGCCCGCGGTTTTCAGCGAAAACCCCATATTCTCCTTCACCGACATATGTGGATAAAGCGCGTAAGACTGGAACACCATGGCCAGGCCCCGTTTCGACGGCGGCTCGGCCGTGGCATCACGCCCGTCGATCATGACCTGACCGCGAGAGGTCTCCTCCAGCCCCGCGATCATCCTCAGAAGCGTGGATTTCCCGCAGCCTGAGGGGCCGACGAAAATCACGAACTCCCCAGCGCCAATACTGAGATCGACACCTTTGATGACCTGGATCTCGCCAAACCATTTCTCGACCGCTTTCAGTTCGATCTGTCCCATCGCTTATCCCTCCCCTGCGGATGGGGAGGCCCAGGCCAACCACACCGCCGCCGTCCAGGTGAATGTGCCGCCGCCCGCGGGCGTGCCGTTCACCGGGTCGAAATATTCCGCAAAGCCGTTCTCTGAGATCAGGCGTGCGGTGTCGGCCTTGATCCGGGCAGCCTGAGGCCCCAGCCCCTGTTCCTCCATCCCAAGCCCGATCATCGTGTTCATCACCGCCCAGACCGGCCCGCGCCAATACCGCAGCGTGTCGAATTTGGGGTGTTCGGGATCAAAACTCGGCACCGCAAAAGGCGCGGCGCCGAGGATCCGCCGAAGCGTCGGAATGGGACGTGGGTCGGTGAGCCCCGCCCACCAGCACAGGAACGACGCATTGGAGACTGAGCCCGAGAGCGCCCCGGTGCGCAGATTCCGGCTGTCATAAGCCCCGGTCTCGGGGTTCCAAAGCGTCTCCGCCCCGGCTTCGAGATGGGCAATCCAGCCGTCGATCTCCGCTCGATCTTCGCCCAAGACATCCGCCGCCGCGCCGAGGTCCCGGCACGCACGCAACAGAATGAAGGTGAGCGTCGGGTCCGCCATGCGAAACGGGCTTTCGACCGCGATGGCTGCATCATCCCAACCCCGCGCGCGGCCGAATTGGACCAGCCAGATATAGCGGTCGTAATCCTCTTTTGTCGGGCGCATCCGCGCATTCACATGGCCGGTGTCGCGGCGCGTGTAAGGCGCCACACCAACCGGATCGTTTGCGGCCAGGGGTGCGTCCCAATCCGGCGAGTTATCCCGCCCCGTCTCCCACGGATGGGTGGTCGCCACGGCCCCGCTTTCGGCGCGCGCGGCCACAAACCAGCGGTGAAACGCCATAAGGCGCGGGAAAAGCGCGCGCAAACGCGGCAGGCCAAGGGCAGGATCACACCCGTAAATCCGCCAAGCAAGGCTTGCGGCCACGGGCGGCTGGCTGATGCCGGAGGAGGCCACGCGGCCCTCACCCTTGCCCGCCACCCCTTCGGTGCCCCAAATCCCAGGCCCCGGGAAATACCCCGGATCGTCTCGGTGAAACAGGATATGCGGCACCATGCCATTGGCCCATTGCCCAGAGAAGAGCGTCTCAAGCTCCACCCAGGCCCGGCCCACATCGAAAGAGGCAAAGCCAAGCGCGGCAAAGGCGCTGTCCCAATTCCACTGATAGGGATAAAGCCCCGCGGTTGGCACCGTATAGCTGCCTTTGTCGTTCAACCGCAGGATGCGCCGCGCCTCATCATCCAGCGGCATATCTGACGGGGTCCTGTTTTCCGCAATCATCCCTTCACCCCTTTACCGAACCGGCGGTCAACCCGCGCGTCATGAATTTCTCCAGCCCCAGGAACAGGGCCATCACCGGAACCGTCGCAATCACCGCGCCTGCCATCAGATGCTGGCGCGGGATTTCCGAGGAATTGAGCGAGGCAATTCCGCGTGTCAGCGTGAATTTCGACGGATCGTCGAGCAGCATGAAGGCCAGCAGGAACTCGTTCCAAGCGATCATGAAGACGTAAAGCGAGACTGAGGCCAGCGCCGGCAGGCTAAGCGGCAAAGTGATCTTCCAGATCACCTGCAACCGGTTCAGCCCATCCATCAGCCCGGCCTCTTCAATCTCGGCCGGCAGCCCGCGGAAATAGCCTTGCAGCATGTAAAGCGCCACGGGGATGGTCGTGACCGGATATATCATGACGATCCCCAAGATCGAGTTGCGCAGCCCGGTCATCGAAAAGGCGATATAGATCGGCAGGGCCAGCACGATCATCGGCACCATATAGATGAGCAGGATTGAGCGTGACAGCGCCTTCTGCCCCTTGAACCGCAACCGCGCCACCGCATAGGCGCCGGGGATCGAGAACAGCAGCGTGATCAGAACCGTCAGGATCGAGACATAGAAGCTCGTCCACATGTATTGGCCGAAATTGAAATCCCGGAAGAGCTCCTCATAACTCCGGAACAGCGCCCAGCCTTGGCTGAGATCAATCGAGAAATCCAAGGGGTTGGCGATGAGTTCGCCTTGGGTTTTCAGGCTGGTCATCACCATCACGTAAAACGGGACGGCGACGGCGGCGGTGAAGAAGATATAGCCGAAGCCGGTCAGAAAGCGGATCACCGCCTCCTCCCATTCATGGCGGTTCAAGGCGCCTTTCGGACAGCCGTCGAACATCACCAGCATCGGCCAAGCCAGCCCGATGCCAAACCCGATCCCTGCCGCCAGATGTCCACCGATCCCCACAGTGTCCGCCACATGGATCGGGCTGACGCCCGTATAGGTTAGTGCCACGGCAAGCACGGATGTGCCTGCCAGGATCGCCAGTCGCTGGATGGGTTCGATCACCGCCAACCCAACCAAGACCCCCATAAGCAGGCACCCGATCAGGCCCGGTCGAAATGCCTCCCCCGTCATGAAGGACAGAAGCACCGATACCGTTGTCGCAATGACGAAAGCCCAGACCACGCCCAAGATTGGCCCAGTAAT
>JANQNZ010000050.1 GCA_028279315.1 Rhodophyticola sp. | reverse complement strand
AGAAACTGGCCGCAGGGTAAGGAGAGACGAGATGGCACATAAGAAAGCTGGTGGCTCTTCGCGCAACGGGCGCGATTCAGCCGGGCGCCGTCTTGGCGTCAAGAAATTCGGCGGCGAGGCCGTGATTCCAGGCAATATCATCGTGCGCCAGCGTGGCACCAAATGGTGGCCGGGTGAGGGCGTCGGCATGGGCAAGGATCACACGATTTTCGCCACTGCCGAGGGCCGTGTTGCCTTTGCCAAAGGCTTCAAGGGCCGCACGTTCATTTCCGTAATGCCGGCGGGGGATGCCGCCGAGTAACGCCGGACCTTTGAGACAAGAGAAAGGGATCGGCAGCATCGCCGGTCCCTTTTTCGTTTCAGGCGCGGCAGATGTGAAATTCCAGTGATCCCCCTTGCGGGGATGCCCGGGCGGGACCACCTGAGAAGGCACCCCCGGGCCCTGTTCTGAGGAGGAGCAGATGAAACAAGAAACCATCCTGGCCCAGGCCTCCATCGACACACCGCGCTTCATTCTGCGCCCGATCCGGCCCTCTGATGCCGGGCTGATGTCGCTTTACGGCGCGGATGAACGGGTGGCACGCATGACCACCTCGATCCCGCATCCCTTGCCGCCCGGCATGGTCGAAGCCTTTATCGAGAAGGCGCAGCAGCCGGACCGGGAAGAGCATGTCTGGGTCATGGACGCCTCGGAATATGGCGGATCGGAGCTGTTGGGCGTGATCTCTCTGGAGCAGATGGACCGCAACCAATCCGAGATCGGCTATTGGGTGGCGCCGGGGATGTGGAACACAGGTTTGGCATCTGAGGCGGTGCAGGCGCTGGTGAGGGCAAACCCGCTCGAGAACGCGACGCTGTTCGGCTCGGTCTTCCAGGACAACCCGGCAAGCGCCCGGGTGCTGACCAATGCCGGGTTCGACTATCTGGGCGATGCGGAGGCGTTTTCGGTGGCCCGAAATGCCAAAGTTGCGACCTGGACCTATTTGAAACGGCTGGCCTAAGCGCGTAAGGCAAAGGACAGGACTGGGGGGCCAGCCCCCCAGACCCCCCGCCATATTTTAAGAAGCAAAGATGGGGCGGGTCCCGGGAGGGGCGGGTATGAAGTTTCTGGATCTTGCCAAGGTCTATATTCGCTCGGGCGGCGGCGGTGGCGGGGCGGTGTCGTTCCGGCGGGAGAAATATATTGAATATGGCGGGCCGGATGGGGGCGATGGCGGCCGGGGCGGCGATGTCTGGGCGGAAGCGGTGGACGGGCTAAACACGCTCATCGATTTTCGCTATCAGCAGCATTTCTTCGCCAAGAACGGGCAGCCCGGGATGGGCAAGCAGCGCACCGGCAAAGACGGCGCGGATATTGTGTTGCGGGTGCCTGTGGGCACCGAGATCCTGGAAGAGGATCAGGAGGGTGTGATTGCCGATATCACCGAGGTTGGGCAGCGTGTGTGTCTGGCCCGTGGCGGCAATGGCGGGTTTGGCAATCTGCATTTCAAATCCTCCACCAACCAGGCGCCGCGTCGGGCCAATCCGGGGCAAGAGGGCGTGGAGCGGACAATTTGGCTGCGGCTGAAGCTGATTGCGGATGTGGGGTTGTTGGGGCTGCCCAATGCAGGCAAGTCGACCTTTCTGGCGGCGACCTCCAATGCCCGGCCCAAGATTGCGGATTATCCCTTTACCACGCTCCATCCCAATCTCGGGGTTGTGGGTGTTGATAATGCGGAATTTGTGGTGGCCGATATTCCGGGGCTGATCGAGGGCGCCCATGAGGGCAGGGGGCTGGGCGATCAGTTTCTGGGCCATGTGGAGCGCTGCGCCGCTCTCTTACATCTGGTGGACGGGACCGCCGAGGATGTGGTGGAGGATTACCAAACCATCATCCATGAGTTGGAGGAATATGGCGGCGGCCTCGCGAGCAAGCCGCGGATCACCGTTTTGAACAAGATCGACGCGATCAGTGCGGAGGATTTGGCAGAAAGGCAGGCGGCGCTGGAGGCGGTTGCGGGGCCGGTTCTGCTGATGTCGGGTGTGGCGCGGACCGGGGTTGTCGATGTGCTCCGCCGGCTTCGCGCGCAGGTGGATGCGGATCGGGCCGCCGAGATGGCCGAGACGGAGGAGCCTGGACCATGGCGCCCCTGACCCCGAAACTGGATGATGCCAAGCGTCTGGTGGTGAAGATCGGCTCAGCGCTTTTGGTGGATCGGAAGACGGGCGCGCTGCGCTCCGACTGGCTCCATGCCCTGGCCGAGGATGTGGCGCGGGTGAAGGGCCGGGGGACGGATGTGATCCTGGTGTCATCGGGCTCCATTGCCCTTGGGCGGAGCGCATTGGGTTTGGGCCGGGGCGATCTCTCCCTGGAACAAGCGCAGGCGGCGGCGGCAGTGGGGCAGATTCGCCTGGCGCGAGCTTATGAAGAGGCGCTGGCGCCACATCAGATCACCACGGCGCAGATCCTTCTGACGCTGGACGACAGCGCGGACCGGCGGCGGTATCTGAACACCCGCGCGACCGTGGGCGCGCTTTTGGGCCTCGGCACCGTGCCGATCGTGAATGAGAATGACACAATTGCCACCGACGAAATCCGCTATGGTGACAATGACCGGCTGGCGGCCAATGTGGCGGTGATGGCGGGGGCGGATCAACTGGTGCTCTTGAGCGATGTGGATGGATTCTATAGCGCCAATCCCGTCGATGACCCGGGCGCGCGGCGTTTCGACGTGATCGAGATGGTCACGCCTGAGATCGAGAGAATGGCGGGGGATGCGGGCTCTGGCCTCTCCAAAGGCGGGATGAAGACCAAATTGATGGCCGCCAAAACCGCGAGCGCCGGAGGCTGCGCGATGGTGATCACCGAAGGCTCGGTGATGCATCCGCTGACGGCCTTAGAGAGCGGCGCGAATGCCACTTGGTTCACCGCCACAACCCATCCGCAAGCGGCCCGGAAACGCTGGATCAGCGCGATGAAGCCGAAAGGTATTTTGACGCTCGATGCGGGCGCCGTCGCGGCGCTGACCCGCGGCAAATCCTTATTGCCCGCGGGCGTCGCGTCCGTCTCAGGCGCGTTCAAACGCGGCGATCCCGTCAGTCTGGTTGGCCCCGATGGCGCCCGGCTTGGCCAAGGGCTCAGCCGCTATACGGTGGCGGAGGCCGACGCCATCGCCGGCCACCACTCCTCGGAAATCGAAGCCATCCTGGGCTATCCAGGCCGCGCCGCTTTGGTGCATCGGGACGATCTGGTGCTCTGACCCCCTCCCTTTCACCTTTCTTCAAATACGCCTATCCTATCCCCTCAGCCCGCGATGAGGTTTGTTATGAAAGACCTGGACCAATCCATCCCCGCGCTCATGCAAGAGCTTGGCGCCCGCGCGAAAGCGGCCGCGGCGGAGCTGGCCTTTGCGGCGCCAGAGATGAAACGTGCGGCATTGGAGGCCGCGGCGGATACGGTTCTGGCGCGGAGGGCAGAGATCATCGCCGCCAATGCCGAAGACATGGTGTTTGGCCGGGATAAAGGCCTGAGCGCCGCGATGCTTGACCGGCTGATGCTGAATGAGGCGCGGATCGACGGCATTGTCGCGGGGTTGCGGGCCGTTGCGGCGCAGGACGATCCCGTGGGGCAAGTGATGACCGAATGGGATATGGAGAGCGGTCTTCATATTCAGCGGGTGCGCACACCCCTGGGTGTCATCGGGGTGATCTATGAAAGCCGCCCGAATGTGACGGCGGATGCCGGTGCGCTTTGCCTGAAATCCGGGAATGCGGTGATCTTGCGCGGGGGCTCCGAAAGCTTCCATTCCTCTGGGATCCTCGTGGAATGTCTGAAGGGCGGGCTGAAAGCGGCGGGATTGCCTGAGGATGCGGTGCAGCGCATTCCGACGCGTGACCGGGCGGCGGTGAAAGAGCTTCTGACCCTCACCGATTATGTGGATGTGATTGTGCCGCGTGGCGGTAAGGGCCTCGTCGGGCTGGTCCAGCGCGAGGCGCGGGTGCCGGTTTTTGCCCATCTCGAAGGCATCTGCCATATCTACCTGGACGCCGCAGCCGACCCTGAGAAGGCGCTGAAGATTGTCTTGAACGCCAAGACTCGGCGGACGGGCATTTGCGGCGCGGCGGAGTGTTTGCTCATTCACCGCGATATCGCCGAGACGATTGGCCAAGGCGTGGTCCGCGCGCTGATGGATGCTGGGGTTGAGGTGCGCGCAAGCGAGGACTTGCAGCATATTGAGGGCACCGTTCCGGCCTCCGACGAGGATTGGGGCAAGGAATTCCTCGACATGATCATCGCAGCCAAGGTGGTGGATGATCTGGACGCGGCCATGGCGCATATCCGGGAGTTTGGCTCCGACCACACCGAGGCGATTGTCACCGAAGACGATGCGGCGGCGGAACGCTTCTTCGCCCGGCTCGATTCCGCGATCCTGATGCGGAATGCCTCCACCCAATTTGCCGATGGGGGGGAGTTTGGGATGGGCGCCGAGATCGGCATTGCCACGGGCAAGATGCATGCGCGGGGACCGGTCGGGGCAGAGCAACTGACCTCGTTCAAATATCTGGTGACAGGTGACGGAACGATCCGGCCATAATACGCGGGCTTAAACCCTGCAATTTCAATGCATTCCGACGCAAT
>JANQNZ010000045.1 GCA_028279315.1 Rhodophyticola sp. | reverse complement strand
TGCTCCACCAGTTGTGCAGCGCTGGCATCGGCCGCTTGCAGGCTGGTGCTGTCCGCCCCACCCTGCCCGGCCCCGCCCCCGGTCCCATCGGGCATTTGCGAGAGGACCGCCGCGTGAACGGCGGCGGAGAAGCTCAGGAAGGCGATGATTTCCACACCCCGTCTCATCTCGCCACCGCAATCAGAGAGACGTCATGGATGCCAATCGCACGTAACTGCTCCAAGAGGCGGGCCAACGCGGGCGCGGGCAGGTCCGCATCGGCGCGGAGCGGCAAGGTGCTGTCCTCCACCCGTGCTGCAAGCGCTGCAAGAACCGCGTCTCCGCGGGTGGCGCCATAGGCCAGATCGCCATTGGCGGCGACATAGAGCGCGTCCGGGGGCAGGTCCGCCACCTCCAATTCCGCGACCGGCGGCGTGATCTCAATCGGGTCTGGCGGGGCGATCTGCGCGGTCATCAGGAAGAAGATCAGAAGCAGGAAGACCACGTTGATCATCGGCACAACCGACTCGCGGTTTCGCGCCCGGCGATATGTGCCGAAGGACATCATTCGACCAGCACCAGGGTTTCGAACCCGGCCGCAGAGAGCGCCTGCATCACCTCGACCAGCCGTTGCAGATTAGCGTCCTCCGTCCCACGCAGGACAATCACGTCCTCAGTGCTGCTCATCAGTTGCGGGAGAGCATCCAACACGCCAGGCAGGTCCAGAGGGCGACCGTTCAAGGCGAGGGTCTCCGGCCCGACGTCGATCAGCCGCGGAGGCCCGGAATAGCCGTCGCCCGCGGCCGCAAGGGTCACGGGAATGGCCCCGTCTTGGCCAAACCGCGCGGCCAGCATGAAGAACACCAGAAGCAGGAACACCACATCGATCATCGGCGTGAGGCTTGGGCGCCGCGCGGGTCGGGGATCGGCGAAGTGGAAGCTCATGGGCGCCCCCTGGTGAAGATGCGCGTCGCGGCGTGTTCCATATCGGCTTGCACGCGGTCGGCCACGCTTTCGAACCAGGTCAGCGCCATCGCCGCTGGGATCGCGACGCCCATGCCCGCCGCGGTGGTCAAAAGTGCCTCCCAAATACCGCCTGCCAAGGTTGCGGGGTCGGTTTGGGCGCCTGCCTCTTGCAGCGCCTGGAAGGCTGCAATCATGCCGAGGACCGTCCCGAACAAGCCCAATAGAGGCGCAATGACGGCGATCAACTCCAACGCGCGCAGGCCGGTTCGTGCCTCCCCAAGAAGGGATTTGGCGATGCGCGTGGTCTCCTCCCGCGCGGCCTCGGGTGACAGGGTCTCGTCCCGGCGGTTTGTCATTGCAGCCCAAGCGAGACGGGCGCGGAGCGACGGGCGGCCCCGAAGCGCTTCGAGTGCCGCCTCCGCGCCGCCCGCCCGCCACTCCTGCAAGGCTGCCTCCGTCACCGCGCCGCCGGACCACGCGCCAAGCCGCATCAATTGCCAGATCTTCCAAAGGATCAGCGCCAGCGTCACAACGGAAAGGGCGGCGATCACCCACATCGCAGGGCCACCCCGATCCAGGAAGCTGAGGAGATTGGTCATGTCACGGCCTCATTCGTCGCCGGTGCGCTCCACAGCGCGGCCAGGATTGCGTCAAGGCCGTCGGTCAGGGCCGCCGGACCGGGCTGAAGGATCAAGGGCGATTTGATCTCGTAGATTCGACCGTCACGAACTGCCGGAATACGGTCCCAACCCGGGCGGGAGGCGATCCGGTCTGGCCGGACCTTCTTTCCACACCAGCTGGCCAGGATCACATCCGGCGCGGCCTCGATCACCTGTCCGGGGTCCAAAATCCGATCCTTCGCGCCTTGGGCCGAACGCAACTCGGCAAACACATCCTGGCCGCCCGCGATCTCGATCAACTCGCTGACCCAACCGATCCCCGAAATCGGCGGATCGTCCCATTCCTCGAAATAGACGCGGGGGCGCTGGTCGGGCCTTTCCTGATCGCGGAGGGTGGTGAGACGGGCTTCATAGCAAGAGGCCAAGGCCTCGGCACCGGCCGGCTCGCCCACAAGGGCGCCGAGGGTGCGGATCATGGCCAGGATGCCGGCGATATCCCGTTGGTTGAAAGCGTGAACGGCGACCCCCGCTTGGATCAGCGCCGCGGCGATCTCGGCTTGCAGATCCGAGAAGGTCAGCACCAGATCAGGCTGAAGCGCCAGGATCTTCGGGATATCGGCGGAGGTGAAGGCGCCGACGCGCGGCTTCTCACGCCGGACTTGCCGTGGGCGGACGGCATAGCCGGTGACGCCCACAATCCGGTGGTCTTGCCCCAGAAGGTAGAGCGTTTCGACCGTCTCTTCGGTCAGGCAGACGATGCGCTCTGGCGGGAATCTGGTCATCGGCCCGCCTCCTCTTGCATCCAGTCTTTCGTGCCCTCGGCCACCGCCTGATAGACCGCCCGGCCAATGACCTCCCCGATGTCGGTATGGAGGCCCACATAAGCTGCCCCTCCCTCGGGCGCCGCAAGCACGATACAATCGGTGCCGGTTCCGGTGGCGGGCCCAGTCTCGCAGCGCGGCCCGTGGTCGAGAATTGCCGCGGTGCGGGCCTGGGTCGCGATGCTGATGGCCTCAATCATAGACGGGCGCGTCAGGCCCTCGGACAGTGTGACCAAAAGGTTCACCGTGCCCCAATTCACGGTGGTTTTTGCGGCTTCGCGGTGCCCCACACGTTCAGCATTCGACAAGCCAACGGTCGCGAGGCACCTGGCCTCAGCTCGACCCTGAACAGCTGTTTCGAGCCGATATCTCGACACATTCCGGCTTGTCAGCATGGCCACGGCTCTGTCACCGTCCTTGGCCACCACCTCCTCCGCCAGCCATGTGATCACATCGAACTCTTCGGTCAGGTCGGCATTCCGCACCTCTCGCCACAACACCCGATCTGCAGTGACAAAACCAGGCCGAAACGGGGCCCAACTGAGCGCGGTCAGCGGTTCGTCGAAACGGGCCTCCAGCCAGGGGCGATCAAGCGTGACATCCATCATCGCGCAACCTCCAGCGGCAGGAAGAGGAACCCGTCTTCCGTTTGTGCGATATGGGCGGAGATGCCGAAGACCTCTCGCATATTTGCCACGGTCAGCACGTCTTTCGGCGGTCCATCGGCAATGATCCGGCCTTTATCCATGAGGAGGAGGCGGGAGCAATAGCGCGCCGCGAGGCCCAGATCGTGCAGCGCGGTCAGAACCGTCTTTCCCGACGCGGCGATGGAAGCGAATTTCTGCATCGTTGTGATCTGATGGGCGGGGTCGAGCCCTGCAATCGGCTCATCAGCCAAAATAATCGGCGTCTCCTGGGCCAGAAGACGGGCGATCAGGACACGGGTCTGTTCGCCACCCGACAGCTCCGTGGCCGGGCGATCCTTGAACCCATGCAGATCCATGACCGACAGTGCCCGAGAGACGGCGGCGTGATCCTCGGCCCCTGGACGCCGCCCTCCGGCCAAATGCGGGATACGTCCAAGCATGACGAGCGTTTCGACGGCCACGGGCCAGGCAATCTCTCGCGTCTGCGGCATCCAGGCCGCTGTTTTGGCCCGCTCGCGGGCGGAGAGCTTGGCCAGGCTGGACTCTCCCTGACGCGCTTGAAGGCCCAAAATTGCCCGAAATAGGGTCGTTTTTCCAGCGCCGTTCGGCCCGATCAAGCCCACAGATTCGCCCGGCGCGATAGTCAGGCTGACATCATCGACCACCGGGCAAACCCCCCGATGGACGATCAGATGCGAGAGGGTCAGCGCGGTCATGCCATCGCCCTCCGCGTCTTGTAGATGAGGTGCAGGAAAAGCGGCGCGCCGACGATGGCCATGAGGACCCCAAGCTTCAGGTCGCGGTCGGGCAGGATCAGTCGCACTGCAATATCAGCGGCGAGCACCATCGCCGTGCCGCCCAGGAGGGAGGCGGGCAAAAGCGCGCCGGGGCGGCCACCGACAAAGGGCCTGAGGATATGGGGCACGACGAGACCGACAAAGCCAATCGCGCCCGCCACAGCCGTGGCCGCGCCAACCGAGGCGGCGACGCCGGCCACAAGCCGCAGCCGCAACCGACCAAGATGGATGCCCATCGTCTCCGCGGCGTCTTGGCCAAGCGTCAGCGCGTCGAGACCGCGTGCGGTGCTGAACAGCAGGAGCCAGCCGACAGCCATGAGCGGCAAGGCAATGGCGACGTGATCGAAGCTGCGGTCGGCCAGAGAGCCCAGCATCCAGAACACCGTCTCGCTGACTGCAAATGGGTTGGGGGAGAGGTTCAGAACCAAGGACAGGAACGCCGCCGCCAATGCGCTGATGGCAATCCCGGCCAGGATCAGGGTCAGCGATCCACCTCGCGGACCGGCGAGGAGGAGAAGAAGTAGAACAGAGACTAGCGCGCCTGTCAGAGCCGAAACCGGCAGCGCCAAGGCAAAGGCAGTGGCAAACCCCGTTTGCAAGGCGATCACTGCGCCCAAGGCGGCGGAGGAGGAAATGCCGATCAACCCGGGCTCTGCCAGCGGGTTGCGCAGGAACCCTTGAAGTGCGGCCCCAGACAACCCGAGGCTGACCCCAACCATGACTGCAAGGATCGCGCGTGGCAGGCGGATTTCTCGCATGACAAGGGTCACCGCCTCCCCTTCGCCGCTGATCAGCGCGCGGAGGCTTTCGCCCAGGCCGAACCCGGCGGGCCCAACTAAAAGCGAGACCCAGAAGAGGAGCGCAACCAGGGCCGCAAGGCCGGGGAGGAGCAGGGTCAGCCTCATGGCGCCTGCATCCCGCGCCGCGTGGCAGCCAGGTCTTCAAGGGCGCTCAAGACCGTGGGTGTGCCACAAATCCAATCCGGGCCGCTTTCATACCCTTGCCCGGCGGCGACCAGCGCCCGAAGAGCAGGGTGGTGCAGGATGTCTTCGGACCGCGACGCGCCGGGATAGGCGCCAGTCCGGATGATCAACTCCGGCGCAGCAACGGCCAGAAGTTCCATGGCCAGACGCCCGCTTGTCTCGCGCCCCAGTTCTTCGGCGATATGCCGGAACCCGGCAGTGGTTAGGATGTCGTGGGAGAGGGTGCCAGTCCCAAGCGTGTAACCGTTGGGATAATAGAACGCCCCGCGCGGGCCGGGCCCGGAGGAGCCGAACCGCGCCAGATCCGCCTCAAACGCCGTTGCAACCTCTTCCGCCGCGTCTTCCTGGCCCAAAAGCGCGCCAACCTCGCGCACCCGGTCTGAGACTTGATCGAGGCCGGTGACGATCTCGATCTGAGCCACCTCAATCTCCAAACGGCGCAGCATGGAGAGGACGGCGGGGTCGGAGTACTGCCCGGCCAGAACCAGATCGGGGTTGAGCAGATAGATCTGCTCCGCCCCGCCGAAATTGATGGGGAACGCCGCGGCCTCATCGGCCATGGGGGAGGTCAGAGGATCACGAGCGATGTCGCTGACCGACACCAATTGCCCTGGTGCGGCCAGTATCATGGCCAGTTGATCGGTGCAGAGGTTCATGGAGACCACGCGGGCTGGCGCCTCAGCCCAAGTTGGATTTGCGGCGAGCGCCACGCTCGCCGCAAAGACCATGCTTATGACGGGCCTAGAACCGCGCGCGCAGGCCAAGATAGAAGGCTCTGTCACTGGTGCCGTAACCGGGCGCCGTCTGGTATTCCTCATCGAAGAGGTTGTCCACGCGCAGGTAGATCTCGGCCTCGTCCGTCACGGCGTAGCTGATCGAGCTGTCCATAACCACGTAATCGTCGAGCGGGTTCGTCGCGAACCCGGATACCTCTGTGTCGACCGCACCACGGGCACGGATATCGAACCCAACCCGATCCGTCACATCCCCACGCAAGCCGAGAACCGCGAAGTGCCGCGGCACACGAGGAAGACGGGCGTTATCTGTACGGGCATCGGTGTAGGTATAGTTGCCGTAGACGGTCAGCGCGTCGGTGATGGTATAGAAGCCGGCCAGCTCCACCCCTTGGCTGATCGTTGTCCCAGGCACCTGATTATAGGCGGAGGTCGCGAAGTCGAAATCGATCAGATTGTCGATTTCCGTGTAGAAGAGCGTCGCTGAGACCTCGCCACGGGCAAACCGCCGCTCAACCCCAAGCTCGAAGCTGAGGCTTTCCTCCGGTTGCAGGTTCGGGTTGCCGAAGCTGCTGAAGAGCTCAAAGAGCGAGGGCGCCCGGAAGCCCGTGCCGACAGACGCCCGCACAACCGTATTGGCATCGGGGCGCCAGGCCAGCGCGACCCGCCCGGTCGCCTGCCCGCCGAACCGCGAATGATCGTCATAGCGCGCGGAAACGGCGAGGTCCAAATCTGGCGACAGCGCGACCGTGTAATCAGCGAAGGCGGCGTTGGACGAAATCGAGCCTTGGGTGGAGGAGGTCAGAATCTCCTCCTCAGCGCGCTCAAGGCCAAAGGCCAGTGTGCCCCGGGTGCCGAGGTCGGCCGTGCCGAGATAGCGCAGCTCTTGCCGCTCCCCATTGAACATTGTGGTGAAGCCGCCGGGGTCGAGGCGGTCGGTTTCCGAGAAGACGTAGGACAGCTCGTGATCGACAACCTCGCCATCGAGTTGGGCAAACACACGAACGCCGCGGCGTTCGGAGGTAAGTGACCGGGTTGGATCATCCCCGCCTGGGCCCGCGCCGGCATCGAATTCTGTGAAACTGTCCTGATAGAAGAGATCAGCGCCGATCGTCACGACATCGGTCAAATCATAGGTGCCGCCGAGGGTGATCGTTGTGTCGCGGAAGCCATCTTCTTCGGTATTGCCGTCGTTCTCCTCGGCGGCGGAGAAGCCATCGCTGACAGTGCGGCTGACCGAGAACGTTAGGGTGCCGCGGTCAAACCGCGTGCCAACGCCGAAAGAGCCGTAAAACGTTCCGAAACTTCCCGCTTCCAACGCAACAGAGAACTCTGTTCCGTTTTCCTCGGGCGGTTGCACGGTGGTGATGCTGATCACCCCGGCGATGGCCTCAGAACCGTAGATCGCGCTTTGAGAGCCATAAAGCACCTCGACCCGGCTGATGCCGCCGACCGTCAGCGTGCCGAAGTTGAGGTTGGTCTGAATTGAGGACGGATCGGTGATGTTGATTCCATTGACAAGGACGGGCACGTAACGCCCGTCGAGACCTCTGACGCGGATCGTCGTGCTGGTGCCGGTTGGGCCGTTCTGGGCAATGGTGATCCCGGGCAGGGTGGCGAGATAATCCGACAATTGGATGTCGCCTGCCTCAGCCAACTCTTCCTCTTCGATCACCTCGACACTGACGCCGGTGCGGGCGGCTTCCAACGCCGTCAGACCGGCGGAGAAGATGATTTCGTCCAGCTCAAACGCAGGTGCGGTTTGCGCCAAAGCGGTGGTTGTGGAAAGCGCCGCCACCCCGGCTGCGCCAATGAGGTATTTCATGATGTCCCCCTTCCGGACCCAAAACTGCGGGCCCATTGATGATCATGTCATTGGAAGGGGATGCCCTGCCGCCGACGGTGAGTTGGATGTCACCTCGACGGAAAGACCGTTGCCCATGACGCCGCCCGCGCCCGAACAGGGTGATCACCTCGGCAGGTCTCCTGACTTCGCGGGTCGATGCTTGGCTGAACCTTCCCAACCCATCTGGGGTCAGTGGCTCATTCTCAGCCGCGCTCGCCGCTTACAGTTGCGGGGGCAGTCGCGGATTTGCACCGCGTTCCCTTTTACCCGGGCGATGGTGGCGCCCGGACCGAAGCAAATCCGTGGTTACGCGGGAAAGGACGTTCGCTCAAGTCCGAATGCGACGGGTCGAATGCGGGTTTGCGTCGCGGCGGCCTATGCCATCAGGCCCCGGCGGCGCGGGCCGAAGAGGGCGGCGAAGGCTAGGATCACCCCTGAGACGGTCGCGATCATGCCCGCCGCGCTGACGGAGTCGCTGGCGCCCAACCAGATCGGCCCATACCCCGCTAGAACATAGCCAAACGCGGCGGATAGGGTCGCAAAAGCCACGCTCCACGCCACTTGGCGACCCAGGCTGTCGGTCATCAGCCGGGCGGCGGCGGGGGGGCAGATGAACATGGCGATGACGATGATCGAGCCGACCGCATCGAAGGCCGCGACGGCGGCAATGGCGGCAACCATGACAAGCGCAATGCCGAGAAGGCCGGTGCGCATCCCTAATGTCTGCGCAAAGCCCTCGTCGAAGGTGGAGATCTTCAGAGGACGCCAGAAGACCCAGGTGAAGAGGATCACGAGGACCAGCACGATGGTCAGCCGCGTCAGTTCCGGCGGTAGGCCCGCGAGCGCCTCCGCGTCGAGGAGGGAGGCCCAGCCTGTGGCCTCCAACCAGATCAGGCTTTCCAGATTGCCCATCAGCGCGTGTTCGACATCGAGATGGACGGAGGAGGTGTCGGTGCGTTCCAAAAGCAGGACGCCAGCGGCAAACATCGCGGTGAAGACCACACCCATCGCCGCCCCGGTCTCGATCCGGCCCAGACGGCGGATGGCCTCGATCAGGATCACCGATATCAGGGCCGCCCCAGCCGCGCCAATCATCATCGGCCAGGCCGCGACAACCCCGGTGACGAGGAACCCAACGACGATGCCCGGCAGGACAACATGAGAGATCGCATCGCCGATCAGGGCCTGACGCCTGAGCACCAGGAAATTCCCGGGCAGCGCGCAGGCAATCGCGGCGAAGACCCCGATCAGAAGCGGCGTCAGCGAGAGGGGGACAAATTCACCGCCGCTCATGAAGGCACCTCGGACGGGGCGGCCAGCCGGGCGTCGAGATCGCGCAGCTGATCGTCGGTCAGAATCGTCTCTAACCCCGTCAGTCCGTCATATCTTGCGGCTGTGGCTTCATGGGCCTGAAGTCCGCGCAGGATCTCCCACCGCTTCTCGTCCAAGAGTGCCTTGGCGGCCCGGGCCTGGCCGTCTTCCGTGGCCACCCCATCGGCGCGGACCAATCCCTCGCGTTGAAGAAGGCGCAGCGTGTAGCCCTCATAAATCGGCTGCCCTTGCGCCAGCGCCAGAAGGCCTTGGCGGCGATGCACTCGCCGCTGGAACTGCCGGTGCCTGAGGAGCGCTGAGAGAACCCCGCGCGTGGGCGAGAGGAGGAGCGAGAGCGTGAACAGCGCGAAGGCCACCAGCACGATGATTGGCCCCGTTGGCAAATCCGGGGCGGAGGCGGAGATGGCCGCGCCCAGATAACCCGACGCCGCCCCAATGCCGCCTGCGATGAGCCAGATATGCTCGGTTCGGTCGGTCCAGAACCGGGCGGTGACCGGCGGGATGTTCAGAAGCGCCACGATCAGGATCAAGCCGACGATCTTGAGGCCGACGACGGTCACCGCCAGCACAAGCCCCATGGTGG
>JANQNZ010000024.1 GCA_028279315.1 Rhodophyticola sp. | reverse complement strand
CTACCGAGGGGCGGATCAGAACCGCGTCGGGCAGGTTCAACGGGTCGGGGTTGATGTCCGGCAGATGCTCCACCAGGCGGATCATGTCATAGCCGAGATAGCCGAAAAGCCCCGCGGCGGCGGCGGGCAGATCGGCGGGGATGTCGATGGCGCTTTCGGCCAGAAGCGCGCGGAGGGCGGTGAGGGGTGGGTCTGTGCAAGGCTCAAACGCGTCGCGGTCGAAGCGGGCACTGCGGTTCAGCCGCGACTCCGTGCCCCGGCATTCCCAGATCAGATCGGGTTTCAACCCGATGATCGAATAGCGCCCCCGCACCTCACCGCCGGTCACACTTTCCAGGATGAAACTGTCGCGCCCGGCCTCGGCCAGTTTCATCATCACGGAGACAGGCGTGTCGAGATCAGCCGCCAGGCGCGCATAGACCAGCTGGTTCCGCCCCGCGGCCCAACCTTCGGCAAAGGCGTCATATGAAGGGGTCAGCGCCATAAGCTGGGGTCAGGGGAATTGCGCGTGGACGGAATTGATGACCGTCTGGTTCAGCTCAATCCCCACATCGGCTTCAATCGCGCGGCCAAAAGCTTCGAAGACATCGGAGGCAATCGATTGGCCCGCTTGCGCATCGACCAGTTGGATCAGGGCCTCGGTATTCGGGTCGCCGCGGGAGCCTGAGTTGATCGCATCCAGCCGGGCAATCACAGCGACCTCTGCGCCTGAGATGAGGGTTGTGTCGCCGGGGGTTTCCAGTTGGAAGACCTGGGCAACGAGCGTTGGTGGCATATCGGGGATGAAATCCTGCCGCCGGATCAGCGCCTCTTCGGTCACGGTGAGGCCGAGTTCTTCCAAAGGCGTGCCAGTGGCCAAGTCGCCCGCCAGCGTCTCGGCCCGGGCGGCCAATTGTGCGCGCAGGTGGCCCGCGCGCCAGCTGGCCTCCACCTCGTCGCGGATCTCCGACAAAGGCGGCAGGGCGGGGGGGATGACCCCATCGAGGCGGAGCGCAAAGAGCCCGCCATCGGAGAGCGTCAGGAGTTCCGGGAAATCGCCTTCGCGCACGGCCTCCGCGGCCTCGCGGAAGGCGTCATACCCTGCGATCGCCGCATCCTCGGTACGGCCCCAGTCGATCTGGCCAAGCTCCATCATCGTGTCTTCGGCCAATTCCTCCAGGGTCGCGCCGCCCGCCAAGAGGTCGTCGATGTCGGTCTGAATGTCAGAGATCGCGCGGCGTGCGGCGTCGAGCGCCAATTCGTCCCGCAAATCGGCCTCGGCGTCTTCGAATGTCACCTCGGTTGCATCGAGGATGGCGTTCACACGAAAAAGCGCAGGTCCAAAGGCGCTGTCGACCGGGCCAATCACATCGGTGTCTTCGGTGCCGAAAATCGCCTCCGCCGCCGCATCGCTTAGGTCTTCGGGCCTGACCTCACCCATATCCACATCATCCAGCGTCAACCCCCGCGCGGCAGTCAGATCGTCGAAACTGGCATCCCCGGCGTCATAGCTGGCGCGCGCCGCCTCTGCCTCCGCTTGATCGGGGTAGACCAGGCGTTCGACCAAGCGCCGCTCGGGCTGCCGGAAGATATCGAGCCGATCCTCATAGAGCGACCGCAGCGTCTCTTCATCGATCGCCATGTCGTCCATGATCATCGAGGGCCTAACCCACGCATAGGTGATCGCTCGTGCCTCGGGCCGGGTAAACCGCTCCTCATTCTCCGCATATTCCGCGTCGAGATCGGCGGAACTCGGCGCGGCAAGACCGGTGGGCAGGCTGGCCTCGGTGACCCTGACATAGGAGAAATCCCGGGTTTCGGTCTGAAAGGCGGTGATGGCGTCGGTGAAGAGATCAGGGGGCGTGATGCCGCCCACCACCGCGAGTTGCAGGATTGAGCGGGCAATATCCTCCCGCATATCCGCCTCAAACTCCGCGGGGCTCAGCCCCTGGTCGCGGAGCGCAAATTCATAACCCGTCCGGTCGAAACTGCCATCGGCGGCCTGAAATCCGCTGGTCTCTTGGATTTGCCGGGCCACAACCGCGTCACCCACGGAGATGCCCATTTCAAGGGCTTCATTGTCCAAAGCTGCGCGCGCAATCAGGCCGTTGCGGATTTGCAGATCAATCCCTTGGGCGCGGAGATCGGCCAGGTTTATCGGGGTCCGGGTCTGGGCGATCTGGGCGTTGATCTCTTGTTGCAACGCCCGGGCATAATCATTCGCGGTGATCCGGGCCGAGCCGACGCTGCCCACCACACTGGCCGAGCCGCTGAATTGGGTGATGCCAAAGCCGGTCAGGGCCACCATCAAGAGGCCCAGAATGATCCAGACAAAGACGTTGGA
>JANQNZ010000347.1 GCA_028279315.1 Rhodophyticola sp. | reverse complement strand
GGCACCGAACTTGACCAGGTCGTCGACGGCGAGCTTTTCCTTCTTGAACTTACGGATGGAGACGAGCGAGCCGTCCACCGCGATGGGCGGCACCATCGCGTTAAAACGCGAACCGTCGGCGAGCCGGGCGTCCACATAGGGGTTCGATTCGTCGACGCGCCGGCCGACCGCAGAGACGATCTTGTCGATGATCCGCAAGAGGTGGCGTTCATCCTTGAACGTAACCTCGGAGAGCATCAGCTTACCGGCGCGTTCGATGAAGACCTGGTTGGGGCCGTTTACGAGAATATCGTTGACCGTGTCGTCTTTCAGAAGCGGCTCAAGGGGCCCAAGGCCCGTCACTTCGTCAAACAGCTCAACTTGCAGGGTCTGACGGTCCTCACGGTTGAGGACCACGCCCATATCGTTCAGCTCTTCACTGGTGATGGCGTTGATTTCGGTCTTCAACTCACTGTCTTTGGCGCCTTCCAGCGCCGAAAGGTTCAGGTTCTCCAAAAGACGGCTGTGCATCTCGGTCTTGATTTCATCGAGACGCAGGCGCCGCTTTTTCTCTTTGTCGAGATTGGTGACCTCGGCAGGTGCCTTTGCGGCGACCTCTTCGGGCGCCGGGCGGCGTTGCACCTTGGGCTTCGCCTCCTCAGCGGCCTTGGGCGCGGCGGCTTCGGGCTCTGGGGCAGGGGCCACAGCAGCGACCGGCTTGGCCGCATTGGGCTTTTTGTATTTGGAGAACATCGGCGCCTACTCCTTATGCCACCTCAGCCTCGGCCAGCATGGCGCTGAACAGGCTTTCGGCGAGCTTTGCGACGTCTTTGCGCATCGGGTTCTTCTTCGCCATCTCGGCCAAGGGCACCCCGTGATCGGAGCATTGCGTGACTTGGCGGCCACCATCGGAGAGATGGGTGGAGATCTTCACGCCAAGGCTTTCGCCAAGGCGCTTCACGCGAGATTTTCCGTTCAAATCCAAACTCTTAGGTGCGCGGTTGAGGGCGAAGTTCACTTTCTCAAGCGGCAGGTCCTCGGCCTGGAGCGCCTTGATGAAGCGCATCGCGTTCTGGGCCGAGCGCATATCAAGCTCCAGCATCGCGAAGAACACATCGGCCCGGTTCAGGACCGTCTCAGTCCATTGCACAACCGTGCTTGGCATATCGATCACGACGATGTCGAAGCACTCCGTCGCGAGGTTCAGGATCGCGTCCACATCCTCGGGCCCGATCACGTCCATGGGGACGATGTCAGACGGCGAGGTGAAGACCGACAATTTGCCGTTGAAGTCCTGAAGCGCCGGTTTGAACGCTTCGATATCCATATTCTGGCTGTCCGAGAGGATTTCAAAGATCAGCTCACGGCGCGGCAAATCCAGGAAGGTCGAAGCCGAGCCGAATTGCAGATCAAGATCGATCAGGCAAACCGACGGCGCCTTCTTATTCTTGTCTTTCTTGCCGCCCTTTTCGGCATTGGCCAGTTCCCACGCCAGGTTGACGGCAAGCGTCGTGGCGCCGGTGCCGCCGGCCAGGCTCTGCACCGCAAATACGGCGGACTTGCCCTCCATCTGCGGGGTCGGATTGACCGACGAGCCCATGGCATGGGGGTTTTGCGGTTGTGGTTCGGGCGCGCGGATCCGCTCAATTGCGTCATGAAGCGCGCGTTCGGGAAGGGGGTAGGGCACAAAATCATCTGCGCCCAGCTTCAGAAGCTGGTGCAAACCTTGTGTGCTCAGGTCCTTGGCGATCAGGATCACTTTGACCCCGCCATCCTTCGCGGTGCGGATAATCTCACCGATCAGGCCCAGATCACCTTCATCTTCTTGGTCAACGGCGATGGCGACAAATTCCAGATCCTCTGTTGAGGATTGCGCCAGGAAGGCACGCGCCTCGTCCAAACGGAGGTCGCCCCAGCTTTCGCCAAGCTCGGTTTCCATATCGTCGATCAGAAGATCGAAGTTCTGAATATCCCGCGAAATCGTGGAAGCCACGATCGGTGCCGGGTCAGATTTAAGCGCCAGTCCGCTACCCATTCCTCAATTCCTATATTGCCTGGCTTTGCCAGGTTCTTTCGCCACCCAGATATGAGACGTCCCTGCCTCATTTCTGGACGGGCTAGGATCGTCCCCGCACTGCTCAGGTCAGCGGAATCGCCCTATGCCTTGAGAGAGTTGTGGCGGGCAAAATGGGCAACAATGCGACCAAAAAACCGAAACTATAGGGAAATCGCCGCCCAGTTTCCCGGGCGGCGATCAAAAAACACCGATACGTTAGCCACCACCACCGTCGCCGCCGCCGCTGTCGCCACCGCCAGCGCTGCCGGCATAGGTGCGATAGACGATTTGGGCGTATTGGCCATCAAGGACCATCGGGTGTGATTGCACAAAGCCGCTGACCTCGGTCACCGTGCGCCGATTGCGGCGTTCGCGGTTCTCCGTGGCCACAATGGGCTGCGTTTCACCCAAGGAGACCAAAGCTTCCAAGCGGCTCCGGTCGATCCCTTGGCTGACCAGATAGTTCACGGCGGCGCGTGCGCGGCGTTGGCCCAAGCGTTGGTTGTAAGCTTGGCTCCCGACCAGGTCGGTATGGCCAAAGACGCTGAACCGCACTTCCGGGAACTGCCGGATCCAGGTGGCCTGGCGCCGAAGTGTTGCACGGGCGTCCGCATCCAATTGCGCCGAGTTGAAGGCGAAATTGATTGTGGTGGGCACTTCGGTGGCGAAGCGCCCGGCCAAATCCTCCACATAGGACCGTTGCCCGGTCATGATGAGGACATTGTTCATGGTCGGGTTTCCGAAACCGCCTTCGTCAATCTCGCTGCCCGCGGGTGTGACGAAATTGCCGCCACATCCAGCCAAGGCCAGACCTGCGACCGCGAAGATAAGGGTTTTTGCTGAGCTGAAGATCGCCATTTTGCTTACTCCATCACATAGCCGTAGGACCCGCTAAAGTCCTGCTGCGCCACATCGGCCGCAGCCGTGCCTGGCCGCGGCCCGCCGGCGAGGCGGCCGTTCAGGAACAACTCGGCATCGGTTGGAATGGTGACGCGGTCCGTCGGCAAAGCGAGCGCCTCACCCCGGGTCGGGCTCACCAGATGGGCCGAGACGATGATCACCAGCTCGGTTTGGTCGCGCTGGTAGTTGGTGCTACGGAACAACAGGCCCAAAACCGGGATGTCACCCAGCCAAGGGACCTGGCCAATCGAGTCGCGGAAGTCGTCCTGCAACAAGCCGGCAATCGCGAAGCTTTCCCCATCGCGCATTTCAACGGTGGTGGAGGCGTTCCGGGTGTCGAGCGTCGGGATCTGCGAGTCGGCGATCGCGACAAACTCGCCAATCGAGGCAATCTCGGCTTCCAGTTGGAGGTTGATCACCTCGTCATCCACGACTGTCGGGGTGAATTCTAGGTCGATGCCGAATTGCCGGAACTCGATGCTGACACCGTCGTCGCTTTGAACCGGGACGGGGAATTGGCCGCCTGCGAAGAACGTCGCCTCTGCGCCCGAAAGGGCAGAGAGGTTGGGTTCGGCCAGCGTCCGAACCAGGCCGTTTGCCTCCAGCGCCTCAAAGAGAATGCCAAATTCGGTGCTGCCAGACCCGAACGTAAAGCTAAGCACGCCGTTGCCGCCATCGATCGTCGGGTTGATAATGGTGGCAGGGAAGTTCGTCGCCGCGCTGCCTGAGCCGAATTGCCCGTTGCCGCGAAGGACCCCGAAGCTGCTGGTCAAATTGCGCCGCACGGTGCGCGACATCTCGGCAAAACGGACCTGCAACATCACCTGTTGCGTCCCGCCCACAACCATAAGGTTCGACACCCGGCCCGATGCATAGCGGTCGGCCAGCTCCATCGCCCGGTCCACGGCCTGGCCCGAACTGACGGTGCCAGAGAGGACAATCCCATCATTGGCGGTGCGGACCTCAACGTGTTCGCCTGGCAGAACCTCCCGCAGGCGTTCCCGTAACTCGGCGACGTCAGGTACAACCTGAACCTCGACATTTGCGATCAGCCCGCCATCGACACCAAAGAGCGTCATGGTCGTCCGGCCCGGCGCGCGGCCAAGCACATAGATCGTCCGCTCTGACAGGGTGGCGATATCGGCGATTGAGGGGTTTGCCACGGAAAGTTCAGCGAAGATCGCCTCACTTTCGACCACGACGGCCCGGTTCATGGGCACGCGCAGGGACGTGGAGGTGGAGCCTTCCAATACGCGAAGAGTTTGAGCACTTACATTCGGCGCCGATGTGCTGAGCGCCAGGACGGCGCCAATCAGGCACGCCCCAAGATAGGTCATAATGCGCATTGTGATCCTGCCTCTCTGATCACGTTATGGGCTGGTTGTTTGTCGCCCGATTGCGCGCACAATGCCGCAAAACGGCTTTCCACGCAAGAATCAGACATTTGCGGCCCATTATTTATGTGTTCCGGAAACCACGGGCGCGCAAATTATGGCCCCCAATGGCAAACGGCACCCTAGATGAAGGGCGCCGTTTGGGTGTTGTGATGGAAGCGATCAGTTGGTGCAGGGCACCGGGGTGATCACCACTTCGCCGCCGCGACGGGCGCGAACCGTGCAGACCTGCGGGCCTTCGACTTCCTCAACCGCGGCCAGGCCAAGAAGTTCGTCCCGGTTAATCTCAACGGTCTCGCTGATCACCGTGTCGTCGTCCACGCCGACCAGGGCCAGGGTCAAATCACCGGTCGATTGTGCGTGGGCCAGGGCCGCGATCTCTTCAGGCGGCGCTTCGATGGTGATTGTCCGCGCGATGGTCGGGTTGTTGCGGTCTTCGTCCGCGATCTGGTCAACGGCGATGATCTGCACATTCGCGCGGATCAGCCGGGTGACGTTTTCGCCGCGGGCATCGCCCGTCCAATAAACATCGACGCGGTCACCAGGCCGCAAGAACCCCGACACGCCCGAGGCGACATCGACGGAGAGTGCAAAGGCGCGCATCCCGCGGCCAAGGCGCGAGGCCACGCCGGCATCGTCGCCGGGTGCGCTGACCTTGCTCAGAAGAACCGGCTCATTGGTTTCCATCACACGCAGAACGGTTCGGAGCTCCTCATCACCTTCCGGAAACAGCTCTTCCATCGAGGTGAAGGCGCCGAAGGGGACGTGCTCGCTCGGCCAAGGGATGGCGGTCACGAAATCGGGTTCCAGCCGCTGGCCGTAACGCAGCTGCTGGTTCACCACATAGACTTCGGTGGTTTCGATAACGGCGTTGCTCTGATTGGCGAGCGCGGCCCGATATTGCGCGAAACGGTCCTGCGCCACATGCACTGCAAAGCCTGCCAAAGCGACACCGACGATCAGGACAAGTCCAAAGATCACTCGCATCTGTTTGATTCCTTATAGTTGCGCGACCCCCACTCGAACTTCGGATCGCAGTTTTCCAGGCGCGACTGTCGATTGAAATTCAGGCAGAATAATGGAGCGCCCGGGGATTTCATGAGGCGCAAGCACAACGTCCCACACGCGCGGGGGCGTGCGGGGATCAGGTCAGTCTTGTTGATTTTCACCGCCGCGGGGGGCGCGTCCCAGGTGGCCTTACTCGTAACCGTTGAACCCAGAAACCATGTGATCCTGCAAAAGCTGCAACCGGATCTCTTGCGCCAGATCTTCCATGCCTGAGCCGACCACATTGGTCACAGCCAGCCCCAAGCCCACAAGCGCGGCCGTCAAAACGACCCAATCGACGGAGACAGCCCCATCTTCATCCCTAAGAAAGGCCGCAAAGCGGCTGAGAAGGCACATCGACCAAACTCCCCGGTGGCAACCGATTTGGGCCTGGCAGGACCCACAAACAGACTGTGCCAAGGTTAAGGCGAATTAAGGCGGGAATGTGGCAGCTTTGAGCGGACAGTGTGCATTTTCGACAAATTTTGGAAGCAATCGATTCAGATTGTTGCCGCATTTGGATCAACCAAAAGAAAGGCCACGCCCAAACGGCGCGGCCAATTCAATCTTTGTCTGTTTGCTCTGCCGGTTACAGCAGAGGAACGCGTCGATTAGTCGCCGATTGCGTCCGCGTCGCCAACCGTGGCGTCGCCTGCGAACGGATCGTCGTTTGCGTTCTGGGTCACCAGCGATTCTTGGATTTCGCCGGTCAGGTCTTCAACACCACCCGACACAACGGCCATAACGGCCAGGCCCAGGCCCACGATGGCTGCGGTCAGAACGACCCAGTCAACGGTCACGGCGCCGGATTCGGATTTGGCGAAGTTTTTGATCAGTGCGGTCATAGTCTCAGTCTCCAGTCTCACGTTTCAAGTTTCTGTCGTTGCCTGTTTGGCTTCCTGCCCCCTCGGGACAGCGTTGTTATCGCCATGAATCGGGGCGCAAATTGGGCACCGAAGGGCTTTTTGTAAGAATTGTTCTGGGTTCTTTTGCGGACTGGGAACGTTTGGATTCCGCGCCGGGATTGGCCGGAATCGGCTTTTGCGCCCTTGTTTTTAAGGCACAGGCGGATTGCGCGGGCGAAATCAGGGGATTCCCTTTTGCGCGCGGTTCGGCCAATCTAGCAAGAAAACATAAAAACCGGTGAGGCGGGCTGAGATGAAAAAGATCGGGTTTGCATGGGCGCTGGCCTGCCTTTGCGCGTCATCTGCGATTGCAGAGGACAGGACAGAGGACGTTGAGCCGCCGCCTTTCCCAGACTTCACCTTTCGCTTTGTGCGGCCCCCTGCACCTGATCATGAGGGGCCGCGGGTCAATATTTGGATCGAACCGCAGGAAGAGGTTGCCACGGCGGAGCCAGAGCCCGATGGCGATACGCCAGAGGCTGAGGCGGGCGGCGCCGCCGCTGGATGGTTCTGGGCGGAGATTGCCGATGATCTCTCAGGCGGCGCGGCGCGGTTCCAGGCGGCCCTTGCGCATCTGTCGCTTGCGCCTGAGACGGCCTCCCTTGGTGTGGCGCGGCTCGATCACCTTCGACGGCTCTCCAGCGAATATGGCGCGGATATCCTCACGGCGACGGTCGGCACCGACATCTCCCCCGCCCTTGTTTTGGCGGTGATGTCCGTGGAATCGGCTGGATCGTCGGAGGCCGTCAGCCACGCGGGCGCCCAAGGCCTGATGCAGCTGATCCCCGCCACGGCTGAGCGGTTTGGTGTCGAAGATGCTTTTGACGGTCCGCAGAACATCGCGGGCGGGGTTGCCTATCTCTCCTGGTTGATGGGGGAATTCGATCGAGACCCGCTTTTGGTGCTGGCCGCCTATAATGCAGGCGAGGGGGCTGTGCGTGAGGCTGGCGGCATCCCCAATTTCTCAGAAACCCGGGCCTATGTGCCGAAGGTGCTCGCCACCTGGCAATTGGCGCGGCAGCTGTGCCTCAGCCCGCCAGAGCTGATTTCCGACGGCTGTGTGTTTGAGGCCCTGGTGACAAGCGGCTAAGCCGCGACCCGCCTATTGGAATACGTCGGCCCAATCGGGGTGGCGCCGCGCTTGGGCCTTCACGAAGGGGCAAAGCGGCACGATCTTCACACCTTCGTCGCGCGCATCGGCCACCAACCGTTCCACGAGTTCCTTCCCCGCACCGGTGCTGCGCAGGGTCTCGGGCACCCCGGTATGGTCCGCGATGATCAGCGTGGGCGAGGCGATGGAATAGGTCAACTCCGCCTCTCCCCCGTCGCGCGACAGCACATAGCGGCCTTTGGAGCCTTCAACCTCGCGCCGGATCTCAGACAATCGCGGCCTCCGTCGCGGCGATCATCTCGTCCCTTGTCAAGCCGGGCGCGAGCTCTTGAATATGCAAACCGCGATGGGTCACGTCCAAGACGCCGAGATTGGTGATGATCCGGTCCACGACGCCTTGCCCGGTCAGGGGGAGGGTGCAGTCCTTCAAGACTTTTGACTCGCCATGCTTGTTGGTGTGGTCCATGACAACCACCACTCGGCCCACGCCGGCGACCAGATCCATCGCCCCGCCCATGCCTTTCACCAGCTTGCCGGGGATCATCCAATTGGCCAGGTCACCCTTTTCGGACACTTCCATCGCCCCCAGGATCGCCATCGCAATCTTGCCGCCGCGGATCATGCCGAAGCTTTGGGAGCTATCGAAATAGGCGGTTTGCGGCAGTTCGGTGATCGTTTGCTTGCCCGCATTGATCAGATCGGCGTCCTCTTCCCCTTCATAAGGAAAGGGGCCCATGCCCAGCATCCCGTTTTCCGATTGCAAGGTCACCTCGATCCCCTCGGGGATATAATTCGACACCAGCGTCGGGATGCCGATGCCCAGATTGACATACCAGCCATCTTCCAGCTCTTGCGCCGCGCGTTCGGCCATTTGGTTCCGGTCCCAAGGCATTAGGCGTCCTCCCGCGTGCGCGTGGTGCGCTGTTCGATGCGTTTCTCGTGCTCGCCTTGGATCAGGCGGTGCACATAGATGCCGGGCAGATGGATATGATCGGGGTCGAGGCTGCCGACGGGCACAATCTCTTCCACCTCCATCACGCAAGCCTTGCCGCACATGGCCGCGGGCGGATTGAAGTTCCGCGCGGTCTTGCGGAAGATCGCATTCCCGGTCTCATCCGCTTTCCAGGCTTTGACGATGGAGAGATCGGCGAAGATGCCTTCTTCCATGATATAGGTCTCGCCGTTGAACTCCCGATGGTCCTTGCCGTCCGCAATCACCGTGCCGACGCCCGTGCGGGTATAGAAACCCGGGATACCGCAGCCGCCTGCGCGCATCCGTTCGGCCAGCGTGCCTTGGGGGTTGAACTCCAACTCCAACTCGCCCGAGAGGTATTGCCGCATGAATTCGGCATTCTCGCCCACATAAGACGACATCATCTTTTTGATCTGTCGTGTGGCGAGCAGTTTGCCGAGGCCGAAATCATCGACGCCTGCGTTGTTCGAGGCAACCGTGATATCCTTGGTGCCCGCCGCCACAATCCCGTCGATCAGAAGCTCTGGAATGCCGCAGAGGCCAAACCCACCCGCCGCGATTAGCATTCCGTCGAACAAGAGGCCATCTAGCGCCTCATCGGCCGAGCCATAGACCTTTTTCATGGGCAGATGCCTCCCCCTAACAAAACCTGCCGCAACCTGACTTGGGGCGCGGGGAGAGTCAACGCGAATGCTGCGCTGCGGCTAGAGGTTCAGCTATGTGGGAGAATGGATCGCTGTGCACCTTGGAGCGGAATCAAGGGCTGCAGGCCCGCCGCGACAGCGGTCGTCCTTTGTGCGCCATTGGTACGAGCACAATGGACGACGCCGTCCCCGCGGTCATGCGCTTTGCCGCCCGCGCGCACCGGTCGAAGCAGGGATGTGCTTGGCAAACATAAAGCGCATCGAACATCGGTTGCTGCGCCTGACCACGGCCATGCGCTGGCGCGGCTCCGCGCTCAATTCACCGCGACACCGCCGCCTCCATTTCCCCAATCAACGTCGAACAATAAGCCTCAAACCGCGCGTTTGGCTGTTGCCCTTCGATTCGGGCGGCCAGCGGGTCCGGCGCGGTGATGGCACTGCCTGACAGCGCCTCAATCACGGCGTGGCCGCAAAACGGGACATGGGCGGCCGCATATCCGCCTTCGTGCACTAGGGTCAGCCGCCCATCGCAGAGGTCGCTTGCCACTTCCATCACCATCTCGGTCATCTGCCGGAAGGTATGAGACCCCGCCAACATCCGGCTCAGTGGATCAACGCCTGAGGCATCGAACCCGCAAGCCACCACAATCGCATCGGGCTGAAATGCGGTCAGTTCCGGCAGCACCAACCGCTCCATCGCTTCGATATAAGTGGCATGGCCTGCCCCGGGGGGCAGCGGGATGTTGAGGTTGAAGCCATCGCCCGCGCCCGACCCCCGATCCTCGAAATCGCCGCTGTCGAGGGGGTAGTTGCGTTCTTGATGGAGTGAGATCGTCAGCACGTCATCGCGGTCATAGAAAATCGCCTCGGTCCCGTTGCCGTGATGCACATCCCAATCGAGGATCGCGACCCGGCCAACCAGCCCGTCTGCAAAACCGGCCTCAACGGCAATGGCGATATTGGCGAGCAAGCAGAAGCCGTTGGGGAAATCCGGCAGGCAATGATGCCCCGGCGGGCGCGACAAGGCATAGGCGTTGGTGACCTCACCCTGAAGCGTTGCAAAAAGCGCAGCTTTGGCCAGGCCGGCGGACAAGCAGGCGATGTCGTAGCCGTCCGGGCCAAAGGGGGTGCGGAGGCCCAATTCGCCCCCACCTGCGGCAGAGGCGGCGCGGAAGCTTTCCAGATAACTTCGCGGATGGACGCGGAGCAAGTCTTCCTCGGCAATCGGCGGGGCGGAGCGGCTGTCGAGCTCCGCCAGAAGGCCGGTGACATCCAGAAGGTTCTTCAGCCGCCGCTTGGTCTCCGGGTCCTCCGGCAGGCCACCCGTCGCCATCGGTTGCACCAGCCCGCCCACGGGGCTCATGAAGGCGTAATTGCCGCCGGAATGCCAGAAACAGCGTTCATCCCAGAAAAAACCGGTTGTCATAGGACCCTCCGCTTCGCTTTTCATCCAACTATGGAGGGGTGCGGGGCAGGTGGCAATCTTGGGGGTGTTTCAGGGGGTGGTTTGGGGACATCCCTGTGGGTGGGATCGGTGGATAGATCAGATTATGTTTCGAACAGGTTTGGTTACGCCGCGATGCTGATCTCGCTACGAACGGTGTGGATCGCGCGGTGGATATCTGTCTTGACGCCCTCATCTTGCCAGATCGCTGCCGATCTGCCTTTCTCGACCCATGACAGAGCCCACTAACGCAGACCTCGCTGCCCGCTATAGCCCCCGCCTTGAGGCAGAGCGGGCGGAGATACTGGCGGCCTCCGACGACACCAAGGACAGTCGGAAGCCAGTGGAGCTTGATCAGCAATCGGTGGGACGGCTCAGCCGGATGGACGCGCTGCAAGGACAGGCGATGGCCAAAGGGCTGGAGGCGCGGCGCCATGGGCGCCTGAAAGCGATCGCGGCGGCGCTCGCGCGGATTGAAGCGGAAGAGTTCGGCTGGTGCGAGGATTGCGGCGAGTTCATCGGTGAAGGTCGGCTCGATTTCGACCCCTGCGCCGTCCGCTGCGTGTCTTGTGCGTCTTAGGATACGGTGAAATGGGACGAATTTCAGCGGACATGATCGCGGCTTGAGACCGCCCTTCTACGCACCCTACCCGGAATCAAGCCGAAGGCGCCGGGCATCGACAGGCCGTGGGCTGGCGATGCCCGGCTCACGTCGTGCGGACGCCAGCCCATATGATCAAACCCATGCTCTCCATCACCGGGCGATCAACCCCATCACCCCGCATCCTCCCGCCGCAACTGATAAATCCCTTCCGGCAAATCCAATGCCGCCGCCAGATCGCGCAATTGCGCCATCGACAGGGTCAGTTTCTGCATCCGGTCGGTGCGGGGGTCGAGTTGCTCCACCGTCACGCATTCCGCGAAGGCGGAGATCGTGACGTCCTCCTGAAGCGGTGCCTCGCCGTCATCGACCAGCGTGATCACCGTCGCGTCGAATTCATGCTCGATTGTAAACATGGGGCCAAGCCTAGGCAGGCCCCCGGGGCATTGCAACGGGCCAGCGCCGCCCCTGCGGGAAGACCGCCGATTTGGGCACATTCCTGTGATCGCCGCTGGACGGTGGGGGCGGGCGTGTTAGTCCTTGGAAAGACGAGTAGCGGAGGCCCAATGCGTGCGATTGTTCTGATTCCGATTTTGGCCGTCCTTGCCGGGTGCGTCATGACGCCTGCGCCGGCCCCCATACCCGCCCCACAGGCGCCCGCCGCGCCAAACTCCGAACGAGTGCCGACGCAGGTGGCGGTCGCGAATTTCGAAGAGGTTGTGGCCCGGGTGGAACCGGTGGCCGAACGGATCTGTCGCGAGCAAATCCCGCGCCAGAATTGCGATTTCATCATCGCGGTGGAGCGGGATCCAAATGCCGGGGTAAACGCGTTCCAGACCCTCGACCGGGCCGGGCAGCCCTATATCGTCTTCACCCTTGGCCTGATCGCCGAGGCCCGCAATGCGGATGAGCTGGCTCTTGTGATGGGCCATGAGGCCGCACATCATATCGAGCAGCATATTCCGCTCCAGCGTCAATCGGCCCAGGAAGGCGCGCTGGTCTTCGGCACCCTGGCGCAGCTATCGGGCGCTGACCGCGCAGGCATTCAACAAGCCGCCCAAATTGGTGCAACCGTGGGGCGGCGCCGCTATTCCCAGGACCATGAGTTGGAGGCCGACGCCCTTGGCACCATCATCGCGATCCGGGCCGGATTTGATCCGTTGCGCGGCGCGGCGTTTTTCCAGCGCATCCCCGACCCTGGGAACCAGTTCCTGGGCACCCATCCCCCAAATGCCGCCCGCAATGAGGTTGTCCGGCGCACCGCCGCGCAATTCCGGCCCAGTTGATCTGGGTCAAGGTTCCGCACCCGCGATGCTCTAGCCTCTCTTCAGCGAAACTGCGTGGTTTTGGCCGCGCATGGGCTGGCGAGGAGCGAGAGATGCCTGGACAGAAGACGCTGGAACATCACGAAGAGCTGATGACGCGCATGGCGCAGGTGGTTGGCGCCGATCTGGATGAGGCGGAGCTTAGGGGTGACCTGACACCTGAGATGCGCGACGATATGGTGCTGAGCTGCACCGGCTGCACCTCACCCGGCGATTGCGCGCGGTTTCTTGACGCCACCGAGACGGCAGAGGCGACGCCAGAGTATTGCCGGAACGGCATGATCCTTCTGGCTCTGCGGACCAGCTGAGACCGGGCGCAGGCCGCGCCGTCGCGACTACGGCCAACGGGGCCTTGACGTTCACCTGCGCTACGGAGGCGTGTGCCAATGCCTGAGCCTGTCGCCCCCCTTGGGCCTGCGAACCGCCATTACTGGCTGGCGCTTCGCATGGCCAAGGCGACAGGCGCCGATCTGGCGCGTGCCATGGAGGAGGGCGAGATCAGCCCCTCGGATTGGGCCGATCTGGTCCAACGCTGCCGTGGCTGCGCCTGGGCCGGCGGTTGCGACTGCTGGATGGCCGCGCAGGAGGATGGCGCGGCAGAGGTGCCCGCAGCCTGCCCAAATGCCGAGGTGTTTGAGCGGATCAAAGACGGGCTGGTAAGCTAACTGGTCTCCGCGGCGAGCCACGTTGCCGCCGCGTCCGTTGTCCCGACCTTCTCCCAAGTGATGACCGGCAGATCATAAGGGTGCCCGGCCTCGATCAATTTGACGAGGTCCGGGCGATGCCCCTCGGTGGTTTTGAAGATCAGAAGCACTTCCCCCTCCGCCTCTATCCGCCCCTCCCACCAGAAGAGGCTTCTGACGCCGGGCAGGATATTGGCGCAGGCGACAAGGCGTGCCTCCAACGCGGCGCGGGCAAGGGTTTCGGCGCTGTCCGCGTCAGGGCAAGTCACGCTGAGATGGATCATCGGGGCACCCCCGTTTTAGGCCTTAACAGATAGGCAAAAGTGACAAGCCTTGCCGGATCGGGCAAGCTACCCGCCATTCTCAGTGAACCTTTTTTGCCTGAAACCAATTGGAGACCCCACCATGATCCGCGTGCTACTCAAACCCCTTTTCCTCGCTGTCACGCTTGCCATCGTCGCAAGCGCGGCCCTTGCCGATATCACCGGCAGTTACTTCGCCTATGGCCGCAATGCCGATGGCAGCGCTTATGACGGCACGGTCCAGATCACGCAGAACGCGGATGGGACTTATCTGGTGAGTTGGAGCGTCGGGACCGCCTATTCCGGCACCGGGCTTCTGCAAGGCCAGGTCCTGACCGTGGAATGGGGCGCCAATTATCCGGCCGTCTATGTGGTGATGCCCGATGGCGAGTTGCACGGGACCTGGGCCGATGGTGAAGGCCTGGAACTGCTGAGCCCGACGCCGCGATAGGCGCGCCATGCCGCCCTAGCGGTGGCCCCAATCCTCGGGGCTGTCGGAGTTATTGGGCGAGAGGCCGAGGATATCGCCGTCGGTCGAACACCCCAGGCCCAGAACCGTTCGATTGGCATAGGCGAAATAGGCCGTGACTTGGTTGATCTCCAGGACTTCCCCATCGCTCCACCCGGCGTCGCGGAGGGCGCTGACCATGCTCTCGTCCATATCCGCAGGTGCGCGGGT
>JANQNZ010000342.1 GCA_028279315.1 Rhodophyticola sp. | reverse complement strand
GGGTCATGGGCCAGCGCCACATGGGGCGCGCCTTGCTGCCGGATCGCGCGGGTCAGGCGCCGCGTGTCGACCCCGCCGATGCAAATCCGCCCGCGTTTGGCGAGCCATTCGGTCAGCTCTGCCTCGGCGCGCCAATTGGACGGCTCTGTCGGGTCCCATTTCACCACCATGCCGGCGGCGACGGGCTCAGCCGTCTCGTCATCCTCCGCCGTGACCCCGGTATTGCCGATATGGGGGAAGGTGAAGGTGACGATCTGGCCCGCATAAGACGGGTCGGTCATGATCTCCTGATAGCCGGTCATCGCGGTGTTGAAGCAGAGCTCGGCCACTGTCTGCCCCACGGCGCCGAAGCCACGGCCATAAAAGACGGTTCCGTCGGCCAGAACCAGGCAGGCGGTTGGGTGATCGGACATCGGCGGGCCCTCATGCAAATTGGCGGGATCGAAAGTCGCGGCACACTATGGAGGGGCCGGCCCCGGGTCAAGCCGAGGGTGTTGTTGCGCGCGTGCCTTTCGCCTATCTATCGGGTCTTGGGATGGCCAGAGGGATGTACGCGCCATGGGTTTGCGACAGAAGATCAATGACAGTCTGAAAGAGGCGATGCGCGAGAAAGACGCCACGCGGCTTTCCACGCTGCGCCTGATCAACGCGGCGATCAAAGATCAAGACATCAATGCCCGCGCCAAAGGCAATGCCGAGGGTGTGGACGATACCGAGGTCCTGGCGATTCTGGGCAAGATGGTGAAACAGCGCCAGGAAAGCGCGCGGGCTTATGAAGAGGGCGGGCGGCTGGAACTGGCCGAGAAAGAGCAGAGCGAGATTGCCGTGATCGAGGCGTTTTTGCCCCGGAAGTTGAGTGACGATGAGGTGGTGAAGGCCATCGACGCGGCGATTTCCGAGACCGGTGCGGACAGCATCCGCGATATGGGCAAGGTCATGGGCGCGCTGAAGTCGAAATATACCGGCCAGATGGATTTCGGCAGTGTGGGGCCTGAGGTGAAGGCGCGGTTGTCTTAGGGGCCGTGATAGCCGCTTAGGGGCGTTTGGTCCAAAGACGAATAACGATCCGCCGACCAACAGCTATTCGATTTCCCCGGCCCGAATAATGCGCCGAAGGCGCCGGGCATCGACAGGCCGTCCCGCGGCCTGGCGATTTGGTTGGTCTTGGTGCTGAGATCGGAGCGAGGCCGGATTTGGCAAAGATAAAGTGCTGTCGCTCGGAGGTCGGATCGCCAGTCCCCGGCCTGTCGATGCCCGGCTTCACGTCGCGCGCACGTTTGGCTTTCAGGGTCGCCCGGACCTCTCACCCCGGTACGCTGCGCGCCGCCCCCACCTCCACCTCTCGACCGCTTTGACGTGACGCCACCGCCGCGAAAGCCAAGGCCAGGCTGCGCAGGTTCTCCGCCGCGCCGTTGGAGGGCTCCCGGTCTTCTTCGATCGCCAAGAGCAGCTCCCCCATCGCGCCGCGGAAGCCATCATTGAACCAGGCGCCCTCAAGCTTCGGCACCGCCCGGCCCGCCTTGGTTGTCAGCGTCACGGATTGCGCGCCCAAATCCGGCCCGTCGCTCACCAAACTGCCTTTGGTCCCGGCGACATAAGTCGTGTCCCGAGGCCCATGGAGCACGCCGCCATCGAAGACGAGGCTCGCCTGACCGCCATTGAGCCGCACCAGCGCCTGCGCCAGAAGCGGGACCTTGTTGGCCTGACCCGCCGCCTGGGCCGCGCTCGCAAAGACGCTTTGGGCCCGATCCCCCACCATTGAGGCCAGGAAATCGAACCAATGCACACCGAAATCGTAGAGGATTAGGTCCTCAATTTGATCGAACGGCGTGCCCGCGGTCCAGCCATGATCCCAATGGATCGCGATATGGGCTGAGATCACCTTCCCGATATGCCCCGCCCGCACGGCCTCTCGCATGAAGGCCTTGTAGGGGGCCCAACGTCCGTTCTGGTTCACGGCCAGTTTCACGCCTTGATCCTGGGCCAGCTTCACCAGGTCTTCGCCGAGATCGAGATCGGTGACAAAGGGCTTCTGGCTCAGCACATGTTTGCCCGCTTTCAGCGCGGCCCGGATGACCGGGGCGCGGTGTTCGGGGTGAAGCGTGATGTCGATGACCTCGATCTCCGGATCGGTCAGCATTGCCTGCCAATCGTCGTCGATCCGCGCCCCGGGGCAATACTCCGCTGCCTTGGCCTCCGCCTTTGCCCGTGTGCGGTTCCACAGCGCGGCCACCTCCCACCCTGCGGCCCGATACGCATCAAGATGGCTGGCCGAGATGCCACCCGTTCCAATCATCCCGATCTTGGGGTGATAGGTTTTCGGCGCGGGTGGCCGGTAAGGCACATCCGGCGCCGCGATCTCAGGCAGATCGGCGGATTTCAGGGCATAGGTATCGGTGTCACCGGCGTCTTCCGTCATGGGATCAACTCCAAGGTCCG
>JANQNZ010000338.1 GCA_028279315.1 Rhodophyticola sp. | reverse complement strand
GCCCGCGGGACGGTCTGGCGATGCCCGGCGGCTTCGCCGCACTATTCGCGCAGGGAACGAGGAATGAGCGGGGCCAGCAAGCGCTCCCCTGTGGCAATTGTGACACGTGTATGAACGGGCGGGTGACAGCGCCCGTTCCGGCCTCTAAACCAGTTCCAAGTCAGCGTTACGGATTCGGGCCTCACCTGCTGCCACAGGAGCGACTGAATGAGCCATTCGCGGTTCCCCGCCCTGCCCTTTGAGCCATGGGACGGTGACAAACTGCGCGAGGAATGCGGCGTTTTCGGCGTGATCGGCGTGAAGGATGCGGCGAATTTCGTGGCCCTTGGCCTGCACGCCCTGCAACACCGGGGGCAAGAGGCGGGCGGCATCGTCGCCCATCACCCCGATCACGGTTTCAACTCGGCCCGCCGCTTCGGCTATGTCCGGGACAACTTCACCTCCGCCAGCCTGATGGAGACCTTGCCCGGGCCGCTCGCCATCGGCCATGTGCGCTATTCTACCACCGGCTCTAAAGGCAACACGGCCATTCGCGATGTGCAGCCTTTCTTTGGCGAGTTCTCTATGGGCGGCGCAGCGCTCGCCCATAACGGCAATATCGTGAATGCTGAGGAGCTGAGGCGGGAGCTGATCGGGCGAGGCTCCATCTTCCAAAGCTCGTCAGACAGCGAATGCATCATCCATCTGATGGCGCGCAGCTATCAGAAAACGATCCCCGAACGCATGAAAGACGCCCTCCGCCGGGTCGAAGGCGCGTTCTCCATCGTGGCAATGACCCGCACCAAGCTGATCGGGGTCCGCGATGCGCTTGGCGTCCGCCCCTTGGTTCTGGGCCGGATCGGCGACGGGTGGGTGCTCAGTTCCGAGACCTGCGCGCTCGACATCATCGGCGCGGACTATGTGCGCGATGTGGAGCCGGGTGAGATGGTGGTGATCAACGGCGCCGGCATCGACAGCTACAAACCGTTTGAGCCGCGCAAACCCCGCCCGTGCATCTTCGAACATGTCTATTTCTCCCGCCCCGACAGCGTGATCGGCGGGCAATCGGTTTATGAAACCCGCCGCCAGATCGGCGTGGAACTGGCGCGTGAGGCGCCGGTGGCGGCCGATCTGGTCTGCCCCGTCCCGGATAGCGGCACGCCGGCGGCGATTGGCTATAGTCAGGAAAGCGGCATTCCTTATGCGATGGGGATCATCCGCAACCAATATATGGGCCGCACCTTCATCGAACCGACCGAGCAAATCCGCAATATGGGCGTGCGGCTGAAGCTGAACGTGAACCGCGCGCTCATTCGCGGCAAACGGGTGATCCTGGTGGATGACTCTGTGGTCCGCGGCACCACCAGCCGGAAGATCAAAGAGATGATCCTGGATGCGGGCGCGGCTGAGGTGCATTTCCGCATCGCCAGCCCCCCGACGGCCTGGCCCTGTTTCTACGGCGTCGACACACCCCAACGCGAGAAACTGCTGGCGGCCACGATGACCGAAGAGGAGATGCGCGCCCATCTCCATGTGGACAGCCTGCGCTTTATCTCGCTTGACGGGCTTTATCGCGCTGTTGGGGAGGCCAAAGGCCGCAACCCAAGGTCACCCGCCTATTGCGACGCCTGCTTCTCCGGGGATTACCCGGTGCGGCCCACGGATATGGAAGCCAAAGGCTTCGAGCTGCAAGAACCCGCCGAATAACCCTGCACCACCCCGTGAGTCGGGGCCCGGGTCAAGGATCGGCTGAAGCAGTTTGCGTTTGACGCGCATCGCTTGTTCGCTGCCTCTCCCTTCGGTCGAACGCGAAAAGCGATCCTTCTTTGTCCGACAAAACGCAAACTGCTTTAGCTGACCGCGAAGCGGCTTCGTCCTTGACGCGGGCCGCGACTCGCACCTCCACAATCGACCTGGCCTGTTTGCGGCAGACCTGCCCGCAAACGGCCTCTCAGCAACAAACCTAAGACGTAACACCGACGCTGCCCCAAACGGAAAAGCACGACCCTCCCTCAGGGCCACGGAATTTTGCAAAATTCCGGCCCGTTTTCTTCGAAGAAAACGGTGATCACCCTGCGGCGCTATGAAAAACGCCGCCCGAGTAAGGGGCGGCGCTTCAACCTAGTGTCGCCTAATGGGTCTCAGCCGCGTGGCTTCAACGCCGCCCAAGCCCCCGTCACCACAAGCGCGGCCAGCACCGCTTTCACAACATCCCCCAGAAGGAAAGGTGCAACGAAATTGGCCCAGATCGCCGGGGTCGAGAGACCAACCCATCCAGCTTCCACCCCAAAGGCGCCTGCCACGGCCATCGGCCATGCGACGCCCGGCAGATAGAGCAGCGCCGAAAGCGCGATGCCCACAAGCGCCGTTGAGACCACACCCCGTGCCAGCCCACGTTCCGCCGCGAGACCGGCCAGGTAAGCCATAAAGACAAAGCCCACCAGGAAGCCCGCCGTCGGCCCCGCAAAGGCCAGAAGTCCCGGAGCGGTTGTCGGTGTGAAGACCGGCAGCCCCATCGCGCCTTCGGCCAGATAGGCGATCAGCGTGACGGCCCCCAAGCGCGACCCATAGGCAAAGCCCACAATCAGGATCGCCAGGGTCTGCAAACTCATCGGGACCGGCAGCATCGGCACCGAAATCTTCGCGGCCACTGCGATGAAAAGCGTCCCCAGCAGGACCAAGACGGCCTTCCGCCAGATCCCTTCGGTTCCCACTGTCGCTTGGCTGAGCGTGGTGTCGCGGCTCATGGGCGCTCTCCTTTTCTAGCGTATCCCCGTCACTTCGCGCTCTTGTCCCGTGCAGGCGCAGCAAAGTCAAGCCAAGGCCCCTTGCCAAGCCGCGGCAAAACCGGCAAGGGGGCGGCCCATGACCCCTGATTTGACCGGACAGATCGCGCTTGTCACCGGCGCCTCCCGCGGGATCGGCGCCGCCTCCGCCGAATGGCTGGCCGCCCATGGCGCGCATGTGGTGGCGGTGGCGCGCACCACAGGCGCCTTGGAGGAGTTGGACGACCGCATCCAGACCCAAGGCGGCAGCGCAACACTGGCCCCGATGGATGTCACGGATGAAGGTGCCATGGCGCATCTCTGCCGCTCGATCTTCGATCGGTGGGGCCGCGCCGATATCTGGGTGCACAGCGCCTTTCACGCCTCGGCGCTCACGCCCGCCCCCCACATCACCGCCAAAGACCTCGACAAGACAATCGCCACGAATATCCGGGCGCTCGCGCGCCTCATCGCCCTGGTAGAGCCTCTCATCACCCCCGCCCCGGCCCCAAAAGCGGTGTTCTTCGACAGTGACTGGGACGCGAAATTCGCCGGTCCTTACGCGATCTCCAAAGCCGCCCCGCGCGCCCTTATCGAGTGCTGGCAGGCCGAGACTGAGCGCGCAGCCCTGGCCGTTCACCTCCTTCACCCCAAGCCGATGCCAACCGCCATCCGCGCCCGTTTCTATCCTGGCGAGAACAAAGAGGCGCTAGCGAAACCCAAAGACGAGGCGGCGCGGCTTCTGCCCAGGGTCTTCGAGGCTTAGCGCGCGCGCCCGCTGGCCACGCCAAACCCTCCGCCCCACATCAGCGCGGCACGTGGGCCGGACAACCCGCCCCTCCCATCTTTGCTTTCCAAATATGGCCGCCGGAGGCATCCCCAGGTCCGATCCCGGGGACAGCCCGTCCTCCACCGCAAACCGGGCGGCCACCAAACCGGTTTCCTCTAGGAAACTGATCGGAGAACTGGCGTTTTCCGGGGTGCTCGACCCCCTCAGCCCCGGGCCTCGACCTCATCGGCCAGCGCTTCGGCGCGGGCGGCCAATTCGGCCAGCCCATCGGTTACTTGCCCCGGGATCACCGTGATCTCCGATGGCGGCGCGGCCTCTTCCAATTCGGCAATCCGGCGCGCCCGGTCATCGAGCTTGGCCTGAGCCGCGGTGAGCGCCGTCTTCTCATTCTCAAGCTCGGCCTGAACCCGGCCCAGATCTTCCTCCAACCCGGCGGTTTTGTCGGCCAGCATCAGGCCTGCCATCAGCAACATCCGCTCGGGCGGCATCCGGCCCACTTGGCCCAGAATAACCGCCGCTTCGGTGTCGAGCATCTTGGCAGCCGCTTGCAGAAACGGCTCTTCCCCATCCTGGCAGGCGACAGCAAAGCGGCGTCCGCCGATCTCAATATCCAGTTCAGGCATTGGCGCGATCTCCCTCCACCAGCGGGGCCATCTCGGCCAGGATTTCCTGCATCTCAGCGGCGTCGGCCTTGCGCTCAGCCTTGAGCGCGTTCAACTCCGCCGCCAGCGCGGCATTCAGAAGCTCTGGATCGACCGTATCCCCTTCAACGGCGATCTCGCGCATCTCCTTGCACGTGTCCTGCAACTCCGCATTGGCGGCACGGAGAGTGCCCAACTCGGCCCGCAACCGCTCCACCCGGCGCCGCAGATGCGCGTTTTCCGTGTCCAGATGGGCAGACGCATCGGCCTCAGCCGAGGCCGCTTTCAATTCCTCAATCTCCGCTTCCGCAGCC
>JANQNZ010000267.1 GCA_028279315.1 Rhodophyticola sp. | reverse complement strand
GCCCGGCGCGGATCGCCGAAATCCAAGGACGGATCGAGGATGAGGGCATCGATTGCGTCCTGGCCGAGCCGCAGTTCAACCCTGGGATTGTCGAGGTGGTTCTTGATGGCACCGAGGCCAATACCGGCGTGATCGACCCGCTTGGCGCGGCGCTTGAACCGGGGCCGGGGCTTTACCCGCAGCTTCTGCGGAATATGGCGGCGACACTGGCGGAGTGTCTCTAAGGCCAGATACCTGATCTTCCGTCATGCGCGCCGTGGTGTTGGGCGGCGCGCATGACGTCCCGACTTGACCCTTCCTATACGTCGGCGCGGCGGCCCAAACCTCTGTGCTTGGGCCCATCGCTGTGGGAAAAAATGCGCAGTCCGCCCATCGGGTCAAATTCACGCACGCCACTCGCCATTGCCACCGCCCCCACGCGCCCTCTAGGCTCAGCGCCAGACTAGACCCCAAGGAGAGGCGCACGTGCCCAGTTTCTCACTCACCCCCGTCACCACCGCCGCGGCCCTTTGTGCGGCCATGCTGACAACGCCCACCCCCGCCGCAGCGCAAGATTACACCCTGCCGCCGACCTTCGGCGTCATCTCCAGCGTCTCGGGTTTTTTGCCTGACCCGAATTGGATCAGCCTTCTGGCCGGCGGGGCGAACCGGGCGGAGTATCCCGATGCCGTCACCGGCAACCGCTGTGTCGGGCATTTTGCGGATGCGCCTGATCTCAGGGTGCATTTTGTCCCGCTCGAAGACCTGCCGCTTACCTTCTATGTGGAGGCGCGCGACGACACGGTGCTTTTGGTCAACACGCCCGACGGCCAATGGCATTGCAACGATGACAGTTCCGGTCTGAACCCGGCGCTGACCTTCGACGACCCGCTCGAAGGCCAATACGACATCTGGGTCGGCACTTTTGCCCCGACAAATGGCGATTACCCCCCCGCAACCCTGTCGATCACCGAATTGGGCGCCTTCGCCGGGTCGTTTGAGCGGCAGTTCTTTGGAGAGGATGACCGGGTGTCGATGGACACCACCGTCGCCCCTTGGACGATGATCGGGTTCTTGGACATGTCCGAGGCCTCCTGCACCGGCGCGCTGATCGGGCCCACAACGGTGCTGACGGCGGCCCATTGCCTTGCCAATAACGGCGTGGTCGATACGCCGCCGGTGGAGTTCTTGGCCGGGTACAATCAGGGCAACGCTGTCGCCCGGTCCGCGGTTACGGGCTACCACGTGCCGCAAGGTTGGATGAATGGGGAGCAAGACGGCACGGATTTCGCCTTTGTCTTCCTGGCTGAGCCAATTGGGGACCGTGTGGGCTTTATGGATGTCGGGCCCCTCAGCACTGATGAGATCGCGGCCCTTCAAGCGGGTGGCGGCCCGGACCTTCTGCAAGCCGGGTACAGCTATGACCAGCAAGGCGTGATGACTGGCAATCTGGACTGCCCCTTTGTGGAGATCGGGCCGAACAGCACACTGGTCCACCAATGCGACACGCTGCAGGGGGATAGCGGGTCCCCGATCTTCGTGGCCGATGGGGACAGGTATCGGATTATCGGCGTCGAGTCCCATACCGAACCGCAACCCCGCGAGCCCTATGACCGCAACGTGGCGATGTATGCCACAAATGTTCTGGCTGAGATGGCGGTGCTGCCAAGTGGCGGTGGATCGAGCACGATCCGGCCCACGAAATAGGGGCGAGGGGCCGATCTAATAATTGGGTGAGGCATGGCGCTCAGATTGGAGCCAGGAAGAGGCTCGTAGGGCGGGACTTGTCCCGCCATTTCCCCGGTCGTGGATCATCTATCCGCGGCGGGACAAGTCCCGCCCTACCGGTAGTGGCACCCGAGGCAATGCCAGTTGGATGACGATCAAACCTCAACCTGACGTCGTCTTGGTCTAAGCCGGAACAAGACGGGGCGCCCAATCAACGCTCAGGCAGCGCCCCGCCTGTCCCGCATTCCGGTTCCTCCGGCGTCTCGTCGCAGTTGATCTCGATCAGGCGCTCAACCGTCGCGGCGCTGAAATCCACGGCGCGAATGGCTATGCCGCAATCTAGGCTCGCGTTGTCAAACATCGCCCGCACGGCATTGGGAAGTCTTCCAGCGAGCTCATCAAGGGACTCTAAGGTAAGCTCGGCTGTCAGACGCCGAAATTGCCCGTCGGCAACCGCTGATACACGTTGGCCTGCAACCCGAACCGAATGATCGGGCGATCCAAAACAGGTTCCGAAGCGCTCTGCATCCGCAACGTCGTAGGTTGGGATTGCGCCGTCCAAACCGACGAGTTGCCCATCCATGGTTCTGGCCTGAACGACCATGGGTGTTGCCCGCTCCGCGCCCAAAACTCCCACCGTTTCAATCCTCGGCAACGCTTCCCGCCGAAGCTCAATCCGTGGCGGCTGCGGCCCGCACTCGCCAAGATCAACGCTCATGCGGAGGACTTGCAGACCGCTTGGGCGCGCCTCGCGCACATAGTCGATCGCCCGTCGCGCCGCGTCCGGGCCCGGCGTGCCTGACGTCACCGGAACCTCGGCCGCAATCCTGCGGATCTCAGGCGTCAAATCCTCAACCGCCCGAAAATCGCCGCCCGCTTCATGAAACGCGATCACATCGCCGATACGTTAGACCAATGCCACCTCGGCCGGGCAATCAGCGACCTCAAAGGGGCCATCAAGCACGACCTGCCGTTCCGTCGTCACTTCGTAGATCGTCACCTGTTCCAGGATTGGCCAATGGGCCTGCAAGCCCGGCCCAAGCACCCGGTCCACCTGGCCGCCGCGTGAGATCACGGCCTGGGATTCTGGCCTGACGGCAAACACGGAGGTGAACGCGGCCAAAGCGCAAAGGGCGGACACAGCCAATCCGGCAAGTGCGGTGATCCAATTCATGTGGCTTGGCTAACAGTCGGGTACGCGGGCGTCACGAGAATTGTCGAGCATATACAACAGGAGACGCGGGCGAGCGTCCCCAATTCTACCCAAAGCCGCCTCCCCATCCCTCAATTCATGAGATAACTCGACGAGAGCGAGCCATCGGCATTGTAAAACCGCGCCTGTGGTCCGGTTACGCGCACCGTCTGGCAACGTCGGGGCGATGCCTCTTGCCCCACCGCGCCTTCCCGGCAAAACCGACCGTCTTCCTCCGCCCAGACCATATCGACCGGCTGACCATTGAAACTGCCGGTTGCAGTCCCGTCTTGGTTGATGCGAACGGTGCCAGCTTCGTTCACCAGGTCGCGCCCGATGATCATGTCGAGCGCCGCGCGGCCGCTGATCCCGGTCTCCGCAGGCTGGCAGGCGGCCAGCGCCGAGAGGCCCAGGACAAGGATAAATCGTGTCATGACAGTCCCCCTTTGTCATAAACACCAATGAACTCTGCACCTTACGGGAAATGACGGGGTGTGAAAAGGGGGACAAGCGTGGAGGCCGCGCCCTGGCGGAGACCGCCCCAGAACAACGGGGTTAGACGATCAGGTCTTCGGGCGGTAAGAACGGACCCTGACCGGGTTAGCTTCCACACGTGCCGCTCATGACCGACACCAGCTCCAAGCAATCTGAGACCCCGCCCGCGGTGACCGTCGTACTCACGAGTTGTGGGCGGTTCGATCTTTTGGAGGAGACGCTCACCTCCTTCTTTACCCATAACGACTACCCGCTCCACCGCGTCCTGATCATAGAGGATTCCGGACGCCGAGAGGTTCTGGACGTCACCGCGAAATTCCCCGATCAGCCGATCGACGTCATCATCAACGAACGGAATCTCGGGCAGATGGCGGCGATCGACAAAGCTTATGCCGAGGTCGAGACCGAGTTCATCTTCCATTGCGAAGATGATTGGGAGTTCCTGCGCCCCGGGGTCATCGCGGACTCGGTCCGGCTGATGACCGAATTCCCAGAGATTGCCGTTGTCTGGCCGCGCGGGGATGAGGGCGCGCCGCCTTGGGTGAAACGCCGCGCCCCGACCGAGCTTGACGGCATCCGCTATCGCTGGATCGACCCGCGCGCCCATCATGTTTGGGGGAATTTCACCTTCAACCCGGGGCTCCGGCGTCTGTCCCATTATCGGACGCTGCCTGGCGGGTTTGTGCAGGGGAATGAAGGCGACACCTCCATCGCGTTCAAACGTATGGGCCTCTACATGGTCACCCTTCAGGATGTGGGCGTGCGCCATATCGGGCATGGGCAATCGACGGCGGGGCCGGTCTTGCCACCCCTCCAGAAGCTGGTGGCCAAAGCCCGGCGGCTGCCGAAATCGCAAGGACGACGCCTGGCGCATCTTATCTGGAAGCTGACCACGCCCGCCCGGCCATTTCCTGACCAGCGCTGAGCATGACTCAAGCCCGGTTCACGATCTCCAGGATTTCGGCGTCGCTCAAATCCCCCCGGTCTCGGGTCTGGAGATGCACAAACTGGGCGGGGCCGGTCGGGGCCACATGCTCATAGCCACCGCCCGTCGCGCTGCGCACCTGAGCATTCCAGATGTCCGGTAATTCGGTGAACTGCACCCCGGGCCGAAACGCCGCGAGGCCGAGATAGTTCTGATCCAGCCTGTAGAAACGCGGGAGGCCCGCCAGACGGATCATCAGACCATAGAGCCGCCGATTGGGGAAAAGTGGCGGGCAGGCGCGCATCCCGTCGCCTGAATAAAGCACAACGCCGGAGTTGAAGACCCGCGGCGCCCCCATGTCTGTCCTAGGCACCTGGACGCCGTAGAGGCGGCTCAGCAGACCCGCCCAACGGGCATCGTTCCGGGCATTGATCGGCCCGGTCACGCTTTGGCGGAGCAAAGGCTGATCCCGCTCCTCCGCCATGGCGAGGTGACCGATCTCCTCAGCGAAGATCGCGCCGGAGGCCGTTTGGGTCGGGAAGACGTCCATGTCGAGGTAAAGCACCCGGTCGAATTGGTGAAACCACGGGTCATAAAGCGGGCGCAACACGTGGTAATACTCGGCGTATTTGCCGGTGAAGAAATCGGGATTGTCATCGAACCGGTAGTCAAGCCCATGGGCCTCAGCATAATCGCGAAACAACCGTTGGCTCAGCTGCGCGTAGCCCGGCAATGCGCCCCGCCAATACTGGTAGATCAAGCCTTTCACGGCGCGATCAGGCCGCGATCGACCAGCGCATTCAGGGTTTCGATCTTCGGGCGCTCTGGACCCTTTGGCGCGATCTTTGGCCGGATATGGATCAGGGCCGCCTCCTCAATCCCGGGCCGGTAGCTGTCCCAAGACCATCGCATTTCACCGGGCAGGATACCGCCCCGGAACTTCGCATGACGGGCCAGCTGATGCATCACACCTTCATCCTCCAACCGCCCATTGCTGTATTTCGCAAGATCGACCTTGGGCAGGTGCTGACGGAACCTCTTCCGCTCCGCCAGGGTCAGCTTCCAGACCGACCCGCTCCAATAGGGATAACGCCAGTGCAAGAGGCCCTTTCGTTTGCGGATAAACGCCCATTTCAAGCGCCGCTGTGAAGCGCCCGACACCCCAATCCCGTCCTGGTCGAACAGAGACTCCGTCATCCCGACCCGGGTGAACATGTCGGTGTCCAGCATCACGACAGTGTCGAAATCATCGAATTGCGGGTCCAAGATGATCAGCTTCTGCATCGGAGCGGAGAGCCTGTCGTCAAAGACGGCACCGTCCAGAAACCGGTACGCTGCCCCCTCCTTCGCCGCATAGGCCTGGATGTTGCGGATGGATCGCCGCTCAACCTCCCCCGGCTCGCCGGAATAGTGCTGAAGCACCAGGCGTGTCATACGGTCTTGTCTCGGGTTCGGCCTGTGGACATGGGCCCTTGCGTCGCATGACGGGCCAGCTCTGGCAAGAGGCGCCGGATTGGGGCGCAGGCGGCCCGCAACCCTGCTTTCCATCCCCCTCCCTTGACCTTCGCCCCAAACCACGCGCATTTGGACTGCCAAGGGAGAGAGCCAGATGTATCAGCCCGCGATCACCGGAACCGGTGTGTTCACGCCCTCGGAAATCATCACCAATGACGAGCTTGTGGCGGCCTTCAACGCCTATGTGGTGCGCTACAACGCGGCCCATGCCGATCAGATCGCCGCGGGTGAGGTTGAAGCGAAGGAGCCATCTTCGGCGGAGTTCATCCTAGCCGCCTCGGGCATCGAGCAGCGTTATGTGCTGGACAAGACCGGCGTGCTTGACCCCGAGGTGATGCATCCCTGGCTGCGCGAACGCCGCGATGAGGAGCCGGGGCAGATGGCGGAGATGGCGCTTGATGCTTGTGCGCAAGCGTTAAGGATGGCCGGGCGGGATGCGGTGGATGTGGACGCCGTCATTTGCGCCGCGTCAAACCATGAGCGCGCCTACCCCGCAATTGCCATTGAAATTCAAGAGCTTCTGGGGATCGAGGGGTTTGGGTTCGACATGAATGTGGCCTGCTCGTCCGCCACATTCGGCATTCAGGCCGCCGCGGATATGGTGCGCTCGGGAAGTATCCGAAGCGCCTTGGTGGTGAACCCCGAAATCTGCTCGGCCCATTTGGAATGGCGCGACCGGGATTGCCATTTCATCTTTGGCGATGTCTGCACCGCGGTGCTGATCGCACGGGCCGAGGAGGCCAAGGGCGCGCATTTCCTGATCAAATCCACCCGCTGCGCAACCCAGTTCTCCAACAATATCCGCAACAATAACGGCTATCTGCGAAGGACCCGCAAAGGCCATATGGAAGACCGGCGCGATATGCAGTTCATGCAGAACGGGCGAAAGGTCTTCAAAGAAGTCCTGCCGCTTGTCTCAAAACATATCGCGGCGCATATGGCCGAAGAGGGTGTGGAAACCGCGGATTTGAAGCGCCTCTGGCTACACCAGGCCAACAAGACGATGAACGACTATATCGGCAAACGCGTCTTGGGGCGTGATCCGGAGCCCGGCGAGCAGCCCAACATCCTGCAAGATTATGCCAACACTTCAAGCGCCGGGTCGATCATTGCGTTCTCGAAATACTCCGAGGATCTGCAACCGGGGGATACCGGGCTGATTTGCTCGTTCGGCGCGGGGTATTCGGTTGGGTCGGTGATTGTGGAGCGGGCGTAGGCGGGACGCATTTCGTTTAGATGGCATTCGGCCAAGCCAACCTTGTTCCAAGCGCGACACAAGCCGGGCAGGGGAAGTAGAAAGAAGCTTGCACAGGCCGGGTTGGCTCGAAACACACCTATTGGGTCGCGTTCCACCAAAGGCAATTCGTCAGGGTCTTTGGCGGAGCGCCCTACGTCGCCGTCTCATCCTCAAGATGCAGCTTCATCTCCAGCAGCACCTTCTGGATTTCCAAGGTCTCCCGCAGCAACCGCTTCGCCTCGTTGATGGTGATCACGCCATCCTCGATCGACTGATGATATTCTGACATCAGCATCGCAAAGCGCTGGCTCAGCGCGACGACATCGGCGTTCACGCCACCCTCTGCCCCTTCATTCCGGCGGCTGGTGTCATAGCTGAGCGTGATCCCGTTCAATTCGGCGAGCGCGGTCGTCACATGGGGGAAGCGCGCGGCCTCTTCCAACGCGGCCACCGCATCGATTGGGATGAACCGATCCGCGTGTTCCGGTGCGTCCGAGAAATACCGCCCCAAGGTGGCTTTCGATTTGCCCGTCAGCTCACAGGCCGCGGCAAAGCCCACATCCTTGATCAAGGCCTCGGTATGTTTCTTCAGATAACTGCCCATGCGCCTCTCACCTCACGCGGTCTGTCGGGGAAAGCAAACTGGTTTTTCCCATAATGGTCAATCGCCTGCTCTGACAAGCTTGAACCTGCCCCCAACGTAAGTCGGGGCGCATAACCAGTGATCAGCCTTTTGTACCCGGGCTGATTGGGTGGGGGTTCGTCGCCGGGTTCATCCGGCCTCGGCCGAAAGGACGCCAATGCGGCGAACCCTTTCCCCCCCGCGTCCCATCCCCCGTGGTGTCACGGGGATCCCGAGGCGCCATCACTTGCGGTTCGGCCCCGACACGACCCCCACCATCAACTGGCTTGCGGCGGCGGCATGGCTGCGGCACATGGGGGTCATGGCCAAGCTTTACTTCCACTACTCCACAATGAATGCGGGGAAATCGACCCTGCTTCTGCAAGCCTCCTACAACTATATCGAGCGCGGGATGGAGACCTATCTTTTGACCGCGAATTTCGATGACCGCGCGGGATCGGGCCAGATCGGCAGCCGGATAGGGATCAGTGCGGAGGCCGACACCTACACGCAACGCGATGATTTATTTGAGAAAATCCGGGTGCGGCTGGATCAAGGGCCTTGCGCCTGTGTGCTGATTGACGAGGCGCAATGGATGACCCGCGATCAGGTCTGGCAGTTGGCTCGCGCGGTCGACGATCTGGGTGTGCCGGTCATGTGCTACGGCCTTCGCGTCGATTTCCGGGGGGAGCTTTTCCCCGGCTCTGCCGCACTTCTGGCGCTGGCAGATGAGATGCGAGAGGTGCGGACGATCTGCCATTGCGGGAAGAAGGCGACGATGGTGATCCGGGTGGATGAGGACGGCCACGCCTTGACCGAAGGTGCGCAGATCGAGGTGGGCGGCAATGACCGCTATGTCTCCCTTTGCCGGCGCCATTGGCGCGAAGCGGTGGGCGACGGTGGCTGACGGAATCGAGATCGTCAGAGGCTTCCCGGAGGCGGCGCGGGCCCGGGTGGCGGCGCTTTATTGGGACGCATTTCGCGGCAAGCTTGGCCGGGTTTTGGGGCCAGACGCGAAGGCGCTGCGGTTCCTGGCGCCGGTTTTGCAGCCCGATTATGCGTTTTCGGCGCTGGATGGGGAGGGCACGCTTTTGGGTGTGGCGGGCTTTTCCACCCCCGAAGACACGTTTGTGTCCGGTGAGATGGCGGATTTGACCCGGGTCTATGGCCGTTTTGGCGCGATCTGGCGGGCCGGGCTACTTGAGTTTCTAGAGCGCCCAAAATCCGACGAGATCCTGGTGATGGACGGGATATTTGTGGCGCCGGGGGCGCGGGGACGTGGAGTAGGTTCAGCGCTTCTGGACCGGATTGTGGAGGAGGCGAAGGCGCGCGGGCTCTCCGGCGTACGTCTTGATGTCATCGACACAAACCCCCGCGCCCGGGCGCTTTATGAGCGGAAAGGCTTCGAGGCGCAGGAGGCGGAGCAGCTGGGTCCGCTCAAGTGGGTGTTTGGCTTTGCGGCGTCGACGCCGATGATTAAGGCAGTTTGAGGGGGAGAATTTCGTTACACGATCCGGGGCCGGGCGTCGACAGGCCGGGGACTGGCGATCCCACAGTTGAGCGATAGCGCTTTATGGCTGCTAAACCCCTCCTCGCTCCGATCTCCGCACCAAGATCAACCAAATCGCCAGGCCGCGGGACGGCCTGTCGATGCCCGGCGGCTTCGCCGCACTATTCGGGCAGGGGAAACAGAACAACGGGTGTTCGGCGCAGTCGTCTACCCCCGACGCTCAACGCTCAAACCGGGTTCGGCAACGCCCGCCCCTCGGCAAAGGCAATTGCGTTCTCCAGCGCCATCATCCCCATCGCTTCGCGCACCTCCAAGGCGGCGGTGCCGAGATGGGGGAGAAGCGTGACGTTCTCCATCGCAATCAACGCGTCCGGTATGGCGGGTTCGAACTCATAAACATCCAGCCCCGCGCCCGCGATGCGCTTGACCGCCAGGGCCGCGACCAACGCCGCCTCATCCACCACATCCCCGCGGGAGATATTCACGAAAATCGCGTGGCGCTGCATCGCTGCGAACTCATCGGTCCCGATCAGGTGATGCGTCTCGGCACCGCCAGGCGTGGCGAGGACGACGATATCGGCGGCCGCAAGCGCTGTCCGCATCGGGAGTTGCTCGGCGGGGAAGTCGACGGTTTTTGCGGACCGGTTCACATAGACGATCCGGCAGCCGAAGCCGAAATGGCAGCGCCGGGCGATGGCCTGGCCGATCCGACCCATGCCGATGATTGCCACGGTCTTGCCGGTCACATGCAGGCCCAGCATCTGGGTTGGCGCCCAGCCATGCCACTCACCGGCCCGGACCAGCCGTTCGCCTTCGCCCGCCCGCCGCGCGGTCATCAGGATCAGCGTGAGCGCAATATCGGCGGTTGCGTCGGTGACGGCGCCCGGCGTGTTGGTGACCGCAACACCTGCGGCGCGGGCTGCGATCACATCGATATGATTGTAGCCAACGCCGAAATTGGCCAGCAGCTTGCAGCGCAGGTCCGGCACGGCGGCGAAAGCCTCAGCCCGGAACGCATCGCCGAGCGTTGGGATGACCACATCTTGCTCGGCGAGCGCCGCGACGCATTCTTCATGGGTCATGGGTGCCGCGCCATTCCGGGCGGTCAGGTCGAACCGGGCGGCGGCCTCCTCCATCACCCGGTCGGGGAGCGCGCGGGAGATGAGGAGTTTCATCAATGCATCCGCTCCCCATTCTCGACCCGTTGATCGGGGGCCAAAAGCACGATCCCGCCCTCGGGGTCTGAGACGCCGAGGACCAGGATTTCCGACATCACGGGGCCGATCTGACGTGGCGGGAAGTTCACCACCGCCATCACCTGACGGCCGACAAGAGTGTCGGGTGTGTAATGCGCCGTCAGCTGCGCGGAGCATTTCTTTTCCCCTAACTCGGGGCCGAAATCGACCCAGAGCTTGATCGCGGGTTTGCGCGCCTCGGGGAAGGGTTCGGCGCGGGTGACGGTGCCGACCCGGATATCGACTTTCAGGAAGTCGTCGATGGTGATCTCAGCCATGGCCTAACCTTTCAGTTCGCGAGCTCGGGTCGTGGCGGCGTGGACCGTGGCCCGCATCAAGGGCGCAAGGCCCGCCTCAGCGTTCATCAAAACCTCAAGCCCCGCCTGCGTGGTGCCATTGGGGGAGGTCACGTTGATGCGAAGCTGCTCTGGCGTATCCTCCGCGGCTTCGGCCAAAGCGCCCGCGCCCGCCACGGTGGCTTTGGCCAGTTGCATGGCCATATCCGGCGGCAGCCCCTCGGCCTGCCCCGCGGCGGCCAGGGCGTCGATCATGTAGAAAACATAGGCCGGGCCGGAGCCAGACACGCCCGTGACGGCGTCGATCTGGTCCTCGCTTTCCAACCGGACCACCTGACCGACGGCAGAGAGGAGGCCAGTGGCGATCTCCGCATCCGCGTCGCTCGCCGCGTCGTTGCCGATAATTGCCGTGATACCTTTGCCCACGGCGGCAGGTGTGTTCGGCATCGCCCGGATCACCCGAGTTCCGGCCCCGAAGGCCGCCTCATAAGCCGCAATCGAAGTACCGGCGGCAACCGAGATCATCAGCGTGCCGCCCCCGCCATAGGACCGAAGCTGCGGCAGTGCGGCCTCCATCATCTGCGGTTTCACAGCGATCAGCGCGATGGCGGGATCACCCGGCAACTCGCCATTCACATGCACCCCTTGCGCGGTCAGCCAGTCGGAGGGGTGTGGGTCGATCACATGCACAGACCCGGGCGCCAGCCCGCCCGCTAACCAGCCCTCCAATAGCGCCGATCCCATCTTGCCGCAGCCCAGCATCACCAGGCCGCGGCGGTTTATCTCTTGGAAGTCCATGCACCCCGCCCCTTGTCATCCGGGGCGAAAGATTAGGCGCGGCCGTAAGTCTCCGCAATGGCGACCTGCATCGCCTCAGCCGGGCTGCGCCCGCCCCAGCAGGCCAATTGGAAAGCCGGGTAATAGCGCTCGGACGCCAGAACCGCGGTTTCGACCATGCAGGCGATCTGTTCGGCGCTGGCCAGCTGCTCGCCTGCCAGGACAAGACCATAGCGATAAACCATCAAACGCTGCGCCGCCCAATAGCTGAACGCCCCCGCCCAGCATTTGTCATTGGCCAGGTTCAAAACCTCGTAAAGCGCCGGCATCGCGTCTTCCGGCGGCTCCATCTCAAACGTGCAGATCATCCGCAGCGTCTCGTCATAGGCCGACCAGGCCAGCGTGACCGAATAGGTGCGCCATTGCCCTTCGATGGCCATCGCGATCTGATCATCGGCGACGCGGTCGAAATCCCAGTCTTGATGGGTGGCGATGGTCTCCACGATATCGATCGGGTGGATTTCATCGGTGTCGAGATACTGCTCGGAAAGTGACATTGCCCAGGCCTCTTGTCATTGGCAGCCTCTGTTGGGCCTGGTCTTTTGGACCATGACGCCCACTAGAAGCTGGGTGTCTTCACCATGGGTCGGTTTGTTTGGTAACCGCCCCTACAAGATATGGTGCGGCGAAAACCGGGCGGCTGTAAAGCGCTATTTTTGCGAAACTCCCGTGACATCGCGGAAATTGGGAAGCTGTCCACAGGAAATCTCGGGTGCTGTGGGAGTTGTTAACCAATGAGGCGCTAGCGAGGCCCTTTATGCCCGGCGCTGCGCGCCGAGGATCGGGACCAGCCGGCTTGCGGCCATGGCCCCGATACCGCCAAAGATCCCCGCGGCCATCAGCATCTTGGCGATGCTCCAAAGGCTGAACCCATCGACGGGTGCCGCCAGGGACAAAGGCCCAAGAAGCGGCACCATCCGCATCGGCGCCGTCGGCATCAGCATCACAAAGGCCAGCGCCAGGACAAAAGCGATGCCGCCCATCCAGTACCGCCAGAAATGGGACGCTTGGCGCTTTTCCAATGAAATAAAGGTCTGCGCGGCCCAGACACCGCCCAAAAACGCGAGGAGCCAGACCGGCAAACTGATCATGAAACCAACCGCAGCCCCGAAGGCCGCCAGGAGAATGCCGTTTAGGACTGCGATCTGAATCCCAACCACAACAGCCGTCAGCATCGTCGCCCGAAAGGCGGCGGCCGCCACGGCGCCCACGAAATGACCGTGCGGCGTTGGAATGTCAGGTTCAACCGTCATAAAGCCCGGTATCGCCGGGCAATTCGCCAGAAATGGGGCGGATTTACGATTTTCCGGCGGTTTCTAAGGCCTCGATACGAGCCTTTAACGCCTCATTTTCCTCGCGCGCCTTCTGTGCCATGGCGCGTACGGCGTCGAATTCCTCCCGCGTGACAAGATCGCGGTCAGCCAGCCAGCGGTCGATCATCGAGTTCATCGCCGTCTCAGCCTCGTCCTTCGCGCCCTGGGCCACGCCCATCGCGTTGGTCATCAGCTGCGAGATGTCTTCCATGATCTTGTTACGCGTTTGCATCTTGGCCTCCTTGCCCGCTGGCCCTTATATGGCGCCAGGGGGCAAGCGCATCAAGGCAAGGATCGCCGCATCCTGCCCTCGGCCCAAATGATGCAGGACGACACGTGAGCAGATGATTGAGGCCGCCATCCCCTTCCCCGACATCTCGCCTGAGCTGTTCTCGATCTCGATTGGCAATTTCGAGTTTGCGCTCAGATGGTATGCGCTGGCCTATATCGCGGGGCTTCTGATCGGGTGGCGGTTGGTTGTGATTGCGGTCAAGCGGGCCGCGCTTTGGCCGGGGGATCAGGCACCAATGACGCCGGCGCAAGTCGAGGCGCTGGTAACTTGGGTCATCATCGGCGTGATTGTCGGCGGGCGGCTTGGCTTCGTTCTGTTCTATCAGCCCGGGTACTACCTCCAGAACCCGGCGGAGATTCTGATGATCTGGCAGGGCGGCATGGCCTTCCATGGGGGCATGATCGGGGTTGCGGTCGCGGGGCTGCTCTTCTGCCGGGCGCATCAACTGCCCGCGGTGCAGGTTGGCGACGCGATGGCGCTGGCGACGCCCGCGGGCTTGTGCCTTGGCCGGATCGCGAATTTCATCAATGGGGAGCTTTGGGGCCGACCGACCGACGCGCCATGGGGCGTGATCTTCCCCGGCGAGGCGGCGCAGGCTTGTCCTGGGCCCGAGGGGTTGGTCGGCACCATCGTTGTGGAATGTGCACGCCATCCGTCCCAGCTTTATCAAGCCGCACTTGAGGGGTTGCTTCTGGGTCTTGTCCTTCTCTGGCTGGCCTTCCGGCGCGGGTGGCTGAAACGGCCAGGGCAGATCATGGGGATGTTCTTGGCGGGCTATGGCCTCGCCCGGTTCATCGTCGAATACTACCGACAACCGGATGCGCAGTTCTTCCTGACCCATCCGCGCGGCTATGCCGTGGCACTGTCGGATGACCTCGGCCTGACGATGGGCCAACTCCTATCGCTGCCGATGCTGATCCTTGGGGTTGTCATCATCCTGGTGGCGCGCAGGCGGGCGGCGTGACGCCCCTTGGCCAACGTCTGATCGCCCGGATCCAGCGGATGGGTCCGATCTCGGTCGCGGAGTTCATGACCGAGTGCCTCTTGAACCCCCGCGACGGCTATTACCCCACGCGCGATCCGCTTGGGGCGGCGGGCGATTTCACCACCGCGCCCGAAATCTCGCAGATGTTTGGCGAGATCATCGGGCTTTGGCTGGCCCAAGTCTGGATGGATCAAGGCCGCCCGGACCCGTTTGTGCTGGCCGAGCTTGGGCCGGGCCGGGGCACGCTGATGGCCGATATCTTGCGCGTCACACGAATGATCCCTGGCTTTCATCAAGCGCTTCGGCTGTGTCTGGTTGAGGCCTCTCCGGTATTGCGGGTGGCGCAGCGCTCCGCGCTTCCCGGCGTGACGCCGGAGTTCTTCGACCATATCGGCGATTTGCCCGACGGCCCGTTTTTTCTGATCGCCAATGAGTTCTTCGATGCGCTTCCGATCCGCCAATTCATCCGCGCGAAGGAGGCCGACCTTTGGCACGAACGCCAGATCGGCACCGATGGCAGCCGTTTGATGTGGGGCCTGGCTCCCTTGGCCGACATCGCGGCGCTGGAGGAGCGCCTGGAGGATACGGCCCCAGGGCAAATGGTCGAGTTAAACGCCCCCGCAATCCCCATCGCCGAAGAGATTGGGCGCCGGATCGCGACTTTTGGCGGCGCGGCCCTGATCCTCGATTACGGCAACTGGCAGAGCCTGGGCGACACGCTGCAAGCGGTCCGCGCCCATGCCTTTTCCGACCCGCTCGACAACCCGGGCGAGGCCGACCTGACCGCTCATGTCGCCTTTGCGCCTTTGGCCCGCGCCGCCACGCCGGCCAAGGCAACCGCGTTAACGCCCCAGGGTGTGTTCCTGGAACGGCTCGGCATCACCGCCCGCGCTCAGGCCTTGGCCCAGAAACTGAGCGGGCCCGCGCTTGAGAGCCATATCGCCGCGCACAGGCGGTTGACGCATCCCGAAGAAATGGGAACGGTGTTCAAAGTGATGGGGCTGTCACCTGCCGCGGCCCCGCCCTTGCCTGCCCTGGAGCCTGCTGCCCCCAATGTCCCCGGTGACGACGCGACTTGAGCCTTTGACCTCCGATCTGTTGGAGGGCGTGGCCCATGGGTTCTTCACCCGCCAAGGCGGCGCGTCCTCGGGCATTTTCGAAGGGCTGAACTGCGGCGGCGGGTCCTCGGACCAGGCCGAGATCGTCGCCCTGAACCGAGAGCGGGTGGCCGAAACCATGGACGTGCCGATCAGCCGGTTGGTGACCGTCCATCAGACCCATTCCGCCGAGGCCGTTGTGGTGACGGGCCACACGCCAGACCCCCGCCCTCGCGCCGATGGGATCGTCACGCGCACCCCGGGCACCGCGATTGCCATCCTGACCGCCGATTGCCAACCCGTCCTTTTTGCAGACCGGGAGGCGGGTGTGATTGCTGCCGCCCATGCCGGTTGGCGCGGGGCACTTGATGGGGTTCTGGAGCGCACCATTGAGGTGATGGAGGCGGAAGGCGCCACCCGTGGGCGCATCCGCGCCGCCATCGGCCCCTCGATCAGCCAGCGGGCGTATGAAGTCGGGCCTGAATTCATCGACCGCTTCCTGGACCACGATCCCGAAACTGCGCGTTTCTTCATCAATGGCGAGGGCGACCGCTATCTGTTCGATCTGCCGGGCTATGGGCTGATGCGGCTGCGCACGGCGGGCGTGGAGGCGGCGGAATGGACCCGCCATTGCACCTATTCCGACCCGCGCCGGTTCTATTCCTACCGGCGGAGCCTGCATGAGGGAGAGGTGGATTACGGCCGCCTGATCTCTGCGATTCGTCTGTAAACAATCGAAATAGGGCAATCCTGCCCTGATTGACGGACCCGAGCGCTCGCATTTGGGCAAAGCGGGGGCAGCACCTGCCGCAGTCCTGCCCCGATGCGAGAGGCGGAACCCATACAATTCTAAGAAAATAAGCAGCATTGCGGGGCCAATCGGGCCACATTTCCGCCCAGAATTTTTACGGGAAATTAGCACCCGGGCCGCAAGACTGCCCGAAAGCCGGTGCAGATTGTGCTCAACCCGGAAACGACCCGGGATCTGACAGTGGCATGAGACAAGGAACAGGCACATGAAGACGCGGCGTTGGATGAATTCGGTCCTGGCAGAAAGCCGGAAAGACCAGATCGAAATGCCCTGGGCACGGCAGGTGCGGGCGAAGCGGCGGGCTTCTCTGAGCGAAAAGCTTAAGAAAGCCGGCTGAACGATCGGGCGGAATGCTTGCGAGATGGGCGGCCAGAACGGCCGCCCTATCTCATTTTGGGGGCATGATGCGATCAGCTTGAATCTGGCCGCCCACCAAGGCGGTGTGCGTCCAAGCGGAAACGCGGGCCGAGCATCGACAGGCCGAGGACGGCGAGCCCGCAATGCTGATGTAGACCGGGCCTTGGCCCGGGAACGCCCCGTGTGCCCTCCCGGGCCAAGGCCCGGTCTACGCTATGCGCGTCGTGCTCCGCAACCACTGACGATCCCCGCGTCTTCGACACGTTACTCAGGCCGGGCAGGTGGACGAGCGGTTGATAGGCCCAGTCAGCATAATTGGGGCGTGGGTCAACCCAATTCTATCACGCTCTCGGGCCGTCCAGATCGAACTGATGCGCGTCAAGCGCGGCAATCAGCGGCTGCAACTCCGCCTCAAACCGCTGCCATGCGGCGACGGACCCGCGATGGATCGGCTGGCGCACTTGGGCGTAGCTTAAGGTCTTCACGCTCCGGTTCGAGGTTTCGGGGCTGAGGCAGGCGGGATCCCAAGGCAGATCGCAGAACTCCAGGATCGCGCGGATATGCGCCTCGGGCTCTGCGGTCAGTTGCGCGTAATCCACGCGGTGGATGTGATCGGGCAAGCGCGCTTCCCACGCCGCGACACAGGCCTCATGCAGGCGGATATAGCGCCCCAACTCGGTCAGATCATTGGCATAGCGATGGGTGCCGTCGGGAAAGGCGTTTTTGTAGATCGAGAGGCCCACATCCCGCGGATCGCGGTCCATGATCAGGAATTTGGCCCTGGGCAGCGCATTGGCGACGTAGCCGATGATCGAGAAGGTGGAGATGGATTTGTCGGTGATCCGCTCTGCCGTACCCGCGACACGCGCCGTCGCCTCGGCATAGGCCTGACCGACTTTGGTCCAGTCCGCCGCGCTGAGGGCCTCCCCCGCAACCGCGCGGTCGATGACTGGTGTGAGCGTCTTACCGAAAAGTGCCATCTCCCCGCCAGCGGCCACTTGGCCATGTTTCGACAGGATCGTTTCAACAAGCGTGGTGCCGGACCGCGGCAGACCGGTGACGAAGATCGGCGCGGCACCCTCATAGCCGCCCGTCACAGGCGCCCATTGCGCAATCAAGGCCCGGGCGCGCGTGAGATCGGCGTCAAACCCATAAGGAAAGGCACTGGCCGTCAGCCGATTGGCCCGGGTCAGATGCTCGAACATCTCCCGGTCGCGGCCTTGGTCTTCAAGGCCTTTGGCCAGCGCATAAGACATCAGCCGCAGCGCCGTTCGGTCCGACACCCCGGCCTCAACCAGGGATTCGAGCCGCGCCAGATCGGCGGAGCCCTCCGCCTGCTTCTCGCTGGAGATCAAGACGGACCAGGCAGGCCCCAGATACGGCGCGAGGTCGAGCGCTGTCCGCAGGCCCGCGCGCGCGGCCTCCATCTCGCCTGCATCCACATCGGCCATGGCCCGTTCGGCCACCGCCGCGCCGCTTTCGGGGGCTAGGGCCATCGCCTCCTCTGCCGCGGTCCGCGCGTCGTCCAGAAACCCCGCCGCGCGCAGTCGGGTCGACATATGCAGAAGTGCGGTCAGCTTCGGCAGCCCCGCCAACATTGCCGCGCGATAGGCGGCTTTGGCCTTGGCAAGATCGCCTTTGGCAAGCGCCGCATCGCCCCGTGCGAGCGGGTCTTCCACCTGCACCGCCACCCCTGCCGCCTTGGCCCCCGCAACCGCCTTGTCGCGGTCCTTGCCCCGGCTGACGCCCACCAGCGCTTGCCACAAGGCCGGTTCCTTCGGCTTCAGCTTCAACGCGCGGGCATACCATTTGGCGGCGGTCTTCCCGTCACCCCCTGCTTCGGCGATCCGGCCCAGTTGGAACATCGGTTCGGCCAGGGCCCGCGTTTTCAGGATATCGAGATAGGCCTTCCGCGCCGCTTTCACATCGCCGCCCTGATGCAGTTTCAGCGCTTGAGCATAAGCCGCTTGGATCGCGGCGGCAGTGGCGGGCGGCTTGGCCATGGACGGATCAGGCGGACTGGCTTAGCCGGTCTTCCATCACATCGAACGGCACACCGGGATCATCCTTGGCGCCCCGGATCACCAGCGAGGTCCGGACATTGGCCACATTCGGCGCCGAGGTCAGGCATTCGGTTAGGAAGCTCTGGAAGCTCGACAAATCGGGCGCCACACATTTCAGGATGAAATCGATCTCGCCATTCAACATGTGGCATTCGCGGACCAGCGGCCAGGACCGGCAGAGGTCTTCGAACGCAACCAAATCCGCCTCGGCCTGGCTGTGCAGCCCAACCATCGCGAAGACCTGCACCTCGAACCCTAATTGGCGGGCATCCACATCGGCGTGATAGCCGCGGATATAGCCCGCCTCCTCCAAGGTCCGCACCCGGCGCAGACAGGGCGGGGCCGAGATGCCGACCCGCCGGGCCAGCTCCACATTGGTCATCCGCCCGTCCCCTTGCAATTCGGCCAGAATCTTCCGGTCAATCGGGTCCAGCTTGGTGCCTGCCATGTTCTCTCCCCATGTGGCGCAATTTGCGGATCGAACCCGAGACGGGCGGTCGCGCGCAACATTATTACCCAGTTGCGCAACATATGGAACAGGCTTGGTTGAATTGCAAGGCGCCTCACCAAACGCCACTGACCTCTAAGACAGCGGCACCTTGGCAGGCGCTGCCCCTTCCGGCTCCGCCCGTTCGGGCCCCAAAAAACCTCCACCGGAGGTTTCCCGAGACGGCCCCTTCCGGGGCTCCGCCCGTTCGGGCCTGAAAACCTCCAGTGGAGGTTTTCCT
>JANQNZ010000251.1 GCA_028279315.1 Rhodophyticola sp. | reverse complement strand
TGCCAGGCTCTCGCCGGGGCGAAATTGAGCGCCTGTCTCCAATCTTTGGTGAGGCGCTGCGCCCGCTTCAGAAGGCCTTTCCGAAAGCGCATCTGGTGTTGCCCACGGTTGCCGCCGTTTCGGATTACGTCCGTGACAGGGTGCGACGCTGGCCTGACCATCCGCAGGTCTTGGACCCGCGTGACCTCTCACCCGACGCTTATGAGGCCGAGAAACGGGCGGCCTTTGCGGCGGCGGATGTGGCGCTGGCAGCCTCGGGCACGGTCAGTTTGGAACTCGCGGCCAGCGCCACGCCTATGGTCATCGCCTATGACATGAGCTGGATCTCAAAACAGTTGATCCGCAATCTGCTTCTGATCGACACGGTGACCCTCGTGAATCTGGTTTCCGAAACCCGCGCCGTGCCGGAGTTCCTGGCCGAGAATTGCCGCCCCGAACCGATCTCCAAAGCGCTGCTGGCGTTGATGCAGGATGAGGAGAAACGCCGGGCGCAGCTCGATGCCGCAGCCCTGACCATGCACCGCTTGGGGCGCGGCGGGGAGGCGCCGGGGTTGCGCGCGGCGCGGTCGGTCTTACGGGTGATTTGAGGGGGGAGGCGATGAAAGTTGGCCCCTGACCGGTGCCCAAATTGCGTGTCGCATCGAGCACCCGCCTTTCTATTTCCCCTGCCCGAATAGTGCGCCGAAGGCGCCGGGCATCGCCAGGCCGTCCCGCGGCCTTGCGATTTGGCTGAGCTTGGTACGTAGATTGGAGCGAGGAGGGGTTTGGCTGCCATAAAGCGCGGCCGCTCAACCTTTGGCGCGCCAGTCCCCGGCCTGGCGATGCCCGGCTCCTGGTCCGCTTGAGGTGACACAGGCTGAACGGCTTTCTTGTTTCAGCCTGAGTGCCTCATGGCTCAGCCAGTAAACTCCGCCAGTTCCGCCCCGCTCAACCGCTGCAAAAGCCCTGGCTCGATCGGGAAGATATGCCTCGGCGTGCCCGCGGCGGCATAGACCAAATCGAACGCCAAAAGACGCGGGTCGAACCAGGCGCGGATCGGGGTGAGATGCCCAATCGGTGCGACGCCACCAATGGCAAAGCCCGTTTGCGCCCGGATCAGATCCGCATCCGCCTTGCCAAGCGGCTCCCCCGCCACGGCGCTGGCCTTTCCCGCATCGACCTGATTGCCGCCCGCGGTCACAAACAAAACCGCGTCACCCGTGGTCTCTGCCTTGAAGATGATCGACTTGGCGATCTGGTCCAGGTGGCAGTCGGCGGCATTGGCGGCCTGCTGCGCGGTCCGCGTCGTGTCCGGCATTTCCATGACGGCCTCCGCCACGCCCGCATCGGCCAAGGCCTGTTTCACCCGCCGTAAGCTCTTACTCATGACCCTGGAATCTCCCTTGTCCCTCGGGCGCGACCATTGCAAGGATCGGAAGGGGCGGCAAGGGAGGGCTGAGGCCCATGGCAGCGGCGGAGATCGCAAAACTCGAACGCGCGGTTTGGGAGGCGCTCGTCGCGGGCGATCCGGCGGCGGATGACGCGCATCTGAGCGCCGATTTCCTAGGCGTCTATCCGAGCGGATTTTCGGACCGCGACGGCCATATCGGTCAACTGGCTGATGGCCCGACAGTCGCGGAGTACCGGATCAGCCAGGACCATCATATGACCCTTGGGCCCGACCAACATCTCTATGCCTATCACGCCGCCTACCGCCGCCCCGACCGCTTGGAGTGGGAAGAGATGCTGGTCAGCTCGATCTGGCGGCGGGATGGCGACACTTGGCGCAATATCTTCAGCCAAGACACACCGCTTGGCGGAGTTGTTCCGCCGTGACCTCCTTCGCCTCCCGCATCACGCGCCATCCGATCCCCTTCGATGCAGAGCGGGGGCAGGAGGCCTTGGCGCTTCTGCCTGATCTGCCAGTTGAATTGCGCCCCCTGATCGAGGGCACAGCCGGATGCAGCGGGTATCTGGCGCGGCTGATGGTGCAAGAGGCGGATTGGCTGGAGAACGCACTGACGGACGCGCCAGAGGCGGTATTCGACGCAATCTTGGCAGAGGCGGGGGGGCTCGCGGGCGACGTTTCTAAATTGCTCCGCCGCTTGAAACGCCGGGTGGCGCTTCTGACGGCGCTCGCTGACCTCGGCGGGGTGTGGACCCTGGAAGAGGTGACCGGCGCCTTGACCCGCTTTGCTGATCTGGCTGTCCAGGTGGCGCTGACGCAGCAACTGGCCGCGGAAATCAAACGCGGCAAGCTGCCCGGCATGACCGAGGCGGACCTAGAGACCAGCGCGGGCATGGTTGCCCTCGCCATGGGCAAGATGGGGGCGGGGGAGTTGAATTATTCCTCCGATATCGACCTCATCTGCCTTTTCGACGAAACCCGCTTTGACCCGGATGACGAGATGGAGGCTCGCGCCAGCCTGATCCGCGCCACACGCCGGATGACGGCAGTTCTGTCGGAGAATACCGCCGATGGCTATGTCTTCCGCACCGATCTGCGCCTGCGTCCCGACGCGTCCTCAACGCCGGTCTGCATTTCGATGGCCGCCGCGGAGCGATATTACGAGGCCGAGGGGCGGAGTTGGGAGCGCGGCGCCTATATCAAGGCCCGCGCCGCCGCGGGGGATATCGCGGCAGGTGAGCGGTTCTTGGAAACGCTCCGCCCCTTTGTCTGGCGCAAACATCTGGATTTCGCGACGGTTCAAGACACCCATGACATGCGGCAACGCATCCGCTCGCATAAAGGGCTACATGGGCCAATCACTCTTGAAGGCCACAATATGAAACTGGGCGCCGGTGGCATTCGCGAGATCGAATTCTTCGCCCAAACCCGGCAATTGGTGGCCGGAGGCCGCGACCCTGATCTGCGCTGCCGGGGGACGGTGGATGCGCTGGCGGCGCTGGCAGGCAAGGGGTGGGTTGAGGAGGAGGTGGCGGCGCATCTGACCACACATTACCGCGCGCATCGGGAGATCGAGCATAGGCTGCAGATGATCGCCGATGCCCAGACCCACAGCTTGCCCTCAAACGCAGAAGGCTTTGACCGATTGGCCCGGTTCTGTGGGGTTGCGGATACAGACGCCTTCCGCACGGATCTGGAAGCGCGGCTGACCGAGGTGGACGGGCTGACTGAACCTTTCTTCGCTCCCGACGCCAAAGCCACCGCCGAACCGGACCTCTCTTACGCTGCGCGCGAAATTGTGGAGCGTTGGCCAAGCTACCCGGCGCTCCGCTCCGCCCGGGGGCAGGAAATATTTGCCCGGTTGAAACCCGACCTCCTGACCCGGTTTCAACGCGCGGCGCGACCGGATGAGGCGCTTGGCAATTTCGACGGGTTCTTGCGTGGATTGCCGGCAGGCGTGCAGCTGTTCTCGCTTTTTGAGGCGAACCCGCCGCTTGTGGACCTTCTCGTCGATATCTGTGCCACGGCGCCGGGTCTTGCGCGCTATCTCTCCCGCCATTCCGCGGTGCTTGATGCGGTTCTAGGCGGCAGTTTCTTTGAGCCTTGGCCAGATCGGGACAGGCTTGCCGACACCCTCTCTCGCGCACTCGACGGGCAGGATTACGAAGCACAACTCGATGCCGCGCGGCGCTGGCAGAAGGAATGGCATTTCCGGGTCGGGGTGCATCATCTGCGCGGGCTGATCACCGCGGAAGAGGCGGGCGCGCAGTACTCCGCCCTCGCCGATGTGGTTGTGGCGGGACTCTGGCCGCTGGTCTGTGACGATATCGCTCGACGGCATGGTCCCGCCCCGGGCCGCGGCGGCGCGGTTTTGGGCATGGGGAGCCTCGGCGCAGGCCGGTTAAGCGCCGGGTCCGACCTCGACCTCATCCTGATCTATGACGCAGGCGGGGTGGAGATGACCGAGGGCCGCCGCCCGCTGGATCCGCGCAGTTGGTTCGCCAAGGCGACCAAAGGGTTGATCACGGCGCTTTCGGCGCCCACGGCAGCAGGCAAGCTTTATGAGGTGGACATGCGCCTCCGCCCCTCGGGCCGCCAGGGGCCGGTTGCGACCTCGTTGGCCGCGTTCCGGCAATATCAGATGGAGGAGGCTTGGACCTGGGAACATATGGCGCTGACCCGTGCACGACCGATTGCAGGCGACGAAAGCTTACGGACGGATATCGAAGCGGTGCGCTGTGCGGTTCTGGCTGAGAAAGCGAATGCCGGGAAGGTGAAGGCGGATGCAGCGGAGATGCGTGAGCGTCTGCAGGCGGCAGGACGGGCAGGGGCGACCTTTGCAGTGAAGGACGGCCCCGGCGGCGCCCAGGATATTGAGCTTCTGTCTCAGGCCGCGGCCCTCATCGCAGGGGACCCGGGCCGGGCCGCTCCGGCCCAATTGGCGGCAGGTGTGGAGACCGGATGGATCGCCGCTGAGGCGGGGGAGGCATTGCGAGAGGCCTATCACCTTTACCTGTCGATCTTGCAGGCCGTCAGCCTGATGACGGATCAGCCGCTTGATCTGGGTGAGATCGGGGAAGGCGGGCGGGCGTTTCTCTGCCGGACGGCAGCGGCGGAAAGCATCGACGCCCTCTCAGAAAAGCTTGACGCCACAAGGGTCAAGGCCGCAACGATGATCGAGGCGCTTTTGGCGCAGGGTGATGAATGAGGCTTTCGACATGGTCGAGCGTGGCGATGAGAACGATCCGAAAGGTCTGATCCGGGAAGCCTATCGGATCGAGGGGATCAGCCTGCCTGAATGCCGGTCGATCTTCATGGATTGGGCGCTGAGTATCCAGCTGCCGGACCCGCGCGTGGCGATCCGGCTGCTTCTCGACCGTCATGGAGAGGACGGTCACCCGATGACGCAAGTGTTGACCGAAGGCTTGAACGCACCTCCACGGCCCGCACGGCGTGGCGGGCGAGCGGCACGGGTGCGGAGCGAAGACACGTAAGGGCGTGTGACGTCATCATCCGTAGGGCGGGACTTGTCCCGCCAGAAGGAACGGTCTCTCAAAAAAAGGGCGCGGCGGGACTTGTCCCGCCCTACGGCCAGGCCAAATGCCAGGTTTCTTAACCCGTGACCCGTGCCGCTTGTGACCCACGCTCCCGATAAGGCGTTGTGTCATAATGCGCCCGGTAACATTTCGAGAAATGTGACGGCGATGCAAACCCGCAGGCCAGCGCCACATTGATCACGCTCATATCGGTCTGCATCAGCAGGTTCCGCGCTTTGGCCAGCCGCAATTCCATGTAATAGCGTTTCGGGCTGCGGTTCAGATAGCGCCGGAACAGCCGCTCCAACTGCCGGGTCGACATGCCGACATCGCTGGCCAGAACCGAGGGGCTGATCGGGTCCTCGATATTCTGCTCCATCATCCGGATCACTTGGGAGAGCTTCGGATGGCGCACTCCGATCCGGGTTGGGATTGATAGGCGTTGCGTGTCCTGATCCGTGCGGATCGAGGTGTAGATCAACTGATCGGCCACCAGATTGGCCAGTTCCTCTCCGTGATCCGTCGCGATGATCTTCAACATCAGATCGATCGAGGCGGTGCCGCCCGCCGTGGTTATCCGGTTCCCGTCGATCACAAAAACCGATTTGGTCAGCGTCACATCCTCGAATTCCTCAGTGAAACTGTCCTGGTTCTCCCAATGTATCGTCGCGCGTTTCCCATCCAGCAGCCCAGCTTTGGCCAGCGTATACCCCGCCGTGCAAAGCCCGCCGATGATCGGGCCTTTCCGGGCCTCGCGCCGCAGCCAGTTCAACAGGCGTTTGCTTGTCGCCTCTTGCACGTCGATCCCACCGCAGATCAGCACGATATCATCGCGCGCCACCTCATCAAGATCGCGGTCAAGCTGATAGGTGATCCCGGCGCTGCATTGCGCCGTCTCGCCGCCCTCACCGGCGAGTTCCCAGGCGTAAAGCGCCTCACCCGACATGCGGTTAGCAATCCTCAGCGCCTCTACTGCTGAGGAGAAGCAGAGCATCGTAAACTGGTCCAACAGCACGAAAATGTACCGTTTCGGCTGGCTCGGCACGCCATTTGCAAGGCTCGCCATGCGCGCGGTCCTTTCTTCCTCCCGGGTCCGGCTGCCGTCGCCCGCCGGACCAGCCTACCGAAATCACCATTTCAGAACCGTTGCAATCCCCGGTAGCGCTAAAATAGGCCATTGGATCGGCGGGGCGGCCCGCGTATAAGCGGGCCTGGCTTGTGGCAATGGAGGCTCTGATGACCACCGCAGAGGCTTGGACGAAATCGGATTGGCGCGCGAAACCCCGGGTGCAGATGCCCGAGTATCTCGATGCGGGTGCATTGGGCGCGGTTGAGGCGCAACTGGCCAAATATCCGCCGCTTGTCTTTGCAGGTGAGGCGCGGCGCCTGAAGCGCGAGCTTGGAGAGGTCGCGCGTGGCGAGGCCTTCCTGTTGCAGGGTGGAGATTGCGCCGAGAGCTTTGCGGAGTTCAGCGCCGACACCATTCGCGACACGTTCAAAGTGATGCTGCAAATGGCAATGGTACTGACCTATGGCGCCAAAGTGCCGGTGGTGAAGGTGGGCCGGATGGCGGGCCAATTCGCCAAACCGCGCAGCGCACCGACCGAGGTGAAGGACGGGGTGGAACTGCCAAGCTATCGCGGCGATATCATCAATGAGTTGGATTTCACGCCCGAGGCGCGCATCCCCAACCCCAGCAAGATGTTGCAGGCCTACACGCAAGCCGCAGCGTCGCTGAACCTCGTCCGCGCGTTTTCCACCGGCGGCTTTGCCGATATCCACCGCGTGCATTCCTGGACCCTGGGCTTTACCGATGGGGAGGATGCCGCGCGCTATCGCGACATGGCCAACCGAATCCAGGATTCGCTGGATTTCATGACCGCCGCCGGGTTGACGGGGGAGACCAATCACGAGCTGTCCTCGGTTGATTTCTACACCAGCCACGAAGCGCTGCTTCTGGAATATGAAGAGGCGCTGTGTCGGCTCGACTCGACATCCGGCAAATGGCTGGCGGGCTCGGGCCATATGATCTGGATCGGGGATCGGACAAGGCAGCCCGATGGCGCCCATGTGGAATTTGCCCGCGGCGTACAGAACCCGATTGGGCTGAAATGCGGGCCGACAACCACCGCGGAGGACCTGAAGGTCCTGATGGCGCGTCTGAACCCGGAGAACGAAGAGGGGCGGCTGACGCTGATTGCACGCTTCGGGGCGGGGTCGGTGGGTGATCACCTGCCACGGTTGATCAAGACGGTGCGGGAAGAGGGTGCCAACGTGGTGTGGTCCTGCGACCCGATGCATGGCAACACGATCAAATCGGCCAGCGGCTACAAGACCCGGCCTTTCGATAGTGTGCTGAGGGAAGTGCAGGAGTTCTTTGCGATCCACCGGGCCGAGGGCACGGTGCCGGGCGGTGTGCATTTTGAGATGACCGGCAAGGACGTGACTGAATGCACCGGCGGGGTCCGCGCGGTGACCGATGAGGACCTCTCGTCGCGGTATCACACCGCCTGCGATCCACGCCTGAACGCGACCCAATCGCTGGAATTGGCGTTTTTGGTGGCTGAGGAGTTGTCGGCCAGCCGAGAAGCCAACCGCGCTGTGGGTTGAGCCAGCGCGCGCCGGATCAACACACCCGCGTTCAAATCCATCCAAGACATCAGGTGTGGCGGCCTAAGCCCGCCCGCCTTTGACCACACGTAGCCGGGGTCTCTGCCGCGCGACCGGTGGTGTGTCCGGCATCTGAAACGGCGTGCCCGGCTCTTGCAAACCAATTTGGTGTTCGACGCCGGGATGTGGGGCCGCAAAAAGCGGCCTGCCGGGGCGGAGCGGCGTTAGGCCGTGCCGCTCGACCCGGAACCGGCGGGGCGGCAATCCAATGACCCCCGCGGTGACAAAGGCCCCCAAAGCGCGGTGGCACTCCCCAGCCCCGTCTTGCAGGGGAAGGATCACCAACTGACCGGGAAGCGCCGCGCGACCTTGGGCATCTGACACAAGATCGACCTTCAACATTGCAGGTGTTGTGAACGCCGCCTCGGCCAATTCCATCAACGGCGCCCGATCCGGCAGCTCAAAGAAAGAGCGGAGCGGCATACCCCGCACCTCCATCCCCATCAGCTCATTCAGATGCGCGCCTGAAAGGCGGAACCGGATCACGCCGGGCCGAGGGCGATCCAGAATGAAGGTGTAGCTGAGGACCTCAGACATCTCCCTGGGGTCGATCTCGGACCGCTCCGGCATCTGACGGTTGCCTCGCAAGCCATCCCAATACCGGATCACGTCGCTGATGATGGGGTCGGTCATGCTTTCCTGATACGTCGCGAAGGCCACGACATTTTCGAGCGTTGTCACTTTATCCATCTTCCGACGTCACCTTTACCGCACGGGCCCCCATAGGAACCGCCGCGTTGTGAAGCCAACACCGAGTGTGTTAACGCTATCCGCGAAGTCCTTACCCATTTCCTAATAACTGAATAAAACTCGCGAGACATGGGGGTAAAATCTTAAGTGGTTAACTCGATGACGGCATTTGCCGCCCAGGAAGGGGCGGGGCCGGGCGTGGTCTGGTCCTGGGATATGCGCGGGGTGAACGCCAAGGGGCTCGACCTTCGGATGCGGTTGCCGGACCGGATGGGAGACTTGGAGACAGCCTTGCGCGCGCGTCTGTCAAAGGCGCTTGGCCGAGGCAATATCAGCCTGTCGCTTCGGGTGAGCCGCGCCGATGACGCGGTTGGCTCGTCGGTGAATGCGGAGGCCCTAAAGGCCGTCATTGCGGCAGCCGCGGAGGTTGCGCAGGCGGCAGAGGCGGCGGGCCTGGCGCTCTCTCAACCAAAGACGACGGACTTCCTCAGCCTGCCAGGCGTCTACGACCCGCGCGGCGGTGAGACGACGCTCCCGTCGACCGAGACGCTGTTGGCGGATTTCGAGGGGCTGTTGGCTGCATTTCTAGAGATGCGCGCGGCGGAAGGTGGGGAACTCTCCGCCATCCTCTCTCGCCAACTGACAGACATTAGCGCGCTGATTGAGGCCGCTGACGTACAGGCCAAAGCCCGCCAGGACAGCGCGGCGGAGCGGTTGCGGACGCAGGTTACGACCCTTCTGGAGACCACGGACTTGGACGAAGCA
>JANQNZ010000237.1 GCA_028279315.1 Rhodophyticola sp. | reverse complement strand
CATCGAACGCCCGGCGGGCGGCGGCGATGGCGGCTTCGGCCTCCGCCCTACCACCTTTCGCGGCCTCGCTGACCGGCACACCATGGGCGGGCGACTGGCGCAGGCTGACCGCGCCGTCAGCGCTCGGGCTCCAGGCTCCGTCGATCCAGTGATCCAGGCGCATGGGCTTGGCGGGCAGGTCCGCATTGGCCGAGGGAATGATTGTCAGGTCCAGCATCTCAACTCCCCGGGAAGTCTGGTTTGCGTTTCTCGGCAAAGGCCGCGACGCCTTCAGCCTTATCGGCGCTGGCCGCAATCATGCCGCCGCCAAGGGCTTCGATCATCGCCGCACGGTCCTCGCCCACGGCGGCGTGAAGCTGGTATTTCGCAACCTCCACCGCGCGCGGGGAGCTGGTTAGAACGTCCTCTGCCAGGGTCTCAGCCGTCTTGAGCGGGTCTTCTGCGACCTCTGCCGCAAAACCCAGTGCCAGCGCCCGCTCGGCGTTCAAGCGGCGGCCAAAGAGCACCATCTCTTTCAACACCGGTTCCGGCAGCAACCGCGCCAGGCGCTGCGTCCCGGACCATCCCGGCACAATCCCCACTTGCGCCTCGGGCAAACCACAACTGGCGCCCGGCGCCATCACCCGGATATCGCACGCCGCCGCCAATTCCAGCCCGCCGCCGAAAGCATGGGCCTGGAGGACGGCAATGGTTGGTTTGGAAAGCCGCGCCAGCCGGTCGAAGACGCGATGCCCCTCCCGCACCCAAGCGCGGGCGAACTCAAACGGGGACAGCGGCGCCCAGGCTTTGATATCGGCCCCGGCGCAGAAGGCGCGGGAGCCTACCGATTGCACGATGACGGCGCGGACAGCCTCAGCGCACTCGATCTCTCCGCAATACCCCTCAAGCGCCGCCAGCATCGCGGGCGTAAACGCATTCAGTTTCGCCTCATTGTCGAGGGTGATGCGCGCCAGCGGCCCTTCAATCGACAGATGCACCGCGCTCATAAGCTCAGCCCCATGGGCGCGTCTTGCAGCAGCGCGCGCGGCATAAGCGTGGCGTTCCCCGCCACTTGCACCCGGCCCCCGCTTGCAGCCACGATATCGCGGTCCGGCTCTATCCCCGGCATGATCTCGGTTGCGATCAAACCGGCCTCGGTCAGGCGGATCACGCAGCGTTCGGTGACGTAGAGCACCTCTTGCCCAAGCGAAACCGCCCGGGGGCCGGAGAAGGTGACATGTTCCACCTCGTCGACCATTTTCGTGAACTTGCCGGTGCGGGTGACGCGGATGCCGTCTTCGGTCAGATCGAGCGCCGCGCCTGCTTCGAAATAGCCCGAAAACACGATCCGTTTCGCGAAGGCCGTGATGTCCACAAACCCGCCGCAACCGGCTGTCAGATAAGGTTTCTTGCCGAGCTTCGAGACATTGACGTTGCCGAGCCTGTCCACTTCCAAGAAGGACAGGAACGACAGGTCAAACCCGCCGCCTTGGAAATAGGTGAACTGGTTCGGGCTGGGCACAAAGGCATCGGCATTGGCGGCACAGCCAAAGGCAAAGCCGGTCAGCGGCATCCCACCAACGGCCCCCTGTTCGATGGCCCAGGTGACGGATTGGGCGTGGCCTTCCTCCAGAAGGATACGCGGCACGATGGCCGAGATTCCGAAGCCCAGATTGGCGGTCTGCCCGTGCTTCAGCTCCATCGCCGCACGCCGGGCGATGATCTTTTCGACATTGTGCTCCGCCAGGCTGAAACTGTCCCAAGGGCGCATGACCTCCCCTGAGATCGCCGGGTCATAAGGCGTCTCAGTGGTCTGTTTCTGATCCGGCGCCACCACGATCAGATCCACCAGATGCCCCGGCACATGCACGTCATGGGGCCGCAAGCTGCCCGCCGCGGTCATCCGTTTCACCTGCGCGATGACCAGCCCACCGTGGTTCCTGACCGCAATCGCCTGGTCGAGCGCGCCAAGATAGGCGCCTTCGTGCTCATAGGTCAGGTTGCCCTGCTCATCTGCCGTGGTGGCGCGAATGATCGCCACATCGGGGATGATATTGGGGAAATGCAGCCAGGTTTCGCCGCCGAACTCGGTGCGCTGAACAATCGGCGCGGCGGCGGCACGGTCATTCATCGCGCAGCCCTGGCGGATCGGGTCCACAAACGTGTCGCAGCCAACCTGGGTCAGAACCCCGGGCCGCCGCGCCGCTACATCGCGGTGCATGTCGTAAAGAATGCCCGAGGGCACGTTATAAGCCGCCACCCGGTCTTCGGTGACCATGCGCCAGATCTCCGGCATCTCCATCGAGGAGGGGCCAGACGGATAACTGCCCGCGATAATCCGCGCCAGAAGCCCGTCTTTGGCGATATGGTCGATGCCTTTCACCCCATACATGTCGCCAGCCGCAATGGGATGCAGTGTGGTCAAATCGCGGGGGTGGCCATCGGCCTCAAACCGCGCGCCAATCGCCGCCAGCACCGCATCCGGGCAGCCAAGGGCGGACGAGGACGAGACCGTCACCACCGCCCCATCGGCAATCCGGGCCACAGCCTCAGCCGCAGAGACCTCTTTGCCCATCGCTCAGATCCCTCCGTAA
>JANQNZ010000227.1 GCA_028279315.1 Rhodophyticola sp. | reverse complement strand
CCCCAAAGCCGCCGATGATCTCGAAATGATCCTCCGCCGGAGTTTCCAGCCGTGTCACGGGGGTTTCCTGCCCCTCCAGCGCATCGGCATAGGCCCAGGATTGCTGTTTGAATTCGGCGGTTTCGGCACCGCCAACGGCGATGAGCGTTGGCAAATCACGGGGCGGCAGGTGGTTGATCGGGCTCAGCGCCCGCGCGCGGTCCTCTGTCAGGCCAAGCCAGGCATTGGGCCCCGCGGTCAAAAGCGGCACGAGATCGCATAAGCCGCTGACGACCGTCAGGCTGGCCAAGTCTGGCCGACCCTCCCACGCGGTCGCCGCAACCATGGCCGCAAGATGCCCGCCCGCGGAGTTGCCGCAGATATGGAGGGCCTCCCGATTTAGCCCTAAACCCTCCGCGTTTTCAGCCAGCCACGCCACGGCCAGCCGTGCATCGTCGACCGCCTCTTCCAGGGTGTTGCCGGGCACCAGCCTGTAATTCACCGCGACCCAGCCCACGCCCCATTCACGCCAAGGGATTGCGGCATAGCGGCGGCTGTCCTTGTCGCCCGCCTTCCAATAGCCGCCATGGAAGAACACCAGAACGGGGGCATCCGCGCCCGCCGGGAAGACATCCAAGCGCTGCCGAGGCTGCGTGCCATAGGTGAGGTCCAACCGCGCCCCGGGCAGCTTGGCCGCCACATCGGACCGAGCCTTGTATGTGGCCTGAAGCGCATTGGCATGGGCGCTGGACCCGTCCAGGTCATAGCCGCTGGCGGGCAGGTCACTCATGGAGCAACGCCTCCATCCGCGCGGCGTTCTCAGCACCGTATCGCGCCAACGCTTGCCCGTTCTCAGGTGTGTACCAATCAGTGATCTCCGCGAAGCTTGGGCGCGCTTTCAGCCGGTCAAACCAGCGGGCGATCCGGGGGCGGTCACGCCACAGAAATCCCAAATGCAGCATCTCCAATCTCACCATGTAAGAGGTATAGGCCGCTTCGGTCACCGAATAGCGTGGGCCGGTCAGCCACTGATCGGTCAAGCGGGCCTCGAAGTTGTCGAGCAGCCGGTCAAACCGCAACAGACAGGTGCGGACAATCGGTGCCTCGACGCCGCGATAAACAACCTCTTCCAGCCAGACCCGGCTTTTGGGGTTCATGTTGGCCTCGATCGCGGGCCGAAGGCGGTCGGGGTCGGTGCCGCCCGCCGCCTCCACCAATCGCATCCGGTAAGCAATTGCATAGGTCAGCACCGAGGCCGCATGGTGCAGGCCGTCGGACCCGTCATCAAGGCGCATCATCAGGGCGCGCGCGGCGGCGCGCTCAGCGGGGTCGTCCGGGCGAAGCGGGTTTTCCGGGAACGCGTCATCCAGGTATTCCAGAATGACGTTGGACTCGGTCACCACGGTACCCCCGTGAACCAAGGTTGGCACAACGGCTGCGGGGTTGAGCGCGAGGTAGGCGGGATCAAACTGATCCCCGTCAAGCCGCATCAGGCGGCTGTCCCAAGGCAGGCCTTTTTCGGCCAGCGCGACGCGGATCTTGGCCGCGCAGACCGAAGAATTGTGGTGATAGAGCGTAAGGCCCACCAGGCCGCTCAGACCTTGTATTCCTCACGCGCGGTCACCGAGATCGGGCAATCCTCGACCACGCATCTGATGGTGGTCTGGCTGTGGCGTTCGACCGACGGTTTGCGGCTGCCGCCATCGGGTTCGCCCCAAGTCAACTCCACCTCGGTTCCGACCTCCGCCGCGCTTTCGTCGAGCAGCGCCAGAGAGATCCAGGACCGTACATTGGACGTGTAGACCGGGTAGTGAGAGACACCGACGGTCTGCCCATTCACGCGCACCTCATCATAGGGGCAGGTCGCGTAGTGGGAGGCGGGCATATCCATGAATTTGTACCGCTCCCCCTCGTCGCCAAGTTGGCTGGCGAAGACGCGAACGACGTCATCTTTGGACCAGCGCAGCGTGCGCTTGTGCTTGTGGGGCGCGCCCTGCATGGCCTCCAAAGCCGAGCGGCCGATGAAGTCATGGTCAAACTTCACGATATGCCCATAGCCGATATCGTAGGGCGTCAGGTAATAATCCTCGACCTTGTCCGAGACAAAGGACCCACCCAGGGACATGTTGCCCTCAAACCCGTCTGCAGGCAGCCATTCGCGATAGGCCTTTGTGCTGTCGCCCGAGAAAACGGCTGGCAGGGGAGAGGGGTACCAGCCGCTTTCATGGGCCACGGTTGAGTAGGTCTTGGACCCCGCCGCGAGCAAACCCATGCCTTCACCCGCTTCAAGAATGGCGTCGCGGATGCGGTCGTAATCCTCAAACGGGCCGAACAGTTCCAGCCCCGCGGCCCCGGCCATGCCATGGCGCAAGGCGCGCACTTTGCGCCCTGCCAAATTGATCTCACCCATGCCGAAGAACTTGAAGCCCTCGATGGGGCCGCCATTCAGTTTCTCAAGAATCGCCCACCCGTTCGGGCCTTGGACCTCAAACCGATACCCTTTGCGCCTGCCGGTGTTGTCCAGCGCCCGGCTGTCGAGATCGAAGTCGACGTCATAGCCTCCCTTTTCGGCGTGATGCATGACCCAATTGGCGTTGTTGGGCTTGTTGACGATGTTCACCTGATCCTCTTCCAGGATGAAGATGATGGCATCCCCGGTGTAGTACCCGTCTTCGTTGCAATGGACGAACTGCTTGGCGATGTCGCGACGCCAATTGGCCATGGAGTTGATCGCCAAATCGGTGATCAGCCGCCGGGTGTCTTTGCCGCGGACATAAAGGTCGGTCATGTGGAACGATTGATCGAACAGGACGGCCCCGTTGCGCCAGGCGGCCTGTTCGTCCCGCCAATTGGAGAACTCAGCCTTGATCGGGAATTGATACGGGCCCGATGGCGCGTTCCGCAGCATGTCGACAGGGCTGCCAATGGCGGCGATCTTGGCTTCGAGAGAGGTGGCGGTCATGACGGAGTCCTTCGGCTGAAACGGGCAAGCAGCGCCGCAAAAACGGCCCTTGGGAGAGGGCTGTTTACTAGTGGGCAGAAAATGGGCAGGATCGCAAGAACAAATTTGGAGCGCCCCTGCCACGCACAGTGAATTAGGAGGAAAATGATGGGACAGGTGGAGAGAAAACTGGCGGAAATGGGCATCGTTCTGCCCGCCCCGCTGGTTCTGCCAAGTGCGAATCGCACGTCTGCCGTGCGGGTCGGCAACATGCTTTACCTCTCTGGCCACGGCGCCGCGCTTCTGGAAGACGACACTGTCAAGACGCGCGGAAAAGTGGACCAGGATATCACCGAGGCCGAGGCTTATGACACGGCCCGCGCGCTCGCGATCAAGATGATCGCGACCCTCAAACATCATGTGGACGACCTGGATCGCGTGCAGCGCGTGGTGAAGATTCTGGGCATGATCAACGCCCATCCGGATTTCGAACGTCAGAACAAGGTGCTCAACGGCGCGTCGGATCTGTTCTTTGAGGTGTTCGGGCCAGAGGTTGGCTGCCACGCACGATCATCGGTCGGCGTCGATGGGCTGGTCGATCGTCAGCCGGTGGAAATCGAAGGGACGTTCCTGATCGGCGATTAAGGCCGGGGATTGACCAGGCCGCGCGCGCCGCCTACTAGTGGGATGAAAGTGGGACGCTTGGCACCCGCGGACGGTAAAGGCCGACGCTAGAATGCAGGATACCATGAACGCACCAAAAAACGCCACTCAGGAGCTGATGCAGGACATTCGTGAGTTTTGCGATGCGTTTGGCATCGCGGAAAGCACGTTTGGCCGCCACGCTGTGAATGACGGGAAATTCGTCTCTAGGATCGAACAGGGCTCTTGGATCACCGAAGAGACGGCCGAGCGCGTGAAGGATTTCATGGCCCGCGCGCGGAACGGCGAAGTGGTCTTGCGCGGCCGGCCACGCCGAAAGAAATCCGAAGCCAGCGCCCAGAAGATGGAAGAGCTGATCAGCACCGAGACCTCTGTCCGGACGGCTGGCAGTTTCGCGTATCATGAGCAGCGGCAGCGGCTGCACGTCTTCTCCAACACCACCAATGAGCCCTGGGTTCTGGCCGACCGCGCTGCGGAAGAGATGGCCGATATTGCGCCCTCCGACGATGGGTTTCGGATGTTCTATGCGCCGATGGATAACGGGATCGCGCTGACCCGGATTTTGCGGGCTCAGACCTCACGAAACCCGGACAAGCCCGTGCTCCTTGTCATGAAGGGCCGCGGTCTTGAGGATCTTCGCAACACGATGGGCCGTCTGGTGGACCGCTTGGCAGAGCATCCCAATATCGTCTTCGTCGTGACCAATATGCGCTTTGACGAAGCCGTCGATCTGATCAAGAAGAACGACGACGTTCCAGGTGAGATTGTCTGGCGCGACGTCGCCCTGGAAGGCAGCCATAGCTATGATTTTCAGCGCCAGGTGTCCGACCTGTTCGGGACCTTGTCCAAGGAATGGTTGGTCATCTCGGGCGATCAGGGGCAGCCGATTTATGCCGTCCCAAGCGTGACTGTCATTTATCGCGCCGATGCCAAGGCAAAGGTCGAGCCGATTATTCCGACCGCTGGTGATCCCGCGCTTCGCTATAATTACGCGCTTTTCAACCATCCGTATTTGCACACCCACACGATGACCTATCGCGCCAATTATGTGCTGGGCCCCATGGCCGAGCGCTTGGCCATAGGTGGACGGATGAGCGTGGTGCAATCCCTGGGGCAGGACCCTGCGCATGAAATCGTCACGACGATCTGGCCCGATCAACCGCTGCCGACAACCAGCCGTCACGAGATCATTTCGGCCATGCGCAAGCATCTGGGCCAGAGGGACTATAGCTTCTCCGGCCTGACGGACACGAACGCGCTTTTCCGGTTCGATATGCACACGCTGCCCATCAGCCCCGACCGGCCTTTGGGCGCGCTCTCGCTGAATTCAGCCTGGAACAACGCGGTCTATTTCGCGCAGGTGCGTGAGGATCTGGCGCAAGAGGCGATGCAGGCCGGCGCCGAATATCTCGATGTGACCCGGAACGTGATCGAGGCCAATGGTGGGCTTTGGTTCATCAACGAAACCTTCTCAATCACGCGAACGGGGTGACGGGCATGGACCAGCTTGATCAAGAGGCCTATCGCCGCCTGGCGCTGTGTTTTGCGCCCGAAAGTGCGGCGATCATCGGCGCATCGACCAATCCCAACAAATTTGGGGGGCGGGCGCTGAAATTCTGCTTGGATCGGGGTTATGGCGGGCGGCTCTACCCGATCAACCCCGGCAATCCGGAGGTCCAGGGCGTGCCGGCCTATGCCAGCATCGGCGATCTGCCCGAGGCCCCGGATATTGCCGTGATCGCGGTGCCCGCGCCGCAGGTGCGCGACAGCCTTCTGGCTGCGGGCGCGAAAGGTGCGAAAGCTGCAATCGTCTACGGCGCACAGTTTGCCGAAGCGGGGGAGAGCGGGCGGGCCGCGCAGGACGATCTGCTGGCCATCGCACGTGACCATGGCATGCGGATGATCGGGCCGAACTGCATGGGGGTGATCTCTTTGGCTTCGGGCTTCGTCGCCAGTTTCACAACCGCGCCGCAGCATCATGACGGTAAGGGCTGGCCCGAAATCGGCTCAATCTCTGTCGCGTCGCAATCCGGCGCCGTGGGGATCCAGATGTTTGCGCAGTTGCGCGATCGCGGCTTGGGTCTGGCGAATTGGATTTCAACCGGCAATCAGGCCGATATCGATGTCGCCGATGCCATCGCTTATTACGCAAGCGACCCGGCGACCAAGACCATCGCGGTCTATATGGAGGACGCCAGCCGTGGCCTGAAACTGGTGCAGGCGCTGGAATTGGCGCGGCAGGCGAAAAAGCCCGTTGTGATCCTGAAAGTGGGTACAACGCCCGAAGGCGGGGTTGCCGCGGCGGGGCATACCGCGTCGATGTATGTCGAAGACCGTGTTGTCGAGGATCTGTTTGCGCAATTCGGCGTCTTGCGGGCGGGATCGGTCAATGAATTGATCGATCTGGTCGCCGCCTGCAATGCCGGTGTGGTGCCCTCAGGCCCTGAGGTTGCGGCGGTGTCGGTCTCGGGCGGGGGCGCTGTCATGATCTCGGATGCCGCGGCGCGGGGCGGCCTGGCGCTGCCCGACTACCCCGATGCCGCGATTGCGGAACTGAAGGCAGTCAACAGCTTCGTCAATGACCGCAATCCGATCGATATCTCAGCCCCCTCCATGGGCAATATGGAGATCACCGGCGGGCATCTGAAATGGGGGACAGAGCGCGGCCAGCCCACGATGCTGGGCTATATCAGCCATGTGCCGCTGGTCCCGCGCACGCGGGTCGAGATCATGCCACGGCTTCTGGATTTGACGAAGGATCATCCGGACCAGTTGATTGCATTGGCCGCGAACCTTCATGCGGAGGATCGGGTGGCGCTGGTCAAGACCGGCATGGCGGTCTTTGACGACCCGACGGTGGCGACAGAGGCCGTTGCGAAACTCGTCGCTGCCGGGCAGGCCTTTGAGGCGCCCGCTTCTGTGCCGAGTGCTCCGGGACAACCGGGCGATGTGGTGAAGGCGCTGAAGGCCGCGGGTATTCGCCTTCCGGACACCCGGGATGCCACGGCCTTAGGGGATGCTTTGGCCGCGCGGGCGGCGCATGGGTCCATCACGCTCAAGCTCACCGCGCCTGATCTTGTGCATAAGACCGAAATCGGCGGCGTGGCGACGGACCTCCGCACCGATGCGGCGGTTGAGGAGGCCCATCAGCACCTGACCGGCGTGCTTGAGGCTCAGGCGGCGTCTTATCCCGGTCTGACCTTGATCGCGCAAGAACAGATCAACGGTGTCGAGACACTCCTCGCGCTTCGGCAGGATGCCCATTTCGGCCCGCTTATCTGCCTCGGAACCGGCGGCACGATGGCTGAGCTTTTCGACGATCTGACCTATCTGAAGACCCCAGTCACCGAGGCTCAGGCGGCCCGGATGATCACAAAGGTCCGTGCCGAGCGCATGTTGGACGGCTGGCGCGGCAATCCGGCGGCCAGCCGGGAGGCCATGATCAAGGCAATTGTGGGCGTGGCTGCGCGGGCGGGCGATCTGCCAAGCTTTGAGATCAATCCACTGATCGTCACCCCGGACGCGGCCTATGCCGTCGACCTTGTGGTTGCAAATCTATGACCGAAGTCCTTCATCTGATCGGCGGCCAGGATGTGCAGGGCGACGGTGCGGCGATCCCCGTCCTGAACCCCACGACCGAAGCTGAGATTGGCACGCTGATCGAAGCGGGGCCAACACTCGTCGACGGTGCCGTCACCGCCGCGCGGAGCGCTTTTGAGGAGGGCGGTTGGTCTCAAGCCCCCATCGCCGACCGGCGCGCGGTGCTGCGAGCGGTGGCCCGCGCCATCCGCGATGCCTCCGCCGGCTTGGTGGATCTGCAAGTCGCCGAAGGCGGCATGACCAAATCGGCCTGCGCCGCGCAGGTGGCCGCCGCCGCGGGATGGTTCGACTATTTCGCCGATTTCCTGACCACCGTGGGGCAAGAGGCCTATACCCAGATCGAAGGCGCGACGACGCTGGTGGAGCGGGTGCCAATCGGCGTCTGCGCACTCTTCTCGCCGTGGAATGTGCCGGTCGGCCTGACGGCGATCAAATTGGCCCCGGCGCTCGCGGCTGGGAACTCGGTTGTGGTCAAACCGTCCGAGGAAACGCCGATTGTCACCCGGCGCCTGATTGAAATCGTTGCGGCTGAGGGTCTGCCAGCGGGCGTCGTCAACCTCGTGAATGGGCGGGGCCATGTCACCGGCGCGGCGCTGGCCGAACATGCCGGCGTCGACATGATCTCGTTCACCGGCGGCGCGGCAGGTGGACGTGCGGTAGGGGAGGCGGCGGCGCGGCGGCATATTCCTTGCATTATGGAATTGGGCGGCAAGTCCGCGACTATCATCTGCGCCGACGCGGATTTGGACAAGGCGGTGCCAGGGGCCGCGATGGCGGTCTATGGCAATAACGGGCAAGCCTGCCTCGCCGGCGCGCGCATTATTATAGAAGAAGATATCGCAGATCGCTTCCTGCGTCGGTTTCAAGATGTCGCGGCGGGGCTGACGGTTGGCGACCCCGCCCAGGACAACACCGCCTGTGGCCCCATGATCTCGGCCAAACATCGCGACCATGTTCTGGGCTTCTATGACTCCGAGGACACCGTCCTTTTTGGCGGTGCGATGGATGGGCCGGGCTTTTTCGTCGCCCCCGGCGCCGTTCGCGTGACCGACAGCGTCTCTCGCATTTGGCGGGAGGAGGTCTTTGGCCCAATCGCCGCCATTGCCACATTTCGCGGCGAGTCCGAGGCGATCGTGCTGGCCAATGACAGTGCCTATGGCTTGGCGGGATATCTCTGGACGCAGGATTTCGGCCGCGCGCACCGGATCACCAAAGCCCTGCGTACCGGCACGGTCATCGTCAATTCCACCTTCCTTCGGGAACTGAACGCGCCGTTCGGTGGCTTCAAGGCGTCTGGCCAAGGGCGGGAGGGCGGCATGGCCTCTTGGCTCAATGTCACCCAGGCGCGCACTACGGTCTTCAATCACGGATAAGGCATATGCTGGAGGGAAAACGCATCATCGTCACAGGCGCGGCTCAAGGGATCGGCGCAACGCTTGCCGCCGGTTTCGCGGCCATGGGCGCCCGGGTGGCCTTGGCCGATATCGCCGACCCCGGGCCCGCTGCGGCGCGGATTCCGGGCGCGCTGGCGGTGCAGATGGACGTCACGGACCTGGCCGATTGCGAGCGCTTGGCGTCCGAGGTTGAGGCCGCTTTCGGTGGGATCGACGGCGTGGTCAACAACGCCGCCCTGTTCGCAACACTGCCGATTGAGATGCAGGACGAGATCGACACCGCCCTTTGGGACAAGGTCATGGCCGTGAACGCCAAAGGCCCGTGGCTTGTCACACGCGCTTGCGCGCCGATCCTGGAACGAGATGGCGGTGGGTCGATTGTGATGATCTCCACCAACCGGATCCTACAGGGCTTTCCGGGGATGCTGCATTACGATGCTTCGAAAGGGGCGGTCTACGCGATGACCCGGTCGCTGATCCGGGAGCTTGGCCCGAAGAATATCCGCGTAAACTCCATCCTGCCCGGCCTGACGATGAGCGAAGGCGTCAAGGCGCGCGACGGGATTGAGGAGCGGGCCCCGCTCATCGCCAAATCCCGCTCCATCACCCGCGACATGGAGCCCGATGACCTTCTGGGCCCTTGCGCCTTCTTCCTGTCCGATCATTCCGCTTTCGTCACCGGCCAATCGCTCTGCGTCGATGGCGGCGGCATCACCCAATGAAGGAGCTCTGACATGGCGATTGTGACTGTCACCATCATCGAAGGCCGCGACCGCGCCACCAAGAACGCGCTGATGGCCAAACTGACCGACACCCTGGTCGATGTTCTGGACGCCAAGCCTCAGCAGGTGCGCGTCGTGATCAATGAGGTCAAAGACGGGGATTATGCCGTGGCCGGGCAGCCTGTGTTCCTAAAGGCCCACGAATGAACCAGTACAGCGAAATCCTGACCGAGGTTCGCGGGCGCGCGGGCATTGTGCGGCTTAACCGGCCAAAGGCACTGAACGCACTGTCCGATACGATGATGTCGGAAATGATGGCGGCCCTTGCGGCGTGGGAGATGGACCGCGAGATCACGGGCGTCATCGTGACCGGGTCCGGGACGGCCTTTTGCGCCGGTGGCGATGTCAAAGGGACAGCGTCAAGTCAGATGGCACCTTTTGACAGGTACCGCTATCGGTATGGGCAAGCCGTCTGGCACGATGTCTTTCGCAAACTCAGCCGCTACACCAAGCCGTTGATCGCGGCGGTTGAAGGCCATGCCTATGGCGGTGGCGTGGAACTGCTGCTGCTCTGCGATTTCGCCATCGGGTCCGAGACCGCGCGGATCGGCGTGACCGAGGCACGGCTGGGATTGTTCCCCATTCTTGGCGGGGCCTACCTGCTGGCAGAAGCTGTCGGCCCCCGCATGGCGCGGGAGCTTTGCTTCACGGGGCGGAAACTGTCGGCGGCGGACGCACAGGCGCTTGGCATCTTCAACCATGTGACACCGGCGGGTGGGGCCGTCGATCGGGCGGTCGAGATCATTGACGAGATCGCCACCAACGCCCCCCTCGCCGTCATGGCCAGCAAACAGGCGATTGCCCGCGCCCGCCATCAAAGCTTTGACGAGGCGTTGACCGAGGGCGGTGATCTTTCGGCGCTTCTGATGTTCTCAGAAGACCGCAAAGAGGGGCTGCAAGCCTTTCTCGACAAACGGGACCCGGATTTTAAAGGTGAGTGAGGCCGGAACATATGACGCCATCATCGTCGGTGGCGGCCATAACGGCCTGACTTGCGGCGCCTATTTGGCGCGCGCGGGTCTGAAAGTGCTGGTGCTGGAACGGCGGCCCATCGTTGGCGGCGCAGCAGTGACGCAGGAGTTTCACCCCGGTTTTCGCGCCTCGACCTTCAGCTACATCATGGGCCATGTCCACCCGAAGGTGATTGCCGAGTTGGAGCTTGCCCGCTTCGGCCTAGAGCATCTGAAGATGCGTGAGGTGCTGCACCCGCTGGAAGGGGATGATGCGATCATCTTCTCCACCGACATGGCCACGACGCAGGCGGAAATCGCCCGCTTCTCACCCAAAGACGCGGAGGCTTATCCGCAATTCTTCGCCGACATCACCAAGACCATCGGGGTCCTGCGCCAACTGCTCCTCGAAACCCCGGTTGACCCGGCTGAGCGGTCTTGGGGCGCAATCAAGGACATTGCGCGCCTGGGCTGGAAGTACCGCGGGATCGGTGAAGAGGTTTATCGCGTGACCGATGCGATGACGCAATCGGCCTATGACTTCGTCAGCCAATGGTTTGAGAGCGAAGAGGTGAAGGCGCTCTTCTGTTATTGGGCCGGAATTGGAAACTTCAAAGGCCCCCGCGGTGCGGGCACGGCCTATTCCATCCTGTTCCATCTGATTGGCGAGAACGGCTTGGGATTTGCGCGTGGCGGCATGGGGGCGATCTCGGACGCCCTCGCCGCAAGCGGGCGCGAGAAGGGGATGGAGATCCTGACCGACGCCGGTGTGGCCGAGATCCGCGTAGCTGGCGAAAAGGTCATCGGTGTGGTGTTGGAGGACGGGCGCGATTTTTCGGCCAAACTCGTCGCCTCAGGCGTGGCTGCGCCGGTGACCTTTGGGCGGATGGTCAAACGCGCCGACCTACCCGAGGAGTTCATGGCGGCGATCGATCGTTGGCGCGGAAAAGGTGAGTGTTTCAAGATCAATTGTGCGGTTGACCGCGTGCCGCAATATCGCGGCTACCACACCCCGCGGGCGGGCGTCGATTACCCGGCTTACGCCCATATCGGGCCGACCATCGACTATATGGAACGCGCTTATGACGATGCCAAATATGGCTGGTATTCAGAGCGTCCTTTCGTCTCGCCCATCGTCCCAAGCGTGATCGACGACAGTTTGGCGCCTGAGGGCAAGCATGTTGTGACGCTCTCCGGCGGGCATGCGCCTTATGAGTTGAAGAACGGCGATTGGGCGCAAGAGAAGGAGTGTTTCGTCGCCAATGTCTTCCAGGTGATGGATGATTTCTGTCCGGGCTTCACCGACAGCCTGATCGCTTATGAGGCCTATGTCCCCCCGGATTTGGAGCGTGTGCTGGGGATGCCGGGCGGGCATGAGCTCCACGGCGAAGTGGCGCTGGATCAACTCTTCTTCCAGCGACCCGCGCCGCATTATGCCGACTACCGCAGCCCCATTCGCGGGCTCTATCAATGCGGGTCTTCCACTCATCCGGGGGGCGCGGTCTCGGCGGTGCCAGGTCACAATGCGGCACGCGAAATTCTCAAAGATGTCAAACGGTTGATATGATTGGATCGAAGAATGTATGACGCCGTGATTGTCGGAGCGGGCCATAATGGCCTAACCGTCGGTGCCTATCTTGCCCGAGCCGGAAAGTCGATTCTGGTGTTGGAGGCCAAGCCCCATATCGGCGGCGCCAGTGTGACCGAGGAGTTCTCGCCCGGATTTCGCGCCTCGACCTATTCCTTCATCATGGGGCATTTGCATCCAAAGGTGATCGAGGATCTGGAACTCAGGAAACACGGGTTGGAAAACATCCTTGTCCCCAATGTCTTCAACCCCACCGATGACGGCGACGGGATTGTCTTTTCGAAAGACCCTGAGGTGACACAGCGCCAGATCGCGCGGTTCAGTCAGAAAGATGCGGAGGCTTACCCGAAATTCTTCGCCCAGATGCAAGCGACCGTCAGGATGCTGCGCGATCTGCAACTGGAGACGCCGGTCAACCCGTTCGACAAAAGCCCCCGCGGGCTTTGGCGGTCGGGCCGGCTGGCCTGGAAACTGCGCAACCATGAGAAAGAGGTCTACGCGCTGCTCCAGGTCCTCAGCCTCAGCGCCCATGACTACGTCGACCGGTGGTTCGAGACCGATATCGTGAAGGCGAAGTTCATGTTCTGGGCCACGATTGGCGGAAATGTCGGGCCCTATTCTCCGGGCACGGCCTTCTATCTTGTCGCGCATCTGATCGGGCAGACGGGCATGAGCTTTGCCAAAGGCGGGATGGGCGCAATTGCCACAGCCATCGCCAAGTCGGGTGAGGCGCATGGGATGGAGATCCGCTGCGACGCCGGCGTGGATGAGATTCTGGTTGAGGGGGGGCGGACCACGGGTGTGCGCCTGAAATCGGGGGAAGAGATCAAGGCACGGCGCGTCATTTCCAACGCCAATGCCAAGGTCACCTTCGGTGGCATGGTGCGGCGCGATCACCTGCCCGAAGAGTTCATGGACTGGATCGATGGCTACCGCGTGCGCGGCAAGTCCTTCAAACTCCTCTGCGCTATCGACAAGCTGCCAAAATACAAGGGGTTCGACCCCGAAAAGGCGGGTACCGAATACCCGGCTTACTCCCATATCTGTCCGACGCCCGAATTCCTTGAGCGGGCTTATGACGAGGCGAAATACGGCTGGTATTCTTCCGAGCCGTTCCTGAGCCCCATCGTGCCGACCTATTACGACGACACGCTTGCGCCGGAAGGCAAACATGTCATCACCTTCCAGGGCGGCGTGACGCCTTATGAGTTGAAGAACGGCACTTGGGATCAGGAGAAGCCGAAATTATACAAGAACATCGTGGCCGTGATGGACCGTTTCGCGCCGGGTTTCTCGGAGTCCGTGATCGATTACAAACTGCTCTGCCCCAAGGATATCGAGGACGATATCAACATGCCCGGCGGCAACACGCAGCATGGGGAGCTGACGCTGGATCAACTGTTCTTCATGCGGCCTGTGCCGGGTTATGCCGATTACCGCAGCCCGGTGAAGGGGCTTTACCAATGCGGCGCCTCGACCCATCCAGGGGGCGCTGTCTCGGCCGTGCCGGGGCATAACGCGGCGCGGGAGATCCTTGGCGACATGCGCTGGGGCCGGGGCTAGCGGCGCTGCAAGTCACGCTCTTGGGCAAGGGGGGACCCCCGAGGCCCTCGCCGCGCGGATTCGGACAACTTCTGCCGGTGGATTGGTCATCCGCGAAGACCTCATCACCTTCTGATTAAAGAGAAAGTTGGCGTGATGCGATCTCCTGTTGCCTTTTCCCATTAGTGGGACAATAGTGGGCAAGACAGATGCCTTTGGCAGGTTTGGGGGAAGCGAAGATGCCGCACGAAACCGAAATCCCGGATTATGTCATCGAACGGATCATGGCCAAGCGTGGCAAGCGCGCGGTGTTCGATCGGTTCGAGGCGGCCAAGACCGCATTCCTTGTGATCGACATGCAGAATTTCTATGTGGCCGAGGTTGATACCGCGATTTCCATTGTTCCCAACATCAACCGCGTGGCCGCGGCGTGCCGGGCCAAGAATGTGCCCGTCATCTGGGTCATCATGAAAACCGCCGAGAAAGAGGGGGCACCGTCGGACTGGCCGCTCTACCACAAATATTTCTTCACCGAAGCCAAGGGCCAGAACCACCTGACCAAGCTCAGCCCCGGCAATCCAGGCTACGAGATTTACCCCGACCTTGAGGTGAAGCCCGAAGATCGCATCGTCACTAAAAGGCGCTTCTCACCCTTCATCCAGGGCGCCTCGGATCTGCACGACATCCTGCAAGAGATGGGGATCGAAAACCTGATCGTTGCGGGCACCGCCACCAATATGTGCAGCGAAAGCACCGCGCGCGACGCGATGATGCTCGACTACAAGGTGGTGATGATCGAGGACGGAAACGCCGCGCGCTATGACGAAGACCATCTGGCCGGGCTGACATCCTTCTATCAAAGCTTCGGCGACGTAAAGACCACCGAAGAAACGATCGCGATGATCGACTGATCGAACCGCGGCGGACACAGGCAGGCAAAGCACCGATCGAGCTCCTCCAGATTTCTGTGACACGAGGAGAATACCGATGAAAACTCTAACATTTGGCGCTGCAATGATGGCCCTTGCGGCACCGGCATTGGCCCAGGACCAGATCAATTTCGTCACCAATTGGGGAAGTGACTTCTACTCCTCATCCTACATGATCGACTGGGCCGAGCGCTTTAACGAAGCGCATGGGGATGTCGCTCAGATCAACTATATCGGCGGGCCGGAGGTGACGCCTGCGCGCGAGCAACTGACCGCTGTGCGGAATGGTGTTTTCGACATGATGTTTGGTGCGGCGGGGTATTATGTGGGTCAGGTGCCCGAGGCCTATGTCCTCTACGCCTCGGATATGACGCCGATGGAAGCCCGCGACAGCGGTGCCTTTGACATGTTGGCCGAGATTTATCGCGAGCGGGCGAATATCGAGATCCTCGGATGGGTTGCCGCCGGGGTGGGCTATCACATCTGGCTGAATGTCGATGAGGTGCCGATGGGCGATAACGGCCTGCCGGATCTGAGCGGCCTGCAGATCCGCTCTTCTCCGTTCTATAACACCTGGCTTGAGACCATGGGCGCCACGGTGGTGCCGGTTCCCGCACCCGATATCTACAACGCCCTGGAACGCGGCGTGGTGGACGGCGCAGCCTGGCCGGGCCTGGGCACAATTGAATACGGCTGGAACGAGTTTATCGATTTCCGGATCGATCCGCCGGTCTGGCAATTTGACAATCTTGTCTTCGTCAACGGCGATGCGTGGGACGCGCTTAGTGCCGAGACGCAAGAGGCGCTGCGGGCCTCAGTCATCGAGTTGGAAAGCGCGGCCTATGCGCATTATGCCAGCCTCGCCGCCGCCGAAGCCTCTGAGATCGAAGCCGCCGGCACAACCGCCTATACGATGGAGGGCGAGATGCTGGAAACCTATATGACCAACGCCGCCAGCATCATGTGGACCACGCTGCAAGAGGTCGCGCCAGAGAATTACGACGCCTTGCGTGAGGCCTTCACAAACTGATCCGGGCGCGGCGGTGATCCTGCGTCTCTGGCACGGTTTGCTTACGGCCCTGGCGGCAATTGCCGGGGCCGTGATCGCCTTCATGTTCGTCTTCATCGTGCTTGATGTCACGATGCGCAGCCTGGGATATCAGCCACCGCTTTTCACCGGCACGTTCATCGAGTTTGGCCTGCTTTACTCCGCGATGCTGGCCGCGCCCTGGCTGATTGGGCGGGATGGTCATATCCGTGTCCGCGCCCTGACCGATCGCTTGCCTGCGCGGGTCGTGCGCTGGCTGGAAACGGTGATCTTCGCCGTCCTCTCAGTCTTGACCGCCATCCTCGCCTGGTACGCGCTTGACGTGGTGCTGGATTCGGCAGCGCGGGGCGAGGTCGAGTACCGCTCCATCGTTCTGCCGCGCTGGATGCTGTTCGCGCCAATGCCACCGTGCTTCTTCTTCTGCGCTGTGGAATTCGCGCGCCTCGCCATTGTGGGCCAGTCCGATCATTCTGGCGCTGAAGATGCGGAGCGGTCCTTATGAGCCTTAAGCCGCAGGGGCAGGGCCGATGAGCCTGGAGGCGCTTGAGGCCGGCGCGATCATCATCGGCGCGCTTTTCATGTGCATTGCCTTGTCGCTGCCGGTCGCCTTTGCCTTCATCCTGGTCAGCGTGCTTGGCATGTGGATGCTGATTGGCGGCGATGCCGGGATCAAGCAGATCGTCGTGAATGGCGCGGACAGTGTCACGAATTTCGCGCTGGTCCCCGTACCGATGTTCTTTCTGATGGGGGAGTTGTTCTTTCGCACCGGCCTTGCCGTCCGGGTTTTCGATGCTTTCGACGCGCTTTTCGGCAATCTCAGGGCGCGGCTTAGCTATGTGACCATCGCGGGGGGTACGGTCTTCGCGGCCCTGACCGGCACCTCCATGGGCAATACCGCGCTTTTGGGCAGCTTGATGATCCCCGAGATGGAGAAACGCGGCTACAAACGCCACATGTCGATTGGGCCGATCGTGGCAACTGGGGGTTTGGGCATGATCATCCCGCCGTCCTCCCTGGCTGTCCTTTTGGGGTCGATTGCGCGGATCGATATTGGCAAGCTTCTGATTGCAGGCTTGGGTCCGGGCCTTGTTCTGGCGGCGCTCTATGCCGCAACGGTCTGGATCTCAGCACGGATCGACCCCGATGCGGCGCCTGAATCCGATGCCGGTGCACGGGTTCGCGGTTGGGCCTTGGCCAAGCTCTTCGCGATCAATGTCCTCCCCATGGCGGGCATCGTGGTGATGGTTGTGGGGGTCATCATCTTCGGCATCGCCACCCCGTCCGAGGCCGCGGCGTTCGGGGTGCTTGGCGTGCTGGTCATCGCCGCGCTTTTCCGCAGCCTGAGCTGGGTCGCTTTGTTCCAGGCGCTGAAAGGGACGTTGGCGGTCACCGCGATGATGCTTCTGATCATCATCGGCTCCTCGACCTTCAGCCAGATCCTCGCCATCTCTGGCGCGACGCAAGAGATCATCGGAACCCTGCGCGATCTCGATATCGGCCCCTACGGTTTCCTGGTGATCGCGCTCACGCTTCTCTTCTTCCTGGGGATGCTGATGGACCCGCTGTCGATCATGCTGCTAACGATCCCGATCCTCTTCCCGTTGATCCAGACCTATGGCTTCGATCCGATCTGGTTCGGCATCGTGATGCTGCTCATGATCGAGATATCGATGGCGACACCGCCATTTGGGCTAGGGCTTTTTGTCATGCTGGGGGTGGCGCCGAAAGGAACAACCCTGGGTCAGGTCGTGCGCGCCTCGGTGCCCTTTATCGGCTGCGATTTGCTGTGCGTTCTGTTGATCACACTGCTTCCGGCCATCGTGTTGTTCTTGCCTGGTTTGATGGGGTGAGGGCACAGGCACCGGTGGTCGGGGCTTGCGGCACGGGGATGGCACGTCGCCGATTTTGGCACCGCGCGCGCATCAAACAGGCGCTAAAGGAAGGTCGGGTGAGCTGGTAGCGGAGGAGGGACTTGAACCCCCGACACGCGGATTATGATTCCGCTGCTCTAACCAACTGAGCTACTCCGCCACTGAGCAGGGCGGAGGTAAGCGAACCCCTGGGCGTCGTCAACTGGAAAAACGGCGCCGTCGTACACCAGGCGCGGGGTTTGATACGGGCGGTCTAGTCGCGGATCACGCCTGCAGGTGGGACTTCTTTCCCCTCGAACACCACAGGGGACGGGCCATAGTTGAAAACAAACCGCGTGTCGCCCGATTGGCGGATCCGGATGTCGGCTGGCAGGTCTTGGACGGCGAGGCCCGCCGCCTCGCAAAGCCGCGTCAGAATGCGGTTCAGATAGGACGCGTCGGGCCAGCCGCCGAGATAGTGAAGCGGACCGTCACGGACGAGGACGGGTTGGCCATCCTCTGTCTCGTCGAGGGTTTCTGCACCGCTCTCCAACATCTCGCGCCACAGCGTCACTGCGCCGCCGCCGGTGACGGAGACGGGCATGTCGGCGCGGAGGGTTTCGACACGCGCCACTTTGACGTCCAATCCGGGGATGCCAGGCGGAAGAGAAGGCGGGATTTGGAAACTCTCGGTCTTGGAGCCGAAGCGAGGGCCGAGGAGGATCTGGCCCCGCGCCCGGCCAAGCGCATCCAGGAAGGTGTTGGACGGCATCTCCAACCCCGGAGCCAGGATCAGGGCATACCCCGTCAGATCGCGCCCATCGGGTGGCAGGATGTCGATGGAAAGGCCCAATTTCCGCAAACCCCGGTAGATCTCAAACACCAGTCGGAAATAGTCGCAGCCGTCGCCTTGCGGCTGCACGTCCCACGACCAGGCGGCCTGATAATCGAAGATCAGCGCGACCGGGGCCTGGGCCTCCTCCACCTCAGGCGCCTCGGCCAACTCGCGGGCAACCTCGGCGGCCTCAGCAAAGCCCTCCGCCTCTACACTGTCAGGGCGTAGGAGGCCTGCATGCATCTGCTCCTGCGCGAAGGGCGCCTGACGCCAGCGGAAATAGCTGACGCATTCCGCGCCATGGGCAAACGCTTCCCACGTCCAGAACCGGACCATGCCGGACCGGGGTGCGGGATTGTGCGGCGCCCAGTTCACCGGGCCCGGCTGCTGCTCCATTACCCACCAGCGGCCATTGCCGACGCTGCGATAGAGATCGTGGTGGAAGGCCTGGAAATCCGGGTCGCCCTGGCGGGCATAGCGGCGTTTGTGCCCGGGCGGGTCTTCCAGCCGGTCCTCCAGGAAGCCAAGCGGATAGCTGTCCCAGGTCGCGATCTCCATCTGATCGCCGGTGGCGAAATGGTCAAATTCAGTGGTTCGGCCCATGTAGTTATGGCTGATCGGCGCGTCGGAAAATGCGCGGATCGCGGCCACTTGCGCGCCGTTGAACCGCGCCACTTGGTCCGAGGAGAAGCGGCGGAACTCCATTGCGTGGGCCGGGTTCGGTTCGGTCACCGTCAGGGTTGGCAAGTCGATCTCGTCGAACTCCCGATATTCCATCGACCAAAAGACATTGCCCCAGGCCCGGTTCAGCGCCTCGGGCGATTGGTATTTCTGGGCCAGCCACTCGCGGAAGGCCGACCGCGCGGCATCTGAGTAAGAGATCACCGTATCATGGCAGCCATATTCATTGTCGGTTTGCCAGGCGCCCAAGGCGGGGTGGCGACCATACCGTTTGGCGAGCAGGGTTGTGATCCGCACCGCCTCCGCGCAATAGCCGTCATGGGAGAAGCAATAGTGCCGGCGCGAGCCGAAGCCGCGCGGCCGCCCCTCTGCATCGACGGCCAACATGTCGGGGTGTTTGTCGAGCATCCAGCGCGGGGGTGTGGCGGTTGGTGTGCCCAAGACCACTTTCAGACCTGCGTTTCCCAAGACGTCAAAGGCGCGGTCCAGCCAGTCGAATTGCAGGTTCCCGGGGTCGGGCTCGAGCCGCGACCAGGCGAATTCGCCGATCCGGACCCAGGTCAGGCCCAATTCGGCCATGCGTCGGGCATCCTCGACCCAAACCTCTTCTGGCCAGTGTTCGGGGTAGTAACAGGTCCCAAGTGTACGTTTCACAAGATCACCTGGTGCTCCACCTGGCCGGTCAGGCTGGTGTCTATCGCGAAAGTCATGCCGGCCTCGGGCTGATCCGCCATCTCGCTCCCGGGAAGGCCCTGGCGCGCGCTTGTCACGTAAAGCGTGCCCCCGTCGAGGGCAGGGCAAGAGGGTTGCTCCACGGGCAGTGCAAATTCTTCTATAAGTCCGCCCGTCGGGCTATACCGCGCCACACGCCAGGCGCCCCATTCAGCGCAGACAAACCCTCCCTCGGCATCGACAATCGCGCCGTCGGTATTGAGGCCTGTCTCTCGATGATTAAGGAAGACCTCCGGGTCGCCCTTTGGCCACCCCTCGCCATCAAGAGCGACGCGCCAAACCAGACGCTGCGCCGTATCGGCGAAATAAGCATGGTCGCCATCAGGCGTAAAACAGATGGCGTTGGAGACGGTGATTTTGTCGAACAGGCACCGCACCTCGCCCCGGTAATAGCGATAGATCGCCCCGGCCCTCGGTTCGGCCTGTTTGCCCATGGTCCCTATCCAGAACCCGCCATAAGGATCGGCGCGGCCATCGTTTGAGCGGGTGAGGGGGGTCTCGGCCTCAAGCGGGGCTACGACATCTTCCGAACCAGTGGCGATATCAAACCGGATCAGGTTCCGTTCCGTGGCGATCAGCAGCGTCTCGTCATCGACCCAACCCGCAGCAGAGGCATGGCGGTCGAACCGCCATTCGAAACGCCGCGGCCCGCTCCGGGCAAAGAGGCGTTTGCCGAGGATATCGAACCAGAAAAGCTGCCCCCGCCCAGGGTGCCAAAGCGGCCCTTCACCCAAGAGACAGGGGTGATCGTCGAAGACCTCGACACTCATGTGCGGGCCTCGTCATATGTCGCAACGATCTCTGCCGCGCGGGTGGCGACGTCGCCCACATCCCGGCCCGGCGCATAAAGCCCCGTTCCGATGCCAAACCCATCGGCGCTGGCCTTGATCCAATCGGCGAAGTTCTTGGGGCCGACGCCGCCCACCATATAGACCTGGGTGCCCTGAGGCAGCACCGCGCGCAGCGCCTTTAGCCCTTCGATTCCCATCAAATGACTGGGAAAGACCTTCAGCCCGTCCGCCCCGGCCTTCAGCGCCGCGAAACATTCGGTGGGGGTCAAGACGCCGGGGAAGCTCTGAAGCCCGGCAGCTTTGGTGGCGGCCACCACTTCGGGATCGAAATTGGGCGACACGATCAACCGTCCGCCCGCGTCTGCAACCTGGGCCACATCCTGGCGCGTCAACACCGTGCCCGCCCCGATGAGTGCGTGATCACCGAACCGGTCTGCCATCTCCGCGATGCTGTCGAGCGGCTCGGGGGAGTTCAGCGGCACCTCGATCCGGTCGATCCCGGCCTCGATCAGCGCCTCAGCGACGGGCATGGCCTCAGGCGGTGTGATGCCCCGCAAAATGGCGATGAGGTTCCGGCTCATGAGGTGGTTTCCGAAATCGTGGCATAGGCGCGGTGGAGCCCGGCCCGGGTTAGCGGACCCCCGTCTTTCAGCCGCGCGGTCAACCCTTGGCTCTCCAGTGCCGCGGCGTAATGAGCCGAGAGCCGGGGTGCGCCGATCACAACGATGGATTGCCCGAGCCAATAGGGTTTGGCGGCGGCCAATTCCGCCCCGATCAATGTGCCTGAGAGGCGCCCGCGCGCAGCCTCCGGCGTCAGCCCGTCCAGAACCGCTTGGGCGCGGATTGCAAACAAGCGCCGCGCCAGGTGTTCCGGTTTCGACAGCGTGTCCGAGATGGCCTCGGTGAAGGCCTCTGCGTCAAGGTCACCTTTGGCAACCCCATGGCGAAGAACACTTTTTTCGGCGAGGAGTTGAAACATCTCCCCGGTCATGAAGGTCTGAAAACTAACGATCTCACCAGCGCTGATCTGCACCCATTTGGTGTGAGTCCCGGGCAAGCACAGGACGCCGTCGAAGCCTGGTTCTTCTGCAAGAAATCCCGCGATCTGGGTTTCTTCTCCACGCATCACATCGGCGGGCCGCGCCTGTGAGACGCCCGGCATGATGAAAACCCGGAGGCGGGCGTCGTTGGTGGGGGTTGGTGTCGGCTGCAACCCGCCCGGCGCACAGGGCGCGGCGGCATAAGGCACCTCAGCCCAGCCCTGGCGGGAGCCGACCATCCCACAGGCCAGAACCGGCATCGGCTGCGCGCCCAACCACGGCTCAATCAGCCGCAAAAGCGCAGGTTCAAACGCGTCGCGGGCCAAACCACCCATGCCGTCATCTGACGTCGCCTCGGCGCGGAGCGATCCATCACCCCCCATCGCCCAAGCCCGCAGCCGCGTTGTGCCCCAATCGACGGCGATCCAATCGGTATATGTGGCGGCCCCGCTCATCCCGAAAACACCACGCCCCCGTCGATCACCACGGCCTGGCCGGTCATCATCCGGCTGGCGCGGGAGGCGAGGAACAGCACCCCGCCGACAATATCCTCAGGCGCCAGGTGCTCCTTCAGGCATTGCTTCTCCATATGCGCGGCCAGGTCTTCGGGGCTGGCCCACATCTCCAACTGCTTGTCGGTCAGAACCCATCCGGGCAAGAGCGCGTTGACCCGGATCGCGTCCGGCCCAAATTCCCGCGCTAAACTCCGGGTCATCGCCGTGATCCCGCCATTCGCCGTGGTATAGGCCGGGTAGCCCGCGTTCCCCATCATGTAAGACACCGACGAGAAATTCACGATCGCCCCGCCGCCTGCTTTCCGCATCCCGTCCACAACCGCTTGGCAAGCGAAGAAATAGGCCTTGAGATTGATCGCTTGGGACCAGTCCCAGAACGCCTCGGTCACATCTTCGGTTGCGTGGCGTTTGTCATTGGCGGCGTTGTTGACGAGCACGGTGAGCGGCCCATGCGCCTCCGCCGCCTCAGCGATGCAGGCCTTTAGGCGGGGGATATCGGTGATGTCGCAAGGCAGGAAAAGCGGGCGGAGGCCGGTGTCGATCTCCATTTGGTCCACGAACGCACTGGCGTCCGAGCGCTGCACAAAGGCCACCTGCGCGCCTTGACGCAAGAACCCTTCGGTCAAGGCCGCGCCAATGCCAGAGCCGCCGCCGGTGATGAAGACGGACTGGCCTTTCAGGTCGGGAAAGACCGGCTGGCTCATGCGGCCCTCCGCGTATGGCACCAGGCGGGCAGCATCGCGCCATGGGCGGTGATCAGGTCATCGACCAGGCTGCGGATCTGCCGCAGGTCCAGCTCGGCGGCGGTATGTGGGTCCATATAAGCCGCGTGGTAGATATGGGCGCGGTCTTCCTCGACCAGGGCTTTGACGACCAGCTCCTGCACATTGATCTGGCTCCGCATCAGCGCGATCAGTTGCAGCGGCACGTCGTCCACCATGGTCGGCTGCATCCCGTTACTATCGACAAGCGTCGGCGTCTCCACCGCGGCGCCAAGGGGCAATTGCGGCATCTGCCCCCGGTTCGGCAGATTGGCGGTGACGGTGATCGGCTGGCCGGTTGTGAGCGCGTTCATGATCTCGGCGGCGAATTCGTGGCTTTTGGGGATCTCTATGCTGTCGCTTTCCCGCAAGGCCTCGGCCTGGGTCGCCCAATCGGCGATCTGCTCTTCACAACGTTTCGGATATTCGTCGAGCGGAATGCCAAATTCCTCTATAAGATCATCACGGCCCGCCTTGATGAACCATGGCACATATTCCGCCAGATGCTCTGAGCTCTCCGTGCAGAAATAGCCCAGATGCTCCATCACCTCATAGCGGACCCTATTGGGGCAACGCGGCATCAGAAGCGGCGGTTTTGGCAGCCGCCCGGCGCGGTAGCCGTCGCGCAGGCGCGGGTAGAGCGATTGGCCGCCATGGGTCAATTCGAGGAAAAAGGCCACATGGTTCACACCCGCCACCCGGTGCCCAATTTCGTCTTTCGGCAGGTCCAGATCGTGGGCGATCTCTTCCACCGTGTTTTGCACCGAATGGCAAAGCCCGGCCTGCGCAATATGCGGAAACCGCTCCGCCAGCGCCCAGGTGTTGATCGCCATCGGGTTCACATATTGCATCAGAAGCGCGTTTGGGCAGAGCCGGGCCATATCCTCGGCCACCGCCCAAAGATGCGGCACCGTGCGGAGGCCCCGCATGATCCCGCCCACGCCCAACGTGTCGCCAATGGTCTGGCGTAGGCCGTAGGCTTTCGGCATCTCGAAATCGATCACGGTGGAGGGCTTATACCCGCCAATCTGAAACGCGGTGATGACGAAATCCGCGCCATCCAGCGCCCGCGCCCGGTCGGTTGTGGCCTCCACCGTGGCGCCTGCGCCCATCGCGGTGATCATCTTCTGGACCACCATTTCAGATTCGGCCAGACGCCCCGGGTCGATATCCATAAGCGCAATCCGCGCGTCGGCCAAGGCCGGAAAATGCAGCATGTCCCCCACGATATTCTTCATGAAAATCGTGGAGCCTGCGCCGATGAAGGCGAGCTTTTTGGTCATTTCACGGCCCCAAGCGTCAGCCCGGCGATGAAATGCCGTTGCATCAGGAAGAAGATCATAACCGGCGGGATGGCCGCCACAATCGAGCCGGCGCTCATCAGATGATACTGCGCGACGAATTGCGAGTTGAACGAGGTGATCCCCGCCGTCACCGGCTGCGCATCCGGGCCTTGGGTCAGGACAATGGCCCAGAAATAATCGTTCCAGATGAAGGTGAAGATCAGAACCGACAGCGCCGCGATGGCGGGCCGCATCAGCGGCAGGACGACAAACCAGAAGATGCGCCACTCGGCCACGCCTTCGACCCGCGCCGCCTCGATCAACTCATACGGCAGCGCGCGGATGAAGTTCCGCATGAAAAGCGTGCAGAACCCGGTCTGAAACGCGATGTGGAAGAGGACGAGGCCCGCCTTGGTGTCATAAAGCCCCATATTCACGGTCAGATCGCGCACCGGCACCATGAGGATTTGGAACGGCACAAAATTGCCCGCGATGAACATGAAGAAAATCAGAAGGTTGCCGCGGAAACGATAGATGCCAAGCGCGAAGCCGGTCATGCAGCTGAGCGCCACGGCACCCACCACCGTGGGCACCGTAATCAGGACGGAGTTCAACAGGTATCGCGGCATGTCACTCTCGAAGAACACGCGCCCGTAATTGGTAAAAAGCTCAAAGCTCGATGGCACACCCCAATAATTGCCATTGGTGAAATCGGCGAAGGGCCGGATGGAGAAGACCATCACCGCAATCAGCGGCAGAAGCCACATGATTAGCGCGATCGGCAGAAGCGACTGATAGGTGATCTGCGCCGTGCGGGAGCGTTTTTCGATGGGGGTGGGAAACATCAGGCAGACTCCCTTGCTGGCAGCGCGTCGCGCTCAGCTTTCTTCAGGGATGCACGGATCAGGTCGTAGGACAGACCGATCCGGTGCAAGACCTCATCAGGTTCGGCGCGGTCATAGGCGAAGCGGACCCAAGACCGATGGAAATAGGGGGCTTTGTCGGCGACGCCTGCGTCGATCAGCATCGCGGCGGTTTCGACATCGCGGGTTTTGACCGACACACCGCCGGTATCCTCGAAATCCCCGAAACAGGCGAACATCTTCTCACCCACTTTCCAGCTTACCAGTTCGGGCGGATGGGCAAGCCGCGCACCGGGCAGGCGCTCGCAATAAGCGTCGATCTGGCCTCTCGTTACCGTCATCGCCGCGCCTCCTGCTCGTCGCGCCACATCGAATAGAGGAAATAGGCGATGAAAAAGAGCATGATGAAGAAGAGAACCACAGCGATGGCTGAGCCATAGCCCATGCGGAACCCGAACTCAGAAAGCGCGCGTTCGAACATGTAGAAGCTGAGGACGCGGGTCGACCCGAACGGCCCGCCATTGGTCATGATCGAAATCAGGTCGAAAGAGCGCAGCGCGCCGATGATCGTGACCACGAAGGCGATGAAGGTGGCCGGTTTCAGCTGCGGCAGGATCACATACCAAAGCATCTTCCAGCCTTTGGCACCGTCGAGCCGCCCGGCCTCCACCTGTTCGGGGTCCACGGCGTTCAGGCCCGTCAGATAGAGGATCATGCAATAGGCCGTCTGTGGCCAGAGGCCCGCCGCGATGATGCCGTAAGTCGCCAGCGTCGGATCGCCGAGGATGTTCACGCTCTCAAACCCAAAGGCGGTGATGATGTTGTTCAGAAGCCCCTCACGCGGCAGATAGAACCAGGAGAAGACCAGACCAACGACAACCTGGCTGAGCACAAAGGGAAAGAAAAACAGCGACTTATAAAGCCGGATGCCGACAACGGTCTGGTTTAGGAACAGCGCGATGAAAAGCCCCGCGGGGATGGCCAGCAGATAAAGCACCAGCCATTTCACATTGTTCCAAAGCGAAATCTCGAAATTGCGGTCGGTCAGAAGCTCCTGGTAATTGCCAAGCCCGATATAGGTCGCCTCGCCCAACCCGTCCCACCGATAAAGCGAGATTTGGAAGGATTGGAAGATCGGGATGACGACATAAACCGCGAAAAAGAGCACGCCCGGCAGAAGGAACAGCAGCGGCGTCACAATCATCTTGTTGCGCTGCATCCAGCTTTGCTCGGCGCGCATTTGGCTTATCGCATCGGCGGTTGTGCTCATCGCGGGCACTCCTCGGGTCCGGGCAGGCGCCCATTCGGAAAAAGCGCTGTTTGCGCTCCTTGCGGATGGGCTGGGGCGCCCCGCCGGTTAGAGGCGAGGCGCCAATTCTTCTAGAAGATCAGTAGATCCGCTGACGGGCGGATTCCAGGCGGTCCAGGATGTCGTCCAGATTGTCCGGGAACACCATGAATTCCTGCAAGCCTTCCATCCCGATCGAGGCCATCTCGGCCGGCCAATCCCGGTCGAAGAACTGTGCAATCCCGCCAGTGGCGTTCTGGCTCAGCATCTCAAAGCCCTGTTGGATGAACTCGTCATCGGCGACCGAGGCATTGGCGTTGACCGGCAACTGACCCAACCCATCGGGCCCGTTGATCCGGCTTTGCACATCGGCCGAGGTCACGAATTGCAGGAAGGCGCGGGCGGCTTCCACATTCTGAGCGCCAGAGGCGACGTGGAACGTATCAGTCGGTGCGTCTTCACCCATGTCCAGGCCTTCGGTGATGGCCGGGAATTGGTAGAAGTCGAGCTGATCGTCAGTCAGGCCCGCATTGCGCAGCTGGTCGACAGCGAAATTGCCCATCAGATAAGCGGTCGCTTGACCGTTCACCATGAAGGGCAGCGCCTCCTGCCAGCTGTAGTTCTGGTGGTCTTCGATGAAGGCCCCCATGTCGATCAGCTGACGCCAATTGGCAAAGGTTTGACGCACACGGTCATCGGTCCAAGGCACCTCACCCCGCGCCAGCTCCATATGGAAGTCGAACCCGTTGGTGCGCATGTTCAGATAATCGAACCAGCCGCCGGCGGTCCACAAGAAGCGGGTCCCGATGGTGTAGCAGGCGCGGCCCGAATCGACGATCACCTGACAGTTGGCAAGCTCCTCTTCCCAGGTCGTGGGTTCGCTGAGGCCCAACTCGTTGAAGATGTCCTCACGGTAATAGACGCCCCACTGATAGTAGGTATAGGGCACGCCCCATTGCGCGTCGTTCATGGTCATCGCGCCGCGGACCGATTCCAGGCCCGCATAATCGCCCGCGTCCCACCAATCCGAGATGTCCATGAACAGGCCCGAATTGACATAAGGCGCCATGCGGTTGGCGGCATACCAGTTCACCACATCGGGTGGCTCAGCCGACAACGCGTTGCGAATCTGGGTTTTCCAGGCTTCGCGGTCGACAATGGTCAGATCCACCGTCAGGTTCGGGTGCAGCGCATCGAAGTCGGCGGCCAGGCCTTCCATCACGGCGCGGGGGCCGGGGTTCGACATATCCGAGATGATGGTCAGCGTGCCTTCGAGATCGGCTTGCGCCGCCCCCGACAGCATCGTGGCAGCCGCCAGCGCCGCGGCGCTGGTCTTGAAGATGGATCGCATGGTGGTCCTCCCTAGTGATCCGGTCTGGATTTGGTTCCATTATTTGAAACCTGGTTTCTTATATTGAAATCATAACGCGACTCAGCTTAGGCTTGTCAACAGTTTCCTCGGGCCGGACATAATCATAACGCCCACGGAACAAGGGAGGAGCGCGCGTGGCTGAGCCAACGCCGGACAGGGCCGCAAAAGCGGTAGAAAAGCCTGCGGATGGGACCGTCGGCAAAGCGCTTGGCGTTTTGGACGAGGTTGCGCGTTTCGGGCGTCCGGTGCGATTTGGCGAGCTTCTGGACCAAAGCCCGCACCCCAAGGCCACGCTTTACCGGTTCCTGCAAACGCTGACCAATCAAGGCATGTTGGCCTATGACGCTGAACGGCAGACCTATGCGCTTGGCATTCGCCTGGTGCGTCTGGCCCATGCGGCCTGGCAGACCTCGTCCCTGGCGCCGATTGCGCGGCCCCATATCGATGGGCTGAGCGCTGTCTTGGGCGAAACCGTGCATCTCGCACAGCTCGACAATGCCCAAGTCCTCTATGTCGACAAACGCAACGCGCGGGAGCCGCTGCCGATGTATAGCCAGGCCGGTAAGGTCGGCCCCGCCTATTGCACGGGCGTCGGCAAAGCGATGATCGCATTTTTGCCGGAGGAGGAGCTTGGCCCGATCCTGGCGCAGCAGAGCTATCACCGGTTCACGGACGGGACCTTGACCAGTGAGGCCGCGCTCCGCACCGAACTCGCGCGCATCCGAAGCCGCGGCTATGCCTTCGACCGGGAGGAGCATGAACCCGGCATCATCTGTGTGGCGCTCCCGATCCGGACCCGATCGGGCCGGGTCCTCGGCGCGCTGTCGGTCACGTCCTCGACCGAACGGACCAGCCTTGATGCGCTTGAGGCCCATGTGGGTGTGATGACCGAGACAGCAAACGCCATCGCTGAGGAGGCGCAAAGCTGGCGTTTTCCCGACGCGACCGAAACAAGAAAGATGGGGAGGGGCTGATCCATGTCCGGAGTGGCACTCAGCAATGTGGTGAAGAAATACGGCGCGACGCAGGTGATCCACGGCGTCGATCTACAGATCGACGATGGGGAGTTCTGCGTGTTCGTCGGCCCGTCCGGCTGTGGCAAGTCCACGCTGCTCAGGATGGTTGCGGGGTTAGAGGAAACCACCTCTGGTAAGATTGAGATCGGCCCCCGCGACGTGACCGTAATGGACCCGGCAGAGCGGGGCGTGGCGATGGTGTTCCAGACCTATGCGCTCTACCCGCATATGACCGTTGAAGAGAATATGGGCTTCGGTCTGAAGATGACCGGTCATCCCGCCGCTGAGATCAAAGAGAAGGTGGGGGAGGCGTCGCGTGTTCTGAAGCTTGACGACTATCTCAAACGGAAACCGAAGGCCCTGTCCGGTGGTCAGCGGCAGCGGGTGGCCATCGGCCGGGCCATTGTGCGGGGGCCGGAGGTGTTCCTGTTTGACGAACCGCTCTCGAACCTCGATGCCGAGCTTCGGGTGGAGATGCGGGTCGAGATCTCCCGCCTCCACCAAGAGATTGGCGCGACGATGATCTATGTCACCCATGATCAGGTCGAAGCGATGACGCTGGCCGATAAGATCGTGGTGCTGCGCGCCGGCGTGATTGAGCAGGTGGGCCGCCCGCTTGACCTCTATAACGACCCGGACAATCAATTTGTGGCCGGGTTCATCGGCTCGCCCGCGATGAATTTCTTCGCGGCCCAGGCCGCAGGCGGCAAGGTCACAGTTCCGGGTCTGGGCGGCGTGGAATTGCAGGCACCAAGCGCGGTTGTGAACGACCAGAAGCTGACCGTGGGCGTCAGGCCCAACCATCTGCGGATCGCCGAGGGGGAGGGCCACCGGGTGGAGCTTTCCGAACAATTAGGCGGTGTCGCCTATCACTACCTGACCGCGCCCGATGGCAGCCGGATCATTGTCGAGGCCCATGAGCAGGCCGCGCCAGCCCCGGGCAGCAGCGTCGGTATTAGCTTTGACATCGAGAATGCGTATTTCTTTGATGGCACATCCGGGCTGCGCATCCGCTAACGGCGGAAAGCCGATGAACGCGAGGATTTGAACGCGGATGGGGGTAGTATTCCTGTCGTCCTGACCTACTTCGGACAGCGATGCCGGTCTGTCGATAGGTTGTTGATGCCTTTCCGTTTCACCCGCCGTGCCACCCTTGCCGGGCTCTCTGCTACGCTTGCGGCGCCGCGGGTGGTGGCTCAGACGGTGCCGGTGAGCCTCAGCGCCCATCTGCAAAGTCTTGACCAATTGCACAGCTTAGTGGTGCGGGTTAGCGGCGAGAGCTACCTCTCCGAACATCTGCGCGGGCCGGGGCCGGATCGCATCGCCAATATCAAATCCGTGTCAAAGACAATCCACGCGCTCTTGGCAGGCATCGCGATGGATCGGGGCCTGGTGGAGGGGCCCGACCAACTGGTCCTGCCGCTTCTGGGCCGGGCGCCTGCGGGCGATGCCAGGGACGATCTGACCATTGGGCATCTTCTGTCCATGCAGGCGGGGCTCGCCAGCACCTCGGGTGGTAACTATGGCGCGTGGATCTCCAGCGCGGACTGGGTGGATTATGCGCTTGCCCAAGACCTGATCAGCACCCCGGGCGGGCGTTTCATCTATTCCACCGGCTCCTGGCATATCCTTGGCGCCGCGCTGTCTGAGGCAAGCGGGATGAGCCTTCTTCAGATGGCGCGAGAGTGGCTGGGCCGTCCGCTTGGCATCGAGATCGCGCCATGGGTCCGCGACCCCCAAGGGCGCTATCTGGGCGGCAATGAGATGGCGATGCGCCCCGGCGATCTGGCCCGGATTGGGGAGATGGTGTTGAATGGCGGCGCTTTCGACGGGCAGCAAGTGGTGAGTGCTGAGTGGATCGAGACCTCTTGGATGCCGCGCGCCCGTTCCCCTTGGTCGGGAGACCAATACGGCTATGGCTGGTTCCTGACGGAGTTTGCGGGGGAACGCGCGGCTTATGGGCGGGGTTATGGCGGGCAGATGCTGGTTGTGGTGCCGGGTCACGCGCTTTCCATCGCGATCACCTCAGACCCAACATTGCCTGCGCGGTCGGGTGGGTATTTCAGCCAGTTGCGAGGGTTGGTGGATCACGTGGTGCGGGAGGTTGTGGCGGGCTAGGGCGGCGAGATTGGGGAGACCTGCACAGGCTC
>JANQNZ010000215.1 GCA_028279315.1 Rhodophyticola sp. | reverse complement strand
CGGTCCAATCCGGGGTAAGTTGCACCGGGCTGTCGGCGGCGCCGCGCATCGCCCCGCCCGCGGTCAGACCAAACCGGTCGAAAGAGAGGTTCAGCCCCGCGCTTGCGCCCAGTTCAGAGATTGTGAGTGGCAGGCCGAACCGTTCCGTCAGCAGACAGGCGGTCGGGATCAGCGCCACGCTGCGCCGAACCTCATTGGTCTGCGGCGGCGTGTCGAGCCACGCCATGAGCCGCGCCTCATGATCCCGGAAGGCCCGCGTGATCTCAGCCCAAAGCGCGTCATCTGCGGCGTCATGAGGCGGGTAGACCGCGGCCAGCCCGGGATCGATGCCCGACAAGACCAACCCATGAAGCGCACCCGCGATGCGGAGCGGGACGGAATGGCCATTGGAGGAGACATCGCCCTGCCATGCCAAAAGACGCTCAGCCACCGCGTTGCCCGGGGCGAGGCGCTCGGCAAAAAGTGGCATCAGGCGCCCCATGAAAGGCGAGCCAAGCATAGCGCAGGCCTTGCCTTGGCGGTGGAAGGCGTGGCTAAGCCGCGCGCTCATCTGAACTTGTCGACCAAGCGTTGCAGCGCGCTGCGGGTATCGGGGGTCTCGGGCTTTGGCTCAGGTGCTTCGGCTTTGGCTTGCGCCGCGGCGGGGGCCGTGGTGGAGGACCGGGGCGGCGCGGTCTTGAGTGCCACGGCGTTCATGAATTTATCCGCCGCGCCACCCGCCAGATGTGGCGCGCCATCGCTGACGCCTTGCAGAAGCTCCTCTAGCCAATCCTGATCCGCTTTCGCGAAATCCGACAGGACATAGCGGGACACGAGGTCTTTGTGGCCCGGGTGCCCGATCCCCATCCGCACCCGGCGGAAGTCTGGCCCGATATGGGCGCTTAAGGATTTCAACCCGTTATGGCCCGCAAGCCCGCCGCCCGATTTCACCCGCAGCTTGCCCGGGGCGAGGTCCAACTCATCGTAGAACACGGTCACGTCTTCGGGGGTGAGTTTGTAGAAGCGCATTGCTTCGCCGACGGCCTGGCCAGAGAGGTTCATGAAGGTCTCGGGCTTCAAAAGCAGCACCTTCTCTGCCCCCAGACGCCCCTCGGCCAGCTCAGCCTGAAACTTGGCGCGCCAGGGGCCAAAGCCATGGTCGGCGGCAATCCGGTCCACGGCCATGAAGCCGATATTGTGCCGGTTGCCCGCATATTTCGCGCCCGGATTGCCGAGCCCGACGAAGAGTAACATGGCGCCGCTCGCGCTCCGCTGCTTGGTGTTCACCCGGGGTGATGCCAGCCTGGACCGGGTTTGCCAAGTTGGAATGGAGCGGCTTCTCCGAGGCCATGGCCCTGTCGCGTATCCTCGACAGTGCCTTAGAGTTGCCATACCTGGCGGGTAACCCCCGCCCCATCTCTTGACCTGATCGCGACCGTCATGCCGATTTTCACCGTTCAAGGCGTCCGCCTTTCGCTTCCCGACAGCCTCGCCACACCCGGCCTGGTCGAGAAGCTGGAGGACCAAAGCTATGAGGCCGATGAAGGCAACGCGGCGCGGCGCTGCGTGCGGCCCGGCTTTCGGGTTCTGGAATTGGGCGCGGGCTTGGGCTTCGTCACCACGATCTGCGCGCTTCAGGCGGGGGCGGAGAATGTCCTGAGCGTGGAAGCCAACCCCGCGCTTTTGCCGGTGATTGAGGGCAATCTGAAGCTGAACGACCAAAAGGGTGTGACGCTTCTCCATGCCGCCGTCACGGGCCATGCGGAAGAGGGCGCAACAGCCCCGTTTCGTCTTGGAGCTGCGCTCACAAGCTCCCGCCTGGCCAAGACCCCGCGCGTGTCGGGGACGGTTGACGTGCCGCTTATCCCGATTGCCGATCTTATCCGCAGTCAGCGCCCGAATGTGGTGATCATGGATGTGGAAGGGGCTGAGGCGCATCTCTTTGAGCGCCCGTGGAAATGCCCGCTGCGATATCTGGTTCTGGAGTTGCACCCCAAGCAATACCCGCCACGCGTGATCAAGAAGATCGTCGATTGGGCCTCGGCCATGAATATGACCTATGACCCGGGCCTGTCGCGCGGGAAGACACTTGGGTTCCGTCGCGTTTGGGATGAGGAAGGGTAGGGGCGAGATCCACTGCCGCGCTGAACATCCACCATTCTGTTTCCCCTGCCCGAGTAGTGCGCCGAAGGCGCCGGGCATCGACAAGCCGCCCGGGCGGTCTGGCGATTTTGTTGAGTCTGGGTGCTGAGATCAAAGCGAGAAGGGGCTTGGCTGCCATAAAGCACTGCCGCCCAACCAATGGATCGCCAGCCCACGGCCTGTCGATGCCCGGCTCCCGTTTGCGCTAAGAGCATCGGGGCCTGGGTATCCCTCCAATCGCCTAAGCCGTCGGCCCCGCCTCCAACACATCTTCAAGCGTCCTGAGCCCCGTCCGCGGCGCCTGCACCAGCACCGCCATATTCCCCGGCTTATGCTCATTCCGGCGCATCTTCATATGCGCCTCGGGCAGATCGGCCCAAGGGAAGACCTCGGACATACACGGGTCCAGCCGCCGGTCGAGCATCAGCTTATTTGCCGCCGCCGCCTGTTTCAGATGCGCGAAATGAGAGCCTTGGAGGCGTTTCTGATGGCTCCACATATGGCGCACGTCGAAGGTGCAGTTATACCCGCTGGTGCCCGCGCAAATCACCACCATGCCGCCACGTTTCACGACAAAGGTGGAGACCGGGAAGGTCGCCTCGCCCGGATGTTCGAACACCATGTCGACATTCACGCCTTTGCCGGTGATCTCCCAAATCGCCTTGCCGAATTTGCGGACCTCACCGAACCACGCCGCGTACTCTTCCGTGCCCACCTCAGGCAGGCGGCCCCAACAGTTGAAATCCTTGCGGTTGATGACGCCTTTGGCACCCAGATCCATCACGAAATCGCGTTTATCTTCGTCGGAGATCACGCCAATTGCATTGGCGCCTGCGGTATTGATGAGCTGAATCGCGAAGGAGCCAAGCCCGCCTGAGGCGCCCCAGACCAGGACATTCTGGCCCGGTTTCAGATCATGGGGCTCATGGCCGAAGAGCATCCGGTAGGCTGTGGCCAGCGTCAGCGTGTAACAGGCGCTTTCCTCCCAGGTCAGGTGCTTCGGGCGCGGCATCAACTGCTGCGCCTGCACCCGGGTGAATTGCGCGAAAGAGCCATCGGCGGTCTCGTATCCCCAGATGCGTTGGCTCGGCGACAGCATCGGGTCGCCGCCATTACATTCCTCGTCATCGCCATCGTCCTGGTTGCAATGGATCACAACCTCATCGCCGACCTTCCAGCGGGTGACCTTCTCGCCCACGGCCCAGACGATCCCGGCGGCGTCGGAGCCGATCACGGCATAAGGCGCCTTATGTTGCAAGAACACTGAGACCGGTTGGCCCAGACAGGCCCAAACCCCATTGTAATTCACGCCCGCCGCCATCACCAAAACCAGCACGTCGTGGCTGTCCAATTCAGGCGTGTCGATCACCTCCACCTTCAGGGCCTCGGTCGGTTCGCCATGGCGTTCCTGGCGCAGGACCCAGGCATACATCTGCTTCGGCACATGGCCCAAAGGCGGCATCTCGCCCATCTCGTAGAGGTCCTTTTCCGGCGCGTCGTAACCGGCGATTGCGGGATCGGTGTCCAAAGCCATCGGGCCTCCTTCAGGTGCTCGCTCAAGTCCATGCCGCGGCGCGGAAATGATTCCGCGCTGATGCAGCGAGACATAGGACGCGCTGCGCAACAATGCAAACGGGAAATGGCGTTTGACGAAACAATATGTCGCAGAGGGTGGGTGCGGTTAGGCTTCTGCGGCAACCGGTATGGGCGCTGTTTCAAAGAGATGTGCGATGGAATTGGCGTAGTAGCGCGCAATCGCCTGGCCTTCTTCGGTCAGGTGAAACTGCCCATCGGTTTCGGTGAGCATTTTCCGTTCGATCAGGGCGCGGAGGCCAACCTCCATCGTGTAGGCCACATCGTCGCGCGGAATATGCAGCACCGCGCCGGTCTCTTGCGCAGCGGCCATGGCGTCGTCGATGGCTTGGCGGAGGCCGGGCCGCGTGTTGGCCCCTTTCTCCAGCCCATAAGCCACAAGCGGCACCGGGACAATTGGCATCACCGCGCCGATCCGGTCCATGAGGTCTGACCCAAGGGCGGCGGCGCGATCCGCATGATCCTGCCCAAGAAACTCCGTCAGGCTGAGCGGTGTGCCAAAGCTGACGGCGGCATAGCCGTACCGGTGAAAGCGGCGCGTGACCCGCAGCCAGATCTGCCGCCGGAGATAGCGGAAGATGGGGCGCAGACTGAACCGGAACCGGCGGGTGCCTTTCTCATGGGCTTCGATCAGGTTCCGATCCTCCATCACCCGGTCGTAATTCAGCGCAACAGGTACAAAGACCACATCGCGGCTTTCGCCCGGTGTGAACCCGTCGAGGATGTAGGAGATCAGGCCAAGCTTGGGTTTGCCAAGCGCGCCGGTTTGGCTCAAGCCCCCTTCCGGGAAGACCGCTTGGGTCACGCCGGCCTCGGTCGCCATCTGCACGTAGCGCGCCAGCACCTTGCGGTAGAGTGGGTTGTTATGGCGGCGCCGGATGAAATAGCCGCCCATGGCGCGGACAAGCTGACGAAGCGGCCAGACCCGCGCCCATTCGCCGACGGCATAGGCGAGGGCGGAGCGTTCGGCGGCAAGCCAAGTGACCAACACATAGTCCATGTTCGAGCGGTGGTTCATCACAAAGATGACGGTGGCTTCGGGGTCGATGGCTTCGAGCGCGGCGTCATTCGCCTCAGCCAGGCGGACCCGGTAAAGCGATTGGCTAAGGAAACGGGCGGCGCGGATGGCAAAGCCGAAATAGGTGAAGGCGGAGAAGCCTGGCACAATTTCGCGCGCATATTGGGCGGCTTTTTCCGAGGCCACGTCTTCGCGAATATCGTTGTCTTTGGCGTAATCGACAACGGCGCGGGCAACCTCTGGGTCATAGATCAGCCGCAGCACCGTGTCGTTGCGCCGGGCGAGTTTGAAGGGTTGGATCGGCCTTGCAAGCTGTTCGTTTAATCGGGCGACGGCGCGTTCCAGACGGCGGCGCAGATACCAGCGGACCGAGGGCACCAGGACGTTGTTCAAGGCCGCCACGGCGGCGAAGGCAAGGATAAGTAAGAGCGCCCAAAGCGGCAATTCGACGGTGGTCATCATTGCGGGCGACCCTGGCAGGAAAGGCAGAGACGCACAATGATTTGGTGGGGGAGGGGGGTGGCGTTAGATCATGAGGGGCACGGGGTTGGCGGGAGAGCGCCGGCGAATCTGGCTTTGCCCCGAGCGCAACACAAGCCGGGCATCGACAGGCCGAGGGCTGGCGATCCGACAGTTGAGCGAGTGCGCTTTATCCCAGCCAAACCCCTCCCCGCTCCAATCTCAGCACCCAGCCTCACCCAATCGCCAGACCGCCCGGGCGGCCTGGCGATGCCCGGCGCCTTCGGCTTGATTCCGGGCAGGGGATGAAGAACCGCTGTTCGGCTTGCTACTGGCCAAGGTAAACGCGCAACTTCGATCTGCGCCCTCAAGGCAGCCCAATATCCACCCAAACCAACCTGTGATCCGACGCGGTCACCAGCTCCACCCCCTCCTCCCCAGGCGCGGGCCAATAGACACCGGCATCCGCAATGATGAGCGTGGCCGACGGCAACACGTAATCGACCCGCAAATTCCCCGGCGCCTCGTCCCCGAAATCGGCGGTGTCGAAGGCCGGATCGCCTTCGTGGCTGTAATTGGCCTGACCCTGGGCGATGGCCGCCGCCGGGCCGCCCGCACTGGCCGGGGTGCGGGAGGTGTTGATGAGCGGCAGGTCCAGAAGCTGTTGCGCCGCGCCGGGTAGGGAATCGCCATCAAACGGGTCCGAATTCAGGTCCCCGGCGATGACAAAATGGCTGCCCGGGGCCAACCCGCCGCGACCGCCCTGGTCGTCATAGATATAGGCCGCGCCTTGCACGTAATCGGCCCAGAACCGGATCTCATCGGCGTTGCGGGTGCCGTTCCGGTCCTCCGGCCCGTCGAAAACCGGCGGGGTTGGGTGGCTGACGAGGAGATGCACCACCTGCTCACCCACTTGGATCGGCACGTCCCAATGGCTTTTGGAGGAGAGGCGCAGGACCGCCAGCACATCCTCTTGATAATAGGGGGAACCGTCCTCGTTCACCGGCAACCGAGCGCCGGGCATATCGGCCCACCGGAAACCTTGGAAGGTGCGGAGTTGATCGGTCAGGATCGGGTGGCGCGACAGGACCAGCATGCCAAACTGCCCCGGGAAAAAGCCGAAACCATGGGCGTCGCTGGCATATTCGATGCTCCCAGGCTCAGTCGCGATCTGCCCGTCGCCGTTCAGATCGACCCCCGTCGGCAGGCCCGTATTGGACGGCGCGATGAAGTAATAGTCGTAGCCCGCCTCGGGCAGGTAAGTCTCCAGAAACAGCCGGGGTGAGTCCGCGCCGAAATCGAACTCATTGATCAGAAGGATGTCCGCGTTGGTGCGGGTAATGATCTCGGCCACTTGCGCAATCTGCGGGTCAGTACCATCGGCTAGGGCCGCCGCAAGCTCTCCGCTCGCGCCGCGGTTCATGGACGCGTTGAAGGCGGCAATACGGATATCTTGGGCCAGGGCCGGCACAGCAAGGCCAAGGGTCAGGACGGTGGCAAGAACGGGGTACGAGAATCGCGACATGGGACATCCTCCTTCCAACAACTATGCGCGCGGGCAGCCTAGCGGCCAAACACAACAGGCCCATGTCGCCTTAATCGGCGCGGAATTGCCGCGACGCAGCGAATTGACAAGCTTATATTGTTGTCCATATACGGCTTGGGTCGGAATAAAGTTGCCGAAATGACCTAGGGAGGCGAGCGCCGCCGTGACCGCCGAAAAAGACCGCCCCTGGCTGATCCGCACCTATGCGGGCCATTCGACCGCCGAAGCCTCAAACGCGCTTTACCGCGGGAACCTGGCGAAAGGGCAGACGGGGTTGTCCGTCGCTTTCGATCTGCCGACGCAGACGGGATATGACAGTGATCATGAATTGGCCCGCGGCGAGGTGGGCAAGGTCGGGGTGCCGGTGGCCCATCTGGGCGATATGCGGGCGCTTTTCGATCAGATCCCGCTGGAGCAGATGAACACCTCCATGACGATCAACGCGACAGCGCCCTGGCTATTGGCGCTTTATATCGCGGTGGCGGAGGAGCAGGGGGCGGACGTCACGAAACTCCAAGGCACAGTGCAGAATGATCTGATCAAGGAGTACCTCAGCCGCGGCACCTATATCTGCCCGCCGAAACCCTCGCTGAAGATGATCGCGGATGTGGCGGAGTATTGTTATTCGAACGTGCCAAAATGGAACCCAATGAATGTGTGTTCCTATCACCTGCAAGAGGCGGGTGCCACGCCGGAGCAGGAATTGGCCTATGCGCTCGCCACGGCCATCGCTGTCTTGGACGCGCTGAAGCCGCGGGTTGATTCAGACGATTTCCCGGCGCTTGTCGGGCGGATTTCCTTCTTCGTGAATGCGGGCATCCGGTTTGTCACCGAGATGTGCAAAATGCGGGCCTTTGTGGAGCTGTGGGATGAGATTTGCGCCGAGCGTTACGGTGTCGAAGACCCGAAATTCCGCCGCTTCCGCTATGGCGTGCAGGTGAATTCTCTGGGCCTGACCGAGCAGCAGCCGGAAAACAACGTCTACCGCATCCTCTTGGAAATGCTGGCGGTGACACTCAGCAAAAACGCCCGGGCAAGGGCGGTGCAATTGCCGGCCTGGAATGAAGCGCTTGGCCTGCCACGGCCTTGGGATCAACAATGGTCCATGCGGATGCAGCAGATCCTGGCCTATGAAACCGACCTTCTGGAATATGGCGATCTTTTTGAGGGCAATCCGGTAGTGGCCGCCAAGGTCGAGGCGCTGAAAGAGGGCGCGCGGGCGGAATTGGCCAATCTGGATGCCATGGGCGGGGCGATTGCGGCGATCGACTATATGAAAGGGCGATTGGTTGAGGCCAATGCCGACCGCGTGAATGCCATTGAGGCGGGCGAGACGGTTGTCGTCGGTGTGAACAAATTCACGACAACCGAGCCATCGCCCCTGACCGAGGCCGGTGACGGGATTATGGTCGTGGACCCCTCCGTCGAAGCGGACCAGATCGCACGGCTAGAGGCCTGGCGCACCGACCGGGACACAGGCGCGGTGACAGCGGCGCTGGCCGATTTGCGGGCCGCGGCGGAGGCAGGTGAGAACGTGATGCCCCCCTCCATCGCCGCGGCCAAAGCGGGTGTCACAACCGGCGAATGGGCTGGTGTCATGCGCGCGGTCCATGGCGAATACCGCGCACCCACGGGCGTCTCACGCAACCCGTCGAACAAGACCGAAGGCCTCGACGATATCCGCGCATCTGTGGATGCAGTCAGCGATAAGCTTGGCCGGCGGCTCAAATTCCTTGTCGGCAAACCGGGTCTTGATGGGCATTCCAACGGCGCTGAGCAAATCGCCTTTCGGGCGCGCGACTGCGGAATGGATATTGCCTATGAAGGCATTCGTCTGACGCCGGAAGAAATTGTCGCCGCCGCGAAATCGGAAGAGGCTCATGTCATCGGCTTGTCGATTCTCTCTGGCAGCCACGTGCCGCTTATCGAAGAGGTGATGATCCGGCTGCGCGATGAAGGCCTGGATCATATTCCGGTGATGGTCGGGGGGATCATTCCCGATGAAGATGCCGAAGAATTGCGCCGTTTTGGGGTGGCCCGGGTCTATACGCCCAAGGATTTCGAGCTAAATCGGATCATGATGGACATTGTTCACTTGGTCGATGCCGACGCTTTGGCCGCCGAATAGCCGGGCGTCACATTCCTTAATAGGAATCAACTTGCCTATTTAGACATGTCCATGTGCAGTTTCTATTGCGTGGGGGCTCTGCGAGGATTAGCAGAGATCATCGCAAATGAAAGACATGAGACAAAATGATGGCGAAAAAACTGGACGCGATGTCGCGAGACGAACTTTTGTCGCTGCAAAAAGACGTCGATGCGGCGTTGAAGGACTACGACAAGCGCAAGAAGAAAGAAGCGCTTGCCGCGGCCCAAAGGGTGGCCTTGGAATATGGCTATTCCCTGGATGAAGTGATGGGCGGCAAATCCGGCGCCAAATCGAAATCACCGCCGAAATATGCCAATCCGGCGGATCCGACCCAAACCTGGACTGGCCGGGGACGCCAGCCCGGTTGGATCAAATCGGCGCTGAAGAAAGGCAAAAAGCTCGAAGATATGGCGATCTGAGCGTTTTGCCATGACCGTTCATATTGGGGCCAAGCCGGGTGAAATTGCCGAAACGGTATTGCTGCCGGGTGATCCATTGCGGGCAAAATGGGCTGCTGAGCAATTCCTCGACGATGTGGCGTGCGTCAATGAAGTGCGGGGGATGTTGGGGTTCACCGGCACCTGGCGCGGACACCCTGTGACGATCCATGGCTCAGGCATGGGGATGCCGAGCCTCTCGATCTACACCAATGAGCTGATCCGGGATTATGGCGCGAAGACGCTCATTCGGATTGGCTCGGCGGGGGGGATGCAGCCTCAGGTCAAACTCCGCGATGTGGTCTTGGCGATGACCTCGTCCACGCTCTCGACCCCATCGCGGGGGATTTTCAAAGAGCTGCAATTCGCGCCTTGTGCAGATTGGGGTCTGTTGCAGGCGGCCTATGGCGCGGCCTTGTCGAAAGGCAGTGATGTGCATGTGGGCGGGATCTATTCCTCGGACGTGTTTTACGACGAGCGCCCCGATCTGAATGAACAGATGACGCGCCACGGAATCCTGGCGGTCGAGATGGAAGCGGCGGAGCTTTACACGCTTGCCGCGCGCTATGGCAGCCGCGCTTTGGCCGTTCTGACGATTTCGGACCATTTGCAGACAGGCGAGGCGCTGCCGTCCGAAGATCGGCAATCGAGCTTCTCGGACATGGTGGAGATTGCTTTGGAGGCGGCCTTCGCCTGAGCGGGTGCAAGAGGCAGGCTGGTTTTTGGGGGCGCTGCCCCCGCCGCCTTACGGCGCCTCCCCCGGAGGTATTTGGGAAGCAAAGAAGGCGGGGTTGGGCCGGTTGATGATTGGCGCCGCGCGAGGTCAGACGGTATCACCCACGGTTTTGCCCGAGAAGATGCAGCCGCCCAGAAATGTGCCTTCCAGCGCGTTATAGCCGTGATAGCCGCCGCCACCGAAGCCCGCGACTTCTCCCGCTGCGAAGAGGCCCGGGAAGAGGGCGCCATCGGGGCGAAGGACTTGGCCCGAGAGATCGGTATGCAGCCCGCCTAAGGATTTCCGGGTGAGGATGTTCAGGCGGACGGCAATCAGCGGCCCATTTGCAGGGTCGAGGATCGCATGGGGTTTCGCGGTTCGGATCAGCTTGTCGCCCAGATAGGCCCGCGCGCCGCGGATCGCCGTGATCTGGGCGTCTTTTGAGACCTTATTCGTCAGTTGCGCATCCCGCGCGGCGATTTCGGCGCGGAGATGATTGAGATCGAGGGGGTGGTCAGGTGTGATCCGGTTCATGCCGGCCACCAGAGTCTCCAGGTCTTCGGCGACGACGAAATCCTCACCATGGGTCTTGAAGGCCTCCACGGCCCGCGTGGCGCCTTTGCCGAGCCGCTCGCGCAAAACCGCGGACCATTTGCCAGAGGTCAGGTCGGGGTTCTGCTCGCTGCCGGAAAGCGCGAATTCCTTTTCGATGATCTTCTGGGTCAGGATGAACCAGGAATGTTCGTGACCCGTGGCGAGGATGCGTTTCAGCGTCGCAAGCGTATCGAAACCGGGGAAGCAAGGCGCCGCCATCCGGGTTCCATTGGCGTCGAACCACATCGAAGAGGGGCCGGGCAGAATCCGGATGCCGTGATTGGGCCAGATCGGATCCCAATTTGTCAGCCCTTCGGTGTAGTGCCACATACGGTCTTTGTTGATGACATGGGCGCCCGCGGCCTCGGCTGAGAGCTGCATTTGACCATCCACATAATCGGGGACGCCGGCGACCATCTTCCGGGGCGCCGGGCCAAGCCGGCCCGTGGGCCAGTATTGGCGGACTAGATCGTGGTTGCCGCCAATCCCGCCGGTTGTGATCACGACGGTCTCGGCGGCGTAGATGAAACTATCTGTGACCTCTCGGTTCGTGGCCGCGCCGCGGACTGCGTTATCCTCAGCCAGGACATCGCCTTCAACGCCGGTTACCGCCCCGGCCTCAACCCGAAGCGCGTGGGCCCGGTGGCGGAATTTCAGTTTGATATTAGGGTGCTGGCGGATGCGCTCCGCATAAGGCGCGACGATGCCAGTGCCTGTGCCCCAGGTGATGTGAAAGCGCGGGAGGGAGTTGCCATGCCCGCCCGCCAGTGCCCCACCGCGCTCGGCCCAGCCCACAACCGGGAACCAGCGCATCCCCAGATCATGGAGATAAGCGCGCATCGGCCCCGCCGCGAAATCGAGATAGGCCTCGGCCCATTTCTTCGGATTTGCATCCTCAGGCCGGTCGAACTGGGCGGAGCCGAACCAATCCGCCGCCGCCAAATCGCGGCTATCTTTCAGGCCCAAACGCCGCTGTTCAGGCGTGTCGACCATAAAGAGGCCGCCAAGGGACCACCACGCTTGGCCGCCCAGGGATTGCGGGCCTTCTTGGTCGAGGATCAGCACCTTGCGCCCGCGTTCAGCGGCGTGGAAGGCGGCCACCATCCCGGCCAAGCCGCCGCCGATCACGATGCAGTCGAATTGGTCCATGGGCGCGCCTCCCTCTCAGGCCACGAGGCTATCAGCGGGCGCAAGCCCTGTCGCGCCAGAACGTGGCGTCAGCCGGTGTGGGAGGGTGATCGCCTCAGCTTGCGGGTTCGAACACCTCGACCGACAGCACCGTGGGCAGGTGCCGGGCAATCTCAGACCAGGTTTCGCCCTCGTCGTGGCTGGCGAAGACAGAGCCGGAATTGGTGCCGAAATAGAGGCTGGGCGTTTGGCCAGTATCAACCGCCATCGCTTGGCGGAGGACGGTGAAGAAGCAGGTGTCCTGCGGAAGCCCGTCGCGTTTGGCTTGCCAGCTTTGCCCGCCATCGGTGGATTTCCAAACCGCCGCGGAGGCGTCGGGCGGATAGCGGCCCGCGCTGTCGCCATTCAACGGTAGCGTCCAGATCGTGTCTGGATCATGAGGGTGGAGCGCGATGGGGAAGCCGAAGGTGGAGGGCAGGCCTTCAGTGATATCCTCCCAATGCCGCCCGCCATCGGGGCTGCGGAACACGCCGTGGTGGTTTTGCTGATAAAGGAGGTCACCGGGCGCGCGGGCGATATTGTGGACGCAATGCCCGGTCTCGCCATTGGCGGGCGCGGCGGGATGAGAATGGCCCTCGCAAGCCTCGGCATTGGACAAACGGTTGCGCCGCTCCCAGGTCTGACCGCCATCTTCTGTGGCGAAGACACCAGCGGCCGAGATGCCCGCCCAAAGCTTCTTTGGGTTCTCCGGGTCGGGGATCAAGGTGTGCAGGACGAGGCCAGCGGCGCCCGGGTTCCACTCCGATTTACTTGGGTGATCGGAAAGGCCTGCGATCTTCTCCCAGTTTTGGCCATCATCCGCGCTGACAAAGAGCATGCCGGGGTTGCCGCCCGCATAGACCTTCCCATGGGCGGGTGCCAGCGACCAGATCGCGTTGACCTCTCCGTCGAATGGGGTGTCGACCGGTTCCCAGCCGAAGAACTTGGCCGTCTCGGGGTCGTTTTCGGCCCAAGCATCCATCTCGCCCTTGGAGAGTTTGGCAAGCGCCCAGGTCTCGCCCCCATCCTCAGACCGCCAGATGCCTGCGCCGAGAGACGCGTTGCCGCCGCCGGCATAGAGATGTCCAGTCTCCGGATCGCCTTTTGCGTGATTGATCACCCAGCCGTCGCAATGGGGGCCGGTCACGGACCAGCTGTCGTCACTCCCGCGTTTGAGCAGAAACGCGCCTTTGGTGGTGCCGATGAGAACCGTTTGAGCAGCAGACATGTTCGTGCCCTCCCCACGGGGGAGGATAGCATATTCGACGGTCTTGGTCTTTCAGGGAGCCTCAGAGCGTCCGCTCCACCATCATCTTCTTGATCTCGGCAATCGCCTTGGCCGGGTTCAACCCCTTCGGGCAGGTCTTCGTGCAGTTCATGATCGTGTGGCAGCGGTAGAGCTTGAACGGGTCTTCCAGATCGTCCAGGCGCTCACCCGTCGCCTCATCCCGGCTGTCGATGATCCAGCGATAGGCGTGGAGAAGCGCGGCAGGGCCGAGATACCGGTCGCCGTTCCACCAATAGCTGGGGCAGGAGGTGGAGCAGGACGCGCACATCACGCATTCATAAAGCCCGTCGAGCTTCTTGCGATCCTCAATCGACTGGCGCCATTCATGTTCCGGGCGCTGTGTCTTGGTCTCCAGCCAGGGCATCACGGCGGCATGTTGAGCGTAGAAATGGGTCAGGTCCGGGATCAAGTCCTTGACCACGGGCATATGGGGCAGGGGATAGATTTTCACATCGCCTTTCACCTCATCCATCCCATAGATGCAGGCCAGCGTGTTGATTCCGTCGATATTCATCGCGCAGGAGCCGCAGATGCCCTCGCGGCAAGAGCGGCGGAAGGTCAGCGTCGGGTCGATCTCATTCTTGATCTTGATGAGCGCGTCCAGAACCATCGGCCCGCAGGTGTCCATATCGACGAAATAGGTGTCGACCCGCGGGTTTTCGCCGTCGTCGGGGTTCCAGCGATAGATGTGGAAGGTGCGGATATTGCTGGCGCCCTCAGGCCTGGGCCAGGTCTTGCCGGTCCGGATGCGGGAGTTCTTGGGGAGCGTCAGTTCTACCATCGGATGTCTCCGGTTCTTGGCGTTTAAGCTTTGGCGCGCGTTAAATCGACCTCTGCGGGGCAGCGGGCGACCCAGTTGAAATCGGTTTCATAGCCGAGATCGATCAGTGCCTGACCATGGCGGTCGGCATAGACCTCGGCAACGGAGCGGGGCAGTTTCGACAGCCATTGCGCCGCCTCCCCCGATTGAATGTGGAGGGAAATGCGCCTTGGGCGGTCGTCTTTCTTCTTGAACCCGCCGAAGAGGCTGTTGTCCCAGTAGATTTGCAGCATCGTCTCCTTCTCGGCGCCTGCGAAGCCCAAGAAATCGAGGACATCGCCGAACATGGTCCTATCGTGATCCTTCATAAGGGTCTCGTATTTGACCTCGCGGATATTGGGCCGATCATAGCGCCAATCGGTCATCTGGGTCAGCGTCCGAAGATGCATATTCTCCATCTCAAACAGCATCTTATCGTGGAGCGTCGGAAGCTCGTTCAGATGCTGTTGATAGGTCTTGCCGCTTAGATCCGGGCGCGGGACGTGGAGCGATTTTTCCCCTGCCTCCGGCGCGATCTGGTGATAGCGCATGCCAGAGATCAGGACATCGCGGGGGTCGCGGATCATGTGCAGACCGCGCAGGTCATCCCGATCAAGAAGACCGTCGGAAAACGCGGAATCCCAACTGACCACTACGGCGCGGCCGGTTTTGGGAATCTGATCCTCGCCGCGCGTGCCCGCCACCCGAATGCGCGGAATTTCCAACATGTCGGAGCCGATATTGAACACCCTCCGCATCCAGACCGTTCCGGTCTTGTGATGGGTGCCAACGGCAATCAGGCGGGCGCTTTCACTCATGACTCAATCTCCGAAACCCAATCCGTCGGATGCGGTTCATAGCCAAGGGCCACCAAATCATGGCCATAGCGTTCTGCATAGACCTCTGCGACCTCCGGGGTAAACGTCGTCCGCCATTGCCCCGTGGCGCCGGAAGAGATGTGGAGATCAACCCGCGCATCCCGGCGCGATTTATCCGCCAGCCGCCCAAAGAGGCTGTGGTTCCAGAAGACCTGGCGGCCAATCATCACCTCTTCTTCCGAGAACCCTAAGAAAAACAAGACCTCAGAGAAGATCTCGCAATCGGTATCGGCGATCAGCTCTTCATAGCGGAGTTCGGCTACATTGGGCTGGTCATAGTTCCACTCCCGCATCTGGTGGATCGCGCGGCGGTGCATTTCCTCCATCTCGAACATGAGCCGGGCGGGGTCGTCGGGCAAATGCATCAGATAACCCTGATAGCTGCGCCCGCCGAATTTCTTGCGCGGGGTGAAGAGGAACTGCTCATCCTTGGCGCGCATGTGGTAGCGCATGCCGGAAACTAGCACATCGCGAGGGTCGCGGATCAGATGCAAGCCGCGGGTATCCTCTCGCCGCAGCACGCGTTCAGGCAGGCGCGACATCCAATTATAGAGGATCACGCGGGTCTTCGGCGCTTTCCGACGCGGCGCCCAATTGGGCGAGGCATGTTTCATCGGCAGGTCCAACCGTCGCGCGATGCCGCGGAAGACCCGGCGCATCCACATCGTGCCGGTCTTGTGATGGGTGCCCACGCAGATGAAATGGGGGGCGGCGAGGTCAGTCATCTCTGCGGCCTCTACAATCTCAAAGGCCGGGTCGGCCCGGCGCCGGTGCGTTGGCGGAAGCATTCGTCATAGACAAGTTCCGGGTCGCGGCCGCGCAGGAAATCGCTGGTGATCGTGAGGTCGATCTCGGTCGCGACGCGCCCCCCAGAGCCGACGCCGATCCCGACCGAGCCTGTGGGGCCAGCCGCATTCCGCGCCCGCTCGGAACAAATCTGATAGGCCCGTTCCGGAGAGATCGGGCCGCAGGCCGTGACAAGCCCAAGCGTCAGAAGGACCGCAACACGGATCATGCGAAGGCCTCAAGGGAGACAAGCGCCCGTTCGGCCACGCATTGGACCGTTCCCGGCCGCTGCAAAACAGCAATGACGGTGTCGGTTGTCCGGTCCGTGACACCCAAGACCGAGGCCTGGGCCACCGTCAGGATTTCCTGGGCGCTGGCATTGTCGATCACACAATCGGTGACGGGCGTGGCGTCGATGCCGGGGAAGCGCTCCGCCACCACCTGGTTCACCACCCCGCGCGCCTGATCCCGGGCGATCTGATCGGCGGCCTCTTGCGCCACATTACACGCCGCCAGCGGTAGAACCGCCGCCGATATGAGGACGGATCGGATCAATAGACCCGGGCCTTGGGGGCGATCTTCTTGAGATCAATCCCGCCTTCGTCCTGCGTGGTGAGCGGGTCGAGATGCACGGGGCGATAGCTGAGCGTCGTCTTGGTGTCGTCGACCGTTGCCAATGTGTGCACCCGCCATTTCTTGTCGTCGCGGTCCGGGTGATCCTCATGCGCATGGGCGCCGCGGCTTTCCTTCCGCGCCTCCGCGCCGACGATGGTGGCCAGCGCATTTGGCATCAGATTGGTCAGCTCCAGCGTCTCCATCAGGTCGGAGTTCCAGATCAGCGACCGGTCGGTGACCTGAATGTCGCTGAGCTTCTTGGCGACAGCCTCTACCTTCTTCACACCTTCGGCCAGCGTCTTGTCGGTGCGGAAGACGGCGGCATCCTCTTGCATGGCCCTCTGCAACTCCAGGCGCAGATCGGCGGTTGGCACCGCACCATCGGCATGGCGGACCTGATCGAAACGCGCGAGCGCGCTGTCGAGGGAGGCTTGGTTGAGGCTCGGGTTCGGCGCGTTTGCGTCCACCACCTCGCCCGCTTTGATCGCGGCGGCACGGCCAAAGACCACAAGGTCGATCAGGCTGTTGGAGCCCAAGCGGTTCGCGCCATGCACACTGGCGCAGCCGGCCTCCCCCACGGCCATCAGGCCGGGCACAATCGCGTCGGGGTCGTCTTTCGTTGGGTTCAGCACCTCGCCCCAGTAATTCGTCGGGACGCCGCCCATATTGTAATGGACGGTGGGCAGAACCGGGATCGGTTCCTTCGTCAGATCGACGCCCGCAAAGATGCGCGCTGACTCTGAGATGCCCGGCAGGCGTTCGGCCAGGGTCTCGGGCGGCAGGTGGTTCAGGTGCAGGTGGATATGGTCCCCCTGATCGCCCACGCCGCGGCCCTCGCGGATTTCCAGCGTCATGCAGCGCGAGACCACATCGCGAGAGGCGAGGTCTTTATAGGTGGGCGCATAACGCTCCATGAAGCGCTCGCCCTCGGAATTCGTCAGATACCCGCCTTCGCCCCGCGCACCTTCGGTGATCAGACAGCCGGAGCCATAGATGCCCGTGGGGTGGAACTGCACAAACTCCATATCTTGAAGCGGCAATCCCTGGCGCGCGACCATTCCGCCGCCGTCGCCGGTGCAGGTATGGGCCGAAGTGGCCGAGAAATAGGCGCGGCCATAACCGCCCGTCGCCAGAACCACCATCTTAGCGTTGAAGACATGCATCGTGCCATCGTCGAGCTTCCAGGCCACCACGCCCTGGCATTGCCCGTCTTCGGACATCAGGAGGTCGGTCGCAAAATACTCGATGAAGAATTCCGCGTTATTCTTCAGGCTTTGGCCATAAAGCGTGTGCAGGATCGCGTGGCCAGTGCGGTCGGCGGCGGCACAGGTGCGCTGGACCGGCGGGCCTTCGCCGAATTCGGTGGTGTGGCCGCCGAAGGGGCGTTGATAAATCTTGCCCTCTTCGGTGCGGGAGAAGGGGACGCCGTAGTGCTCCAACTCATAGACCGCTTTCGGCGCCTCGCGGGCCAGATACTCCATCGCGTCGGTATCGCCGAGCCAATCCGAGCCTTTGACCGTGTCATACATATGCCACTGCCAGCTGTCTGGGCCCATATTGCCCAAAGACGCGGCGATCCCGCCTTGGGCGGCGACGGTGTGGGAGCGGGTTGGGAACACCTTCGTCACACAGGCGGTCTTCAGCCCCTGTTCGGCCATGCCGAGGGTGGCGCGCAGGCCCGAGCCGCCGGCGCCGACAACAACAACGTCATAAGTGTGATGGGTGAGGTCGTAAGAAGCCGTCATGTCACTTTGCTCCTGAAACGCGTTAGAGCGCGATTTGCGCCAAGGCCACAAGGCCCGTGGCGGCCAGCCCATAGCTCACGATGATCATCACGATGATCCAGATTTTCCGGGCCAAGCCGCGGACGTAATCCTCGATCAGCGTCTGCACACCCAGGCGGAAATGGTGAAAGCCCACAATCAGCATCAGCGCGGTGACAATGGCGGTGAAGGGGCGCGACAGGCCCGCGACCACCTCGGCGTGGGGTTCGCCCAAAAGCGGCCCGACGGAGAAAAGGAACATCGGCGTCAGGATCAAAAGCGCCACGGCGGTCACGGTCATGGACCAGAAATGATGGGTGCCCTCTTTGGCCGAGCCCAGGCCGTCGACACGTTTGCGGTCGGTCAGAAATGCCATATCAGCCCCCTTAAATCGCGATGACGGTCAGGAAGGTAAGCGCGACCGATCCGATGATCATGCCCCAGCCCATCTTGTCCGCCGTGTCGACATCAAGGCCGTAACCGGCATCCCAAATCAGATGCCGCACCCCGCCAAGCGCGTGATACCAAAGTGCCAGGACCGAGCCGAGCATGATGAGGTCGCCCAGGACCGAGGTGATCAGCCCATCGACCATGGCAAAATACGCTGGCCCCGAGGCCGCGGCGAGCAGCCACCAGACGATCAAAAGCGCAGCGACCAAAAGCGCGTTGCCGGTGATCCGCACCAGGATCGAAGTGATCGAATTCAATTGCGGCCGGTACACCGTCAAATGGGGGGAGAGGGGCCGGTTGCCCCGGTTCACGTCTGCCATGGCGAACACCCTTCCAGGTTGAGCTTGGACTCTGAACTACTCACTCTATCCATAGCGGCTTTTTTGCCGCTGTCACGCATGGGGCTTGGAAAATCGCGGGGAAATCTGGGGCCTAACGCCGCAGATCAGGCAGATGTGATCACGAGCTTTCGGCGTGTGATCACGTTTGCGGGCTATGTCGGCATCAACGCCCAGTAATCCAGGTCAAGCAGCACCTCGGGCAGGTATTTGCCACCCTCACCCCGAAGCGCGCCGGGGGCGCCGCCTTTTGTCGCCACCAGCCGCAGCCGGATCGCGCCAATGCTGGGTGCGGCGGTCTCCGCCTTGTCCAGAACCTCGCTCCAGGCACGCACCGTATCACCCGCGAAAGCCGGATTGGCATGGGCGCCCGCATTGATCCCGGCGATCATCTGCGCATTCGCGAGCCCATTGAAGCTGAGCGCGCGGGCGAGGCTGATGATATGGCCGCCATAGATCAGGTGTTTGCCGTCCTCACGGTTAGTGCCGTCGAAATGCACTTTGGACGTGTTCTGCCAGAGGCGCGTGGCCATCATATGCTCGGCCTCTTCCAGCGTCACGCCATCCACATGGTCGATGATCTCACCGATCTCGTAATCGCCCCACCGATGCGGTTCCCCGGCCAAGGCAAAATCATAATGGGTGAAGTCGAGGCCTTCGGGCACGAGCAGCGTTTCCGGCGGCACAGCTGGCGCCAGGTCTGGGATCATCGTCTCGGGCGCGGGCGCACCCAGATCGCCTTTCCGCACCATGACCCACCGGACATAGTCAAGCACCACCGTTCCGTGTTGGTTCAGCCCTTGGGTTCGCACATAGACAACGCCCGATTTGCCGTTGGAGTTTTGTCTGAGTCCAATCACCTCAGACCGGCTGCGAAGCGTATCGCCCGGCCAAACCGGCACATGAAACCGCCCCTCGGCATAGCCGAGATTGGCCACCGCGTTCAGCGAGATGTCGGGGACGGTCTTGCCGAACACAGTGTGAAACCCAATCAGATCGTCGAGCGGGCTTTGCTCCAGCCCGCAGCGCTGGGCGAAAGTGTCAGCGGAATAGAGCGCGTGGCGGGCGGGGTAGAGCGCGTGGTAAAGCGCCCGTTCGCCCGCGCCGACGGTGCGGGGTGTGGCGTGGTCAATGACCTGACCAAGCTGGTAATCCTCAAAGAAACGCCCGGGATTGGTTTTGGTCATCACTGCTCCCCCAGGGTCAGATCGGGGTGGTAGTCACCGGGCACCTCCTTCACCACAGCTTGCCCGCAGCGCATCACGCCCCGTTTAGCATCAAAGGCATAAGTTGGGTCTCCGTGCAGGGCCCAGCCTTTGTTCAGCGCCGCCGTCACCTTGTGGCAGAAAGCGGAGGTGTCGTCTTCGGACAGGAACCGGTAAAGCTGCATCAGGCCGGGAACGGGTAATAGCCAAGCCAGGTGTGGACAAACGCCACGATGATATAGAGGACAAGGCCGACCCCAAAGGCAATCGCGTCGTTTCGGACCGAGGCGTTGGCCGGGCGTTCCCATTCCGGCTCCGCCCGGTTGATCAGGATCACCTGGAAGACGGCCCAGCCCAACAATCCGCCAAACAGCAAGATCGAGGCCAGATCGCCATTCACCAGAAGGTGCCCAACGGCCCAGGCCTTCACGCCGGTCAGCTGCTTGTGCCGCACCCGCGCGGAGATCGTGCCCGGGATCGCGCTGAGCGCGAAGAACCAGAACCCGATCAGGATCAGCAGGTTCGCGATATGGATCATGAAGGCGGGCGGGAACCAGACATTCACGAACCCCGCGCTCCGGTATCCAATCACCATCAACACAATCGCGACCAGAAGCAGGAGTGCGACCAGGCCTTTGCCCGGCTCCCCCAATCTGGAGCGGGCATCAGGGGCAAGGCGTTTGAAGGCATGGGCGCCGATGAACAGCGCGATGCCGAGGATCAGAAGGATAAAGCCCATTTATGCGTGCTCCAAGCTGGCGATGGCGGCGGCTTTGGCCAGCGTGGCGCGGGCCGTTTCCACATGCAAGTTTTCTACGATACTGCCATCGAGAACCGCAACGCCCTGGCCCGCTGCCATCGCCGCGTCGAAGGCCGCGATTTGGCGTTCCGCAAGCGCTATGTCGTCATCCGAGGGGGCGAAGACGCGGTTGGCGATCTCGATCTGGGCCGGATGGATCAGGGTCTTGCCATCAAACCCCATATCGCGGCCTTGGGTGCATTCGGCCTCCAACCCCGCCTCGTCTTTGAAGGCGTTATAGACCCCGTCGATGCAGGCCAGGCCTTGGGCGCGGGCGGCCAGAAGGCAGGTTTGTAGGGCGGTCAGAAGCGGCTCTCTGGTCGGGTGCGGGCGGGTGCCGAGGTCTTTCGCCAAGTCGTTGGTGCCCATCACAAACCCCGCCATCCAAGGCGCAGTCGCGATGTCTGACGCGTTCAGGATGCCAAGCGGGGTCTCCATCATCGCCCAGATTGCCGTCTCAGTGGTGCCGGACAGCGCATCGAGCCTCTTTGCAAGCGCAGCGATGTCCTCCGCGCTGTCGACCTTGGGGAGCAAGATGGCGTCGGGTTTCGCGGTCGCAATCACCGCCAGATCATCGGCGCCCCAGTCCGTATCGAACCCATTGATCCGCACGATCTGTGCCCGGGCGCCATAGCCGCCGTCGCGGAGGGCTTCTGCCAAGAGGTTGCGCGCATTGGCTTTTTCGTCCGGCGCAACCGCGTCTTCCAGATCGAAAATGATCGCATCGACGGGCAGCGTCTTGGCCTTTTCCAGCGCCCGCTCGCGAGAGCCGGGGATGTAGAGAACCGAACGATAGGGGCGGGCGCGGCTGTCCATGGGGCTCTCCGTCTCAAATCTGTGGTCCGGGCGGCAAAACCATGGCCGGGCCTCTAACGCAAGCTCCTTCATGCCGCAGTGCCGCGAGAATTGGGCACCCCGAATTTGCGACAAATCGGACTCAGGCGCCGGAATTTGTAACGGTTTTGTGGCGGATTTCTTGAGGATTAACGAATTCTTCGGCATCTTTTGGGATACAGGCACCAGCGCATCCGGCCGTGGTGGCCGGGGCACCATGACAGCAGAGGGGAGCCTGGCGGTAACGCGCGGACCTCTCTCGCGGGCTGCCATTCCATCGGGCTCTCCGGATCGGAAAGGCAGGATAATGATAAAAATACCGAAGAGTACGCATGTCTTAATCGGGGCGGCCTTGGCGCTTATCCCCTTAGCAGAACCTGGCATCGCACAACGCTCGGGCAATATCATCTGCGGCGAACGCGCCGCGATCATCGGGACCTTGGCCAGCCGCTATGGCGAAACCGCGCGGTCCATCGGCATGGGCCCGGGCAACCGCATTGTGGAGGTCTATGCCTCGGATGAGACCGGCACCTGGACCATTACCGTCACCAGCGCTGACGGCATGACCTGTTTGATGGCCTCGGGCCAGTCCTTTGAAGCCTTGACCCCGGCGCCCTTGGGCGAGCCGCTCTAAGAGCACGCAACGCCGCCGACGCACCCCCGGTCACGTGGGCAGAATCGCCCTGGCGGTTTCCGACGCAGAGCGCCCATCCCCCGGCACATGACGCGCCTTGGTGCAGAGGTTCGGCCCCTGCCTGCCGATCCGACAACCCGCTGACGCCTTCGCTTTTCGCTCATGATTCCGGTCCCTTACTGGACGTGCCGCGCCCCCTGGGGCTTTCCGCCGCGCTGCCTCGGACTTGCGCCGCACGGGCCTGCCCGCTAGGCCTCGCGCCAGTATCAACGAGGGATTTGGAGATTGATCTCATGGCCAGACCCAAGATCGCACTCATCGGCGCGGGGCAAATCGGCGGCACGCTTGCCCATCTCGCGGCGCTGAAAGAACTGGGCGATGTCGTGCTTTTTGACATTGCCGAGGGCATTCCCCAGGGCAAAGCGCTCGATATCGCCGAATCCGGCCCGTCGGAGAAATTCGACGCCGCGCTGAAAGGCACCAATGACTATGCCGATATCGCGGGCGCGGATGTGTGTATCGTGACGGCGGGTGTGCCGCGGAAACCGGGGATGAGCCGGGACGATCTTCTGGGCATCAATCTGAAAGTCATGAAATCCGTGGGCGAGGGTATTGCGGCCAACGCACCGGATGCCTTTGTGATCTGCATCACCAACCCGCTTGACGCCATGGTCTGGGCGCTCAGGGAGTTCTCGGGCCTGCCTCACGAGAAAGTCTGCGGCATGGCCGGTGTGCTCGATAGTGCACGGTTCCGCCATTTCCTGGCAGAGGAGTTCGAGGTCTCGATGAAGGACGTCACCGCCTTTGTGCTGGGCGGCCATGGCGATACGATGGTGCCCTCGGTGCGCTATTCCACGGTCGCCGGGATCCCGCTGCCCGATCTGGTGGCGATGGGCTGGACGACCCAGGAAAAACTCGATGCGATTGTGCAGCGCACCCGCGATGGCGGGGCCGAGATCGTGGGCCTTCTGAAAACCGGGTCGGCCTTCTATGCGCCTGCCACCTCGGCCATCGAAATGGCCGAGGCCTATCTGAAAGACCAGAAACGCGTTCTGCCTTGTGCCGCCTATTGCGACGGCCAGTTTGGGCTGAAAGGCATGTATGTGGGCGTGCCCACGGTGATTGGCGCGGGCGGTATCGAACGGATTGTGGACATCAACCTGACCAAGGATGAGCAGGTGATGTTCGACAATTCCGTCGATGCGGTGAAAGGCCTGGTCGACGCCTGTAAGGCCATTGATGAGAGCCTGGGCTAAGGCCTGGCCAACGTCGCCTGTGGGGCCGCGATGACCTCGGACCGACAGGACGGGGACCCGGCCGATAAGGGCTTTATCTTTGCGACAACGGGGGCCGGCTATACGGCCCTCGCCACCCAATCCGCAACGCGGCTGAAAGCCCACGCGCCTGACATTCCGATCGATCTTTTCACCGATCAGGCGGGGGTTTCGGGGCCGTTTCAGCAAGTTCACCAGATCGAAAGGTGGTTTCGCCCCAAGTTTGAGGCGCTGATGCGCACCCGCTTTGCGCGTGCGGTCTATCTGGATGCCGATACCTGGGTGGTGGCTGACCCCTCCGACATCTTTGATGTGTTGGAGCGGTTTGACCTAGCGATGGCCCATGACCCCTACCGCGCGGTGGAGCATACGATGACACCGTGGCGGACCCAGCTGCCCGCCGCCTTTCCGCAACTGAACTCCGGCGTGATTGGTCAGCGCAAATCCCCAGCAACCGATGCGCTTTGGGCTGCGTTGATCGCGGCGATCAAGGCCGATGATCTGCCGCGTGACCAAGGCGTGTTGCGGGAGTTGCTGTTTCAAAGCGACCTGCGCATCGCGACTTTGCCAGAGGAATACAATCTGATGGGGTTGCGGGCCCTCAACATCATGTCCTCAGACACCACCGCGCCGCGGATCCTGCATTCCCCGCGCCTGCATGGGAATATCGACAAAGGCCGATCTGAGATCACGGACCTGCGGGAGTTGGTGGGGAGGCCTGCGGCGGACCAAATCAACCGCCTGGTGAAAAACGACCCAACGCTGGGTGGGTCCGGCGCGCGGGTCCGCCCGCTGATCCGGCGTGGGTTGATGGAGCTTCTGTCAATTCCGCTGGGCCTAGTGCGCGGACGGTTCCGAAAATGACCTGTGCGACGCCGAAACGAATCGGCCGATAAACTCGGTTCACGACAAGGGGTTGGCGTTTTGTGATCACACTTTTTGGACGTGTGATCACAAATGTCGCTTTTTCCCGCGAAACCCCCTGCATGCGGCAGAATGCCGTTTTATTACACGCTTAGGCTGTGCTTAGACGGGTGAAACAACAGTAGATGACGGGACGATTTCTTCATGAACATTCATGAATACCAGGCGAAAGCGCTTCTGCGCGATTATGGCGCGCCAGTCAGTGATGGCCGTGTGGTCACCAGGGCCGAAGATGCAAAGACCATGGCGGGGCAGTTGGATGGCCCGCTTTGGGTGGTGAAGGCGCAGATCCATGCCGGCGGCCGCGGCAAAGGCAGCTTTAAGGAAGTGGACGCAGGCGAGAAGGGCGGTGTGCGCCTGGCCAAATCGGTTGAGGAAGCCGCCGATGAGGCCAAGAAGATGTTGGGCCGGACGCTTGTCACCCATCAGACCGGCCCTGTCGGCAAACAGGTCAACCGCATCTATGTCGAAGATGGTTCAGGCATTGAGACCGAGATGTATCTGGCACTTCTGGTCGACCGCCAGACCAGCCGGATTTCCTTTGTCTGCTCGACCGAAGGCGGCATGGATATCGAAGAAGTCGCCGCCGAGACGCCTGAGAAGATCCTGTCCTTCAGCGTTGACCCCGCCACCGGGTATCAGCCGTATCACGGGCGCCGCATCGCCTTCATGCTGGGGCTGGAAGGCGCCCAGGTGAAGCAATGCGTGGGGCTGATGGGCACGCTCTATAAGCTCTTTGTGGACAAAGACATGGAGATGCTGGAGATCAACCCGCTGATCGTGACCGACAAAGGCGATCTGAAATGCCTGGACGCGAAGATGGGCTTCGACGGGAACGCGGTCTACCGCCACCCCGACATCGCCGCGCTTAGGGATGAGACGGAGGAGGATCCGAAGGAACTTGCCGCCTCGAAGTTTGACCTCAACTATATCGCGCTTGATGGCGAGATCGGCTGCATGGTGAATGGCGCGGGCCTCGCCATGGCGACGATGGATATCATCAAGCTCTACGGGTCTGAGCCCGCCAACTTCCTAGATGTTGGCGGCGGCGCCACGAAGGAGAAGGTGACCGAAGCCTTCAAAATCATCACCTCGGACCCGAACGTCAAAGGCATCCTGGTGAACATCTTCGGCGGCATCATGCGCTGCGACATCATCGCCGAAGGCGTGATTGCCGCGGTAAAGGAGGTGGGCTTGCAAGTGCCCCTGGTGGTGCGCCTGGAGGGGACCAACGTGGAGAAAGGCAAAGAGATCATCGCGGGCTCAGGCCTCAACGTGATCGCTGCCGATGATCTGAAAGACGGCGCCGAGAAGATCGTCGCGGCGGTGAAGGGGTGACCTGAGTCGATGGGCCTGGTTGTAATTGGAGGAACGCTGGTGGCGATCATTGCCTACCTCACGGCTTTGACCGTCGCGGTCAGAACGGGGGGTCTACGTCGCGCGGCTTTGCTCTTCGTCGGCGTACTTCTCGTCCTCTGGCTCCTTCAGATTGTGGCCTTGGCACGACTGACCGACTGCAACCTATCCCCAATTGAATGGGCCAAGGGCGTTCTCCTCTTCAACCCAGACTGTGACGCGAGCGCCCGGAACGTTGAATCCGATCTGCTGGTCGGGTTTGGATTCCGGACGTTCTTCGCTGCCGCAATTACAATTCTGTCGCTACCGGCATTCGTCTTCGCTTACCGCGACGCTCAAAACTAAGGAGACTTCCAATATGGCAGTCCTCGTCAACGAAAACACCAAAGTCATTTGCCAGGGCTTCACCGGCTCCCAAGGGACGTTCCATTCCGAGCAGGCCATCGCCTATGGCACGAAAATGGTCGGAGGCGTGACGCCGGGCAAAGGCGGCATGACGCATCTGGACCTGCCGGTCTTTAACTCAGTCCATGAGGCGAAAGAGATCACCGGCGCCAACGCGAGCGTCATCTATGTGCCGCCGCCCTTTGCCGCAGACTCGATCCTGGAGGCCATCGACGCGGAGATGGAGTTGATCTGCTGCATCACCGAGGGCATTCCGGTGCTCGATATGATGAAGGTGAAGCGCGCGCTGGAAGGCTCCAGCTCGATCCTGATCGGGCCGAACTGCCCCGGCATCATCACGCCGGATGCCTGCAAGATCGGGATCATGCCGGGCCATATCCATAAGCGTGGGTCGGTGGGTGTTGTGAGCCGCTCGGGCACGCTGACCTATGAGGCGGTGAAACAGACCTCCGATGTGGGGCTGGGCCAATCGACCTGTGTGGGGATCGGCGGTGATCCGATCAAAGGGACTGAACATATCGACGTTTTGGAGTGGTTTCTGGCCGACGACGAAACCGAGTCGATCATCATGATCGGCGAGATCGGCGGCTCAGCCGAGGAAGAGGCGGCGGAGTTCTTGGCCTCTGAGAAAAAGAAAGGCCGCTGGAAACCCACCGCAGGCTTCATCGCGGGCCGCACCGCACCGCCGGGCCGGCGCATGGGCCACGCAGGCGCAATTGTGGCCGGTGGCAAAGGCGGCGCGGAAGACAAAATCGAAGCGATGCAAAGCGCCGGGATCGTGGTGGCCGACAGCCCCGCGGGCCTGGGCGAGGCGGTGTTGAAGGCGATTGGGTAGGCTGGTTGCCGCGCCCGATGTATCGCAGCAACGGGTGCTCGACCACAACGATCGAAGGGCGATGAGATGACAAGGTTTGACGTCGGCGGGAACACGATACGCCTTCTTTTGGCGTTCAGCCTTGCCCTCTTGCTCTCCCTCATCACCTCCACGGCCTTTGCGCAAAGCCCCGGACCGCTCCAAGGCCGCCTCTTCGGCAACCAGCAAGGCTCGGTCTTGGTCGTCACGCTCCATGGCGATCTGAGTGACGGGTCGAACGCCACCTATCACTACGACATCGCGCAGCAGATTGCTGGCCGGAATCGGAACGTGATTGCGTTTGGGATGTTGCGGCCCGGCTACGCGGACGGGCAGGGACTCCAGTCGCCAGGATCAAACAACAACCGGCGGGATCACTATACAAGGCGCAACAATCAGCTTGTTGCGGAGACGATCCAGAATCTGCGCAGCGCAACCGGGGCCTCGCAGGTCATCGCCATTGGCCATTCCGGGGGCGCCGCGCAATTGGGGGCCGTGATTGGACGGTTCCCGGGTGTGGTCGATGTGGCGGTTTTGGTCTCCTGCCCCTGCGATATCTCGCGCTGGCGGCAGATGCGTGGCCGGGGCAATTGGTCCAACAGCCAATCGCCAAGCCGGTTTGTTGGTAATGTGCCGGCCTCGACACGTGTGATTGCGGTGACTGGCGCCAATGACGATAACGCGTTTCCGGTTTTGGCCCAGACATATATCGCGCAGTTGCAGTCGCGTGGCGTCCCTGCCTCTTATGTTGAGGTGTCGGGGGCCGGGCACAGCTATGGCGGCTTGCGCAGCACGGTTCAAAACGTGGTTTTGCGCGAAATCAGATAGAGGCCTCGCGCCTGCACGGGATCGGCGCAGGGCCAGACAGACGAAGGAAAGACGGGAGGACGAAAGACAATGACCGAACAATCCCCCAACGACCTGTTCCACGCCTCCAGCTTCATGCAAGGCCATAACGCGGCTTATCTGGAGCAACTCTACGCCCAATACGCCAACGATCCGAATGCGGTGGATGCTGCCTGGGCGGAGTTCTTCCGGGCGCTTGGCGACGCCGAGTTGGACGTGAAGGCGGAGGCCAAGGGCCCGTCTTGGGCACGCAATGACTGGCCGCCAATGCCAGAAGACGATCTGACCCACGCTTTGACCGGGGAATGGCCCATAGCGGCGGCGGAGGTCAAAGAGGCCGGTAAGAAGATCAAAGACAAGGCCGCGGAGCAGGGTGTTGCCGTCACCGATGAGCAGATCCAGCGGGCAGTGCTCGATTCAATCCGGGCGCTGATGCTGATCCGCGCCTATCGGATCCGGGGCCATCTGGTCGCCGACCTGGACCCGCTCGGCATGCGCGATCAGACCCCGCATCCCGAGCTTGACCCGAAATCCTATGGGTTTACCGAAGGCGATCTGGACCGCCCGATCTTCCTCGACAATGTGCTGGGGCTGCAGCACGCCTCGATCCGGCAGATCCTGGAGATCGTGAAGCGCACCTATTGCGGCACTTTCGCGCTGCAATACATGCATATTTCGAACCCTGAGGAATCCGCGTGGCTGAAAGAGCGGATCGAGGGGTACGGCAAGGAAATCCAGTTCACCCGCGAAGGCCGGAAGGCGATCCTGAATAAGCTGGTTGAGGCCGAAGGCTTCGAAAAATTCCTGCATGTCAAATACATGGGCACCAAGCGCTTTGGCCTCGACGGCGGCGAAGCGCTGATCCCCGCGATGGAGCAGGTCATCAAACGCGGCGGCAGTCTGGGCCTGAAAGAGATCGTGATCGGGATGCCGCACCGCGGGCGCCTGAGCGTCCTGGCCAATGTGATGGCCAAACCCTACCGCGCGATCTTTAATGAGTTTCAGGGTGGGTCGTTCAAACCCGAAGATGTGGATGGGTCAGGCGATGTGAAATACCACCTGGGCGCCTCTTCGGATCGGGAGTTCGATGGCAATTCGGTGCACCTGTCGCTGACGGCCAACCCCTCCCACCTGGAGGCGGTGAACCCGGTGGTCCTGGGCAAGGTGCGCGCCAAGCAGGATCAGCTGAATGACAGCGAACGCACAGCCGTGATGGGTGTGCTCCTCCATGGTGACGCGGCCTTTGCCGGTCAGGGTGTCGTGGCCGAAGGCTT
>JANQNZ010000201.1 GCA_028279315.1 Rhodophyticola sp. | reverse complement strand
GATCTTTCTACGCCCTAAGCCGGCTCCCACAACTCAATCGGATTCCCCTCCGGATCGTTCAACCAAGCGAACTTCCCATTGGGATACGGCGAGTTCGGGTCCGGACGCACCTCAACCCCAGCCCTCTCAAGCTGCGCCACCATCGCCGCCAAATCACGCACCCGGAAGTTCAGCATGAACTGCTGATCCGGCTCGCCAAAATACTCGGTCGATTGCTCAAAAGGCGCAAAGACGGTGGTCCCCGCCTCTTGCTGCCAGCACGGGCTCTCATAATCATTCGGCACAAGATCAATGCCGAGATGGGTGAAATACCACTCGGCCAGCGCCTTAGGGTTTTTCGACCGAAAGAACACACCGCCAATGCCCAGAACTCTTTCCATCTGCCGCCTCCTGCCAGGACCCGAGACCAAGTTAACACAAGGCAATGGCCTTTTCAGCGCCGGATGACCTAACGGAAGCCGAACCGCCCCGCCAATTGACCCTTAATCAATTCAGAGTAGGTTGGATCATAGACCGCAGCGGAGGTCCCTTTGCTCAACCGGCGTGATCCAGACAAATACAGCCGTGCCGAGTATATCTCGGACGCTGTGGTGCATGTCTCCGGCCTGTCGGCGGCGATGATCGCCGGGCCGGTCATGATCACGCTTGCCGCCGTCTGGATTGGCGATGCCACCGTGATCACGGCGACCACGATCTACACAATCTGCCTGATCGCGATGCTGCTTTGCTCGGCGCTTTACAACATGATCCTGACCCCGGAATGGCAGGATCGCCTGCGCCGGATCGACCAATCGGCGATCTATCTGAAAATCGCGGGCACCTATACACCGTTTATCCTGCTGACCGGCACGCAAGGTGGCTGGTTCCTGGCGGGGGTATGGACGGTTGCCCTGATTGGCGCCTCGATCATCCTTTTTGCGCCCGGGCGGATCCGGCTTCTGGACCTCGCGCTTTACCTCTCCCTCGGGTGGGCGGGGATTGCCCTTGGGGGCGAGGCGTTGGCAGGGCTTAGCCAAGCGGGGCTTATCCTGCTTCTGATCGGCGGGCTTCTCTACACCGCAGGCGTCATCTTCCACGTGTGGGAACAACTGCCGTTCCATAACACGATCTGGCATATCTTCGTCTTGGTCGCGACGGCGCTTGTCTATACCGCTGTGATGGTCGAACTGGTCCACGCATCCGGCGCTTGACGTAACCTTGATCCGACGTAACGCGGCGTCGGATTGCCGCTTCGCGTCGATTTTGGACTGTTTTCGCCCCGGCAAGCAGGCTAACACCCCTCGGGAATGAAAGGGGGGATGGGGATTCTTGCCCCGCCCCAGGAACAGGAGAGACGTGCAGATGAAGGTGCTTGTGCCTGTTAAGCGCGTGATCGACTACAACGTGAAGGTTCGCGTGAAGGCGGACGGGTCCGGTGTCGATCTTGCGAATGTGAAGATGTCGATGAACCCGTTCGACGAGATCGCGGTGGAAGAGGCGATCCGGCTGAAGGAAGCGGGCAAGGCCGAGGAGGTCGTTGCGGTCTCGATTGGCGTGAAACAGGCGCAAGAGACGCTGCGGACGGCGCTCGCCATGGGCGCGGACCGCGCGATCCTGGTTGTGGCCACTGAGGATGTGCACACGGATATCGAACCGCTTGCCGTCGCCAAAATCCTGAAAGCGGTGATTGATGAAGAGCAGCCCGGCCTGGTTCTGGCCGGCAAGCAAGCCATCGACAATGACATGAACGCCACCGGCCAGATGCTGGCGGCCTTGACCGGCTGGTCACAAGCCACCTTCGCCTCGGAGGTCGCGATAGAGGGGGATCATGCGCTGGTGACCCGTGAGGTCGATGGCGGCCTTCAGACCATCAAAGTGACAATGCCTGCCATCATCACCGTCGATCTGCGCCTGAATGAGCCGCGCTATGCCTCACTGCCGAACATCATGAAGGCGAAGAAGAAGCCTTTGGATGAGAAAACCGCCGCCGATTACGGCGTCGATGTCACCCCGCGGCTGGAGATTGTGGCAACTGCCGAGCCTGAGGCGCGGAAAGCCGGGGTCATGGTCGGCTCGGTCGATGAACTGATCCAGAAACTCAAAGACGACGCGGGGGTGCTCTGATGGCTGTTCTTCTGCTTGCCGAAGTGACCGGTGGTGAATTGGCGATGGACGCCACCGCCAAAGCGGTGACCGCCGCCAAGGCGCTTGGCGATGTGACAGTGCTCTGCGCCGGGGCCTCAGCCAAAGCCGCCGCGGATGAGGCCGCCACGATTGAGGGCGTGTCGAAAGTGCTTTGTGCCGAGGGCGACAGCCTGGGCCACCGCCTGGCGGAATCCACCGCCGATCTGATCGTGGGCCTTGCGGGCGACTACACCCATATCGCGGCGCCTGCGACCACGGATGCCAAGAACATCCTGCCGCGGGTTGCGGCGCTTTTGGACGTCATGGTGATCTCGGACGCCTCCGCCGTTGTCGATGCCGACACGTTTGAGCGCCCGATCTATGCGGGCAACGCGATCCAGACCGTGAAGTCGGCGGATGCCAAGAAAGTCGTCAGCTTCCGCACCTCGACCTTCGATGCCGCGCCCACGGGTGGCTCGGCCTCGGTTGAGATGGTCGATGCGCCTGCCGCCTCGGGCCTCAGCGAATGGGTGGAGGACAAGGTGGCCGAAAGTGATCGCCCCGAACTGACCTCGGCTGGCGTTGTGGTCTCCGGCGGGCGCGGCGTGGGGTCTGAGGAAGACTTCGCGCTGATCGAGAAGCTGGCCGACAAGCTTGGGGCCGCCGTCGGCGCCTCCCGCGCGGCGGTCGACTCGGGCTACGCGCCAAACGATTGGCAGGTGGGTCAAACCGGCAAGGTTGTGGCACCAGAGCTTTACATCGCCGTCGGCATCTCCGGCGCGATCCAGCATTTGGCGGGCATGAAGGATTCGAAGGTCATCGTGGCCATCAACAAAGATGAAGAGGCGCCGATCTTCCAGGTCGCCGATTACGGCCTGGTCGCCGACCTCTTCACCGCTGTGCCGGAATTGACCGAGAAGCTCGGCTGAGCCCAGCCCAATCTAGCGTTAAAGGAAACCCGCCCACCCGGCGGGTTTCTTCGTTATCTGCCCATCTGATCGTAGAGCATCTCGGCCGCGCGTTCGTGTAAGCGCGGGCCCGGCAGAATGCGTGCCGCGGCTTCCTCAGACGACGCGAAGAACATATCCCGGGTCGGGTTCTCCCGATCCGCGGCATCGCTGATACAGAGGCTCAAGCTCTCGGCCTTATGGGCAATGCCCTGCAACATCTCCTGCGAGATGAACAAGGGGTCGCTGCCCAACTCCCCGCTTGGCGGCTGATCCGCCGGGGCATGGCGGGACATCCACAAAAGATGCACGGGCACGCGGATTTGACTGATGAATTGGTTCATCCGTGCGCGCCACGCCTCCCGCAACTCTTCCACCACGATGCCGAACCGCTCTTGCGAGATCAGTTGCAGCGAGGACAGCATGTGGCGCGTGAAATGAAACTCCGTGAAATCAATCTCCCGGAAGATCGTTTGTAGAAGGCTCGAGGCCTCCAGAAACCGGTCGTTCCGCCGCGGATGCACGCGATAGAATCGATTGGTCATGTTCTGCGCGCCCATGATTTGCAGAACCACCGCGTCGGCCCCCATAATCCCGGCCCGGATCGCGGGGTCATGCAACATCAGGTCCAGACCGGCATTCATCGCGCCCATATTGACAACCGGAACCTCCAGCCGATCGGCCAATTGCTCCGGAAACGGCGCGCTTACGAATTTGCCAAACGTCTCAGACCCGCCAAGGCAGAGCACATATCCGCCGGATAAATCCACCGCCGGTCCGCGAAAGGTCATCGTTGAACCGGGATAGCTCACCGGTTGATAGTCCAAGGGCCCATGGCCCGGTTGTGCATAGCTCATCACCCACATCCCAATAGCGATTCGTCTCACCCGCGCCCACGGTGGCCCGCCCGCCTTTCCAATTAGCTAAACCGCGAAGTTGAGGGGATTTTTCGCCGAATTTGCCGCGCCTCTCGGGCCTTGTGCGCCAGGGGCGGCGGGGCCTATGGTGCGGCGCAAATCCGAGGCGAAAAGGGTGCCGGGCATGGAGATTCAGACAATCGGGATCGTCGGCGCGGGGCAGATGGGCAACGGCATCGCCCATGTCTGCGCACTTGCCGGGTATGACGTTGTTCTCAATGACATTTCTGAGGAGATGCTGGAGAATGCACAGGCCCTGATCACCCGCAATCTCGACCGCCAGGTGAGCCGCGAGAAGATCACCGAGGCCGAGAAGACAGCCGCGCTTGGGCGGATTTCGACAACGCTGACGCTTTCCGAGCTTGGGCCTTCGGACCTCATCATCGAAGCGGCGACCGAGCGCGAGACCGTAAAGCAAGCAATTTTCGAGGATCTTCTGCCACATCTGACGCCGCAGACGATCCTGACCTCCAACACCTCCTCAATCTCAATCACCCGCCTCGCCAGCCGCACGGATCGGCCCGAGAAATTCATGGGGTTCCACTTCATGAACCCGGTGCCGGTGATGCAATTGGTGGAGTTGATCCGCGGGATCGCCACCGATGAGGAAACCTTCCAGGCCTGCAAATCCGTGGTCGACCGCTTGGGCAAAACCGCCGCAACGGCCGAGGATTTCCCGGCCTTCATCGTGAACCGGATTCTGATGCCGATGATCAATGAGGCGGTCTATACGCTTTACGAAGGCGTCGGCTCCGTCCAATCCATCGATCAATCCATGAAGCTTGGTGCCAACCACCCGATGGGCCCGCTGGAGCTGGCCGATTTCATCGGGCTCGACACCTGTCTGGCGATCATGAATGTGCTGCATGACGGGCTGGCCGACACGAAGTACCGGCCCTGCCCGCTGCTGACAAAATATGTCGAGGCCGGGTGGCTGGGCCGGAAGACCGAGCGCGGGTTCTATGACTATCGCGGAGAGGTGCCGGTCCCAACCCGGTAGAAGGGCGCAGATCGCCTCAGAAAGGCCGATCCGGATCGGACTTCAGGCCAAGCGTATGCTCACGCAGCATCGCCATGAACTGGCGCGGGTTCTTGATCGGTTCATCCCATTTGTCGGGCGTGATCGGGTTGCCGATTACCGGCGCCTGGGGCTTGTCGAAGGAATGCACGACCTCATGGATCAGCAGGCCCTGGCGCAGAACGGGTGAGATGCGGTTGGCGATCTGATACCAGCGTGAATTCGAGCCTTGGAAGAAACAGGGCACAATCGTTGCGTTCGACCGACGGATCATTTTGGCCGTGAAGACGTTCCATTCCGCCTCAATCACCGGGCCAAAGGCGGTCTCAGAGGTCGCCACCACACCCGATGGGAAAAGCGCGATCAATCCGTTCTCAGACAGATGCTCCATCGCCTGCGCCCGCATCGCAATCATCTTCTCCTGGGCTTCGGGATCGTGCGGAAACGGGACCGGGATCATGAAGCTCGCCGCGCTTTCGTCCAGCCCCGTCAGAAGCGCGCGGGTCAGAATGCGGTAATCCGCGCGGCGGCGGCCAATCAGATCGGCCAGGATCATCCCATCGACCAGCCCATGAGGGTGGTTGGCCACAAAAACCACAGGCCCCTCATCAGGAATCCGATCCAGCTGTGCTTGTGGTGTTTGCAGGTCTATGCCCATAACCTTCATGGTTGCGGGCCAAAACGCCTGCCCCATCGGCGCGCCCAAACGCTCAAACTGACGCACCCGGCGCAGAATAGTGATCTTGCCCGTGAACCACTCAATCGCGCGGATCGTGTGATGCCGCCACCAACTGTCGAAACTATTGGCATAGGTCAGGCTGCGCCGGTCATAGACCATATGCCCCGGCGGGGCCTCAGCAGGGCGCGCCCTGCGTTTGATACCTGGGGTGGTGATATCGGTCACGGCACCCTGTCCCCCTCGGGCTTCTTCTGACGGCACGGGGCGTTAATCTCCCTCGCCGAACTTGTCGGCCACCAGCGTTTCCAGGGCATCCGCCAGCGCTTGGGCGTCCGAGCCGCTTGTCTCGACCTCAATAGAGGTTCCTAAGGAAGCTGCCAACATCAAAAGCCCCATGATCGAGTCCCCGGCGGCGCTTAGCCCATCGCGGCGGACGGTGGCGCGGGCGTCATGGGATTCGACCACCTCGACAAATTTGGCCGAGGCGCGGGCGTGTAACCCTTTGATATTCAGGATCTCCAGCTGGCGCGTCACCGTGTCACTCATTCCGGTGCCCCGTCGAAAATATCGATATAGCGCCGACCGGCTTCGGCGGCGAGCGCGGCGGCGGTTTCCACCGGCAAATGTCGGGATTTGGTCAGTTTGATCATCATCGGAAGGTTCGCGCCGGTCAGGATCTTGCGGTTCTGCGGGCGGCAGGCGCGGAGCGACAGGTTCGAGGGGGAGCCGCCGAACATGTCGGTGACAACGACGACACCGTCACCTTGGTCGACGTCGTCCGCGGCATCGCAAATCTCGCGGGTCCGGGCGGTCCGGTCGTCATCGGGGTTGATGGCGATGGCCACCACCCCCTCTTGATGGCCAACAACATGCAGGGCCGCTTTCATAAGCTCCCGCGCCAGGCCCTCATGTGCGACGATGACAATTCCGATCAATCGGTGGCTTCCTTGGGCTTATGGGGTCTGTAGGACACCCCGCCTCTCTAACTCCCGGTGCCTCTTAGACACCTGCCATCCCCCTTTCGCAAGATGGGTGGAGAGATTTTCGGCCATGGCCACGGATCGGTGTTGCCCGCCGGTACACCCGAAGGCGACGGTCAGATGGCTTTTGCCTTCATCGCGATAGGCCGGCAGCAGGGTCTCGATCAGCGCGGTGACCTGGGCAGCGAAATCGGGAAACCGGGGGTCGTCGGCGATGAAGCTTTGCACCGCCGCGTCCCGCCCATCGAGTTTGCGGAGGTCATCGCGCCAATAAGGATTGCGCAGGAACCGGCAGTCGAACACCAGATCGGCGCCGGTTGGGAGGCCACGTTTGTAGGAAAAGGACTGGACCGACAGCGCCAACGTGGCCTCATCGCCCGCGAACCAACGGTTGATCTCGGCGCGGAGGTCATGGGGCGTGAGTGCCGAGGTGTCGATCAGGATGCTGGCGCGTGCCCGGACCGGGGCCAGCAGGTCCTTTTCCAGCGCGATCCCCAGCATCGGCTGATCTTCCGGGGCCAGCGGGTGGCGGCGGCGGGTCTCGGAATAGCGGCGCTCCAGCACCTCGGGCGCGCAGTCAAGATAGAGCAGGTCCGCCAAGACACTTGGGTCGGCATTGATCTGATCGACAGCGGCAATCAGTGATTGGGCGGAGTAGTCGCGGTTCCGGGTATCTGTCCCCAACGCCAGAGGTTTGCCAAGGGGGGGGCCTTCCAAAAGGCGCGGGAGAAGGCTGAGCGGGAGGTTGTCGATGGCCTCAAACCCCAAATCCTCAAGCGCATGGATCGCAGTGGAACGCCCGGCACCGGAGGGGCCTGAGACAAAGACGATCCGCGCCGCCTCTTCCGCGCTGCTGCCTCGGGCCGCTGGCTCTGCCGGTTGACTGTCTTCCATATCGTCCGTTCTCCACCGCGCTGCCGGGCGGCGGATCACTCGACCCGGCCACCTTTGAGATACTGTAACAGGGCCGCCCAAAGGGTGGAATTGCCTTGACCGAGGATCAGCGGGGTCTCGGCCTCCTGCCAGGTCACAAAGCGGTGGGGCGGCAAGCGGTCAGGCTCGGGCCGGCCAAGATCGACGGCAAGCCGCAAGGGCGCCTTGGGGCAAAGCGGATTCGTGGCAAGAAGCCCCACATGGCGCGCTTCGATCATCTGCTTTGCTTCGGGCGGCGGGTGAAGCCAGAGGCACCCGCCTTCAGCGTGGATACGGACTCGATCATCGGCAATCAACGCGGCGCCAAAGCTCATGAGAGTGAGCGCCAGGGCGGATTTTCCGCTGCCGGAAGGCCCTAGCAGGAGGAGGCCTTGGCCATCCAACGCGATAGCCGTCCCATGACAGGAGAGAGTGTCGCCCTTGACCTCGCCCCAAGTGTCGAGCGGCTCGGGCGAGATAGGTTCGCGCATGAAAACTTAGACGGGCAAACCGACGACGAAGCGGGCGCCTAGGGGCTCAGACGTCACATCGGCTTCGGTCGGGCGGATATTCTCCGCCCAGATCACGCCGCCATGGGCTTCGACGATCTGTTTCGAGATGGCGAGGCCGAGGCCCGAATGATTGCCAAACTGCCGCTCGGGCCGTTCGGAATAAAACCGGTTGAAGACCTTCGTCAGCGCCTCTTCGGGGATGCCAGGCCCGGTGTCTTCGACCACAACCAGCACCCGGTTCTGCCGCTTCCTGGCCCAGATGCGCACCGCATCGCCGGGCTGACAGAAGGAAATCGCGTTGGTGATCAGATTGACGAAGACCTGGGCCAGGCGCGCCTCCAACCCGTTGATCGTGATCGGATCCGGCGGCAGATCCGAGATGAAGTCGACCCCGTTCGTCTCAGCCTCTTCGCGGTGATAATGGCTAAGATTGCTCAACATCTTGATCAGATCGAACTCCTCTTCCTCCTCCTTCACAAGCTCACTGTCGAGGCGGGAGGCGTTGGAGATGTCCGAGACCAGCCGGTCAAGCCGCTTCACATCATGTTCGATGACCTCGATCAGGCGGCGGCGCTGTTCGTCGGTTCGCGCCATGTCCAGCGTGCCGACCGCCGATTGCAGGCTGGCAAGCGGGTTCTTGATCTCATGGGCCACGTCAGCGGCGAATTGTTCGTTGGAATCGATCCGGTCGTAAAGCGCGCCAACCATGCCGCGCAGCGCGCCGGAGAGCCGCCCGATCTCATCGGGCCGTCCGGTCAGATCGGGGATGCGCACGCGGGACGGGCTCATCTTCCGTGCATTCTTATCCCGGCCAAGCTCGGCCGCGGCAGAGAGGTCCGCCAACGGGTTCGCGATTGTGGAGGCCAAGACAACGCTCAGCACGATCGAGACCAGAAGCGCGATGACAAAAAGCTGGAGCAACTGCTCCCGCTCAGCGCGGACCAATTGGTCAATCTCACCCGCCGCGGTGGTCACGGCCACCACGCCGATCATGCCGTTCAACCCTTCGATAGGGGTGGCCGCGGTATAGACAGGCCCCGCATTCTCAACGGCCTGGCGCAACACGGTGCCACCGCGAAGCGCATCCTCCACCAGCTCTCGCGCCAATTCCTCGGCCGCGCTGTTGCCTTGGGCTGACTCCTGGCCGGAGAAGACGGTCGCAATCACATCCCAAACCGAGTTCAGGACATTGGTGATCAGCGTGGTGCGGCCTTGGCGCTCTTCCAGACCCTCAACGGGTCGAAGCGGATTGCGGGCCACCGTGTCGGTGGAGGCAACCAGCACGCCAGAGGGCGCATAGACATAGACATCAACGCCAGAGCTAAGCCCGATCCGGGCCAAGACGGCCTCTGGATCAATGCCGTCACCGGTCAGAAGATCGGCGGGCGCCGTACGCGGCAGGCTCGCCTCAAACACATCGGCGATCAGCTGTGCCTCAAGCGCCAGCGCACGTTCCCGCTGCAAGACCAAACTGTCGCGGAACGGGTTGAGATACAGCACCCCCGCCACCAGGACCACAATCGCCAAGAGATTGAAAATAATGATTTTCCGGGCGAGCGGTGAGCGGTTGAGCGAGATCATCCCGCGCCGCTGCCGCGCCGCCCGCAGCTCCGATTCCACCGCGCCTTGCGGACGATCCCAGTCCTCGCCCAAGACGATATCGGCCCGATCCCGGGCGCGGCGGTTGGTCATGGACAGGTCCGAGGCCAGGGTCATCTACTCTTCGTTGTACCGGTATCCGATGCCGTAAAGCGTTTCGATGGCCGAGAAATCGCCATCGGCTTGGCGCATCTTCTTCCTGAGCCGCTTGATATGGCTGTCGATGGTGCGGTCATCGACATAGACCTGCTCATCATAGGCCACGTCCATCAGTTGATCGCGGGACTTCACGAAACCCGGACGTTGCGCCAGCGCTTGTAGAAGCAGGAATTCGGTCACCGTCAGCGACACGTCCTTGCCTTTCCACGTCACCGCATGGCGGAGCGGGTCCATCGTCAACTCCCCCCGGGACATCACCTGGCTGTCTTCCGGCGTGTCCGTCGCGTCAGAGGCAATCGCCTCTTGCCGACGGAGGATGGAGCGGATGCGTTCGACCAGAAGGCGCTGCGAGAACGGCTTTTTGACGTAGTCATCGGCCCCCATCCGCAGGCCCATCAATTCATCAATCTCGTCATCCTTGGAGGTGAGGAAGATCACCGGCACCTTGGATTTCTGGCGCAAGCGCTGAAGCAGGTCCATCCCATCCATGCGCGGCATCTTAATGTCCAACACGGCCAGTTCCGGCATTCGCCGGTTGAACGCGTCAAGCGCCGATTGGCCATCATTATAGGTCTCGACCTCGAACCCTTCTGCCTCAAGGGTCATGGAAACGGAGGTCAGAATATTCCGGTCGTCATCGACGAGTGCGATCCTCGACATGTCGTGAGTTCCTTCGTGCTGCTCGATTTGCCTTATTTTTTCCTCATTCTGGTTTTTTTGGGCCATCGAATCAATCGTTAACTTGCGAATCGGGTCCCCGCCGCAGGGCAATTCAGCCCTTTTCGTCGTTAAGACCGCCCTAATGGTGCAAAAATGTTTCGCTTTGGTTGCGCTAACTGTGCGGTCCTGTCCTGTTCAGAGGCAAAACCGTCATGTTATAGGGGCGGCAAGCTGGCCATCCACTAGGGATGGACCACGAGGGAGATCCACCCACCGACCGGTCCGATCCGGCGAAGGAGCTTGCGAGACATGACATTAGGGCGCGTGAACCCGGCTGAGACGCTGGACAAGCAAGGCATCACCGGGCTTGGCACCGTCCACTATAACCTCCTGGAGCCTGCGCTGATCGAAGAGGCGCTGAAACGGGGCGAAGGCAAGCTTGGTTTGGGCGGCACGTTCCTCGTTTCCACCGGCAAGCACACCGGTCGGTCGCCCAAGGATAAATTCGTGGTCCGCACCCCCGCCGTCGAAGACACGATCTGGTGGGACAACAACGCGCCCATGACACCGGAAGGCTTCGACCAACTTCACGCCGATATGCTGGCCCATATGGAGGGCCGCGATTACTTCGTCCAAGACCTCTATGCCGGGGCCGATCCAGCCCATCGTCTGGATGTGCGGGTGGTGACGGAACTGGCCTGGCACGGGCTTTTCATCCGCCATCTGCTCCGCCGTCCAGACGCTGAGGAACTGGCGGGCTTCGTGCCGGAATTCACGATCATCAACTGCCCCGGGTTCAAAGCCGATCCGGATCGCCATGGCTGCCGCTCGGAAACCGTGATTGCGCTCAATTTCGAGAAGAAGCTGATCCTGATCGGCGGCACGGCTTATGCGGGTGAGAACAAGAAATCGGTCTTCACGCTTCTAAATTACCTCCTGCCCGAGCAGGGCGTGATGCCGATGCATTGCTCCGCCAACCACGCCAAAGGCGATCCCGAAGACACGGCGGTCTTCTTCGGCCTTTCCGGCACCGGTAAAACCACCCTGTCTGCCGATCCGCTCCGGGTTCTGATCGGCGATGACGAACATGGTTGGTCCGACACCGGCACCTTCAACTTCGAAGGCGGCTGTTATGCCAAGACCATCAACCTGAACCCCGAGGCGGAGCCCGAGATCTACGCCACCACCCAGAAATTCGGCACCGTGATCGAGAATATGGTCTATGACCCCGACACGCTGGCGCTTGATTTCGAGGATGACAGCCTGACGGCCAATATGCGCTGCGCCTACCCGCTGCATTACATCTCAAACGCGTCCGAGACGGCCCGCGGCGGGCAGCCCAACAACATCATCATGCTGACCTGCGACGCGTTCGGGGTTCTGCCGCCGATTGCCCGGCTGACACCGGCGCAGGCGATGTACCACTTCCTGTCGGGCTTCACCTCCAAAGTCGCCGGCACCGAACGCGGCGTGACTGAGCCCGAGCCCACCTTCTCCACCTGTTTCGGCGCGCCTTTCATGCCGCGGCGACCCGAGGTCTATGGGCAGCTGCTACGGGAGAAGATTGCGCAGAATTCGTCAACCTGCTGGCTGGTCAATACCGGCTGGACCGGCGGGGCTTATGGCACAGGCTCGCGAATGCCGATCCGTGCCACCCGCGCGCTTCTGGCCGCCGCACTCGACGGATCACTGGCTAAAGGTGAGTTCCGGAAGGATGTGAATTTCGGCTTTGACGTGCCGGTCAGTTGCCCCGGTGTGGCCGATATCCTGCTCGACCCGCGCCGCACCTGGGATCGGCCCGACAGCTACGACCGACAGGCCGCGCGGCTGGTGCAGATGTTTGCGGACAATTTCGCGCAATATGTCCCGTTTATCGATGACGATGTGAAAGCCGCCGCAATTTCGTGACGGCGGCACCCAGACATCCGAACTCTACGCTGCTGGTCGCGCCTCGGGTCTTTTTGAGTATTTGAGAAGCAAAGACAGGCTGGGAAAGCCCTCTCCCCGTCTTTGCTTCCAAAATACTCCCGCCGGAGGCGCAATCGCCCGGCAAGGGCTCCTCGCCAGAGGAGCGCGCGGCGGGCGATCCTCTAATCCAAGGGCGCGTGCAGCTTGGTGTGTTTGGTGATGATACCGCCGCGTCGCCCAATCGTCAGATCGCCGTAGCGTTCGGTAAAAACCGGAGGCAGCGCGCGGTCACCCGGCAGCGACAGCCACAGGCGGAAGAGATGCCGCCGCTCCGCCCGCTCGGGCCAATCGACGAAGCCGGTCCGATCGTGCAGTTGCGCGTGGTTATAGACAAACTGCATATCGCCCGGCTGAAGCTGCATCGCGAAATTCAACTCCGGGTCGTCGGCCAGGGCATCGAACCGGTCAAGTGCCGCGATATGATCCGGGGTGAGCCGCATCGCCTCGGGGAAGCGCTGGGCCGAGTCGATATATTGCCGCTGGTAGAACACCGTCAGCTTGCCGTCATGCCAGGAGAGCGGCGGGATTTCCATAAACGGTTTGGCGCCTTCCGGCACCTCGCCCCGCCGGTCGGTGGCGATGGAGTCAAAGAGGCGGAGGAGCAGGTCCGGGCACTCGGCCCGCATCCGGTTGTAGATGCTCTCAGCACTGACCAGAAGTGACAGCCCGCCCTCTTTCGCGGCTTTCAAGCACAGAAGCCCCACGCAATCGGCGCTGTCGGTGTGGAAGCTCTGCCGGGCGGAGGTCTGGTAGATCCGGGTATTTGGATCCTCGGCATCGGCGCCGATATCGCGCACATGGCCCAGGATATGCCCCGCCGCGTTCTGTGACCGGGCCGATCCCAGATGCGCGCCGATCCCACAGAAGATCGCGGCGGCCATCTTCTGATCGTAGCGGTGGACGGCCAAGCCGCGGATCACCTCAACCCCGACCCCGTGAAGAAGCGTCTCCCGCAACCCGGCCAGATGGGTGTGGAAATGGCGCAGCGGGAAATCCTCTGCCGTGATCTCGCCCACGTCGCGGTCGAGGCTCAGGAAATGCGCGGCGGCTTGTTCCAGATCGGCGATGTCCTCTTGCGTCAACGTCACAAGCCAGCGCTCCGGCGCGGTTGCCATCTCGGCCCCGATCCAGGCCGCTGGCCCGTCCAGCCGCTCGGGCAAATCTTGCAACGTGACGCTCATCTCAAACCCCCTCCCCAGGGCCAAACGCTAGCCCATAATCCCGCGCCGCAACAGATTTGCGCCCGCCACAACCAGCACGATCAGAGTGATCTTGCGGAACCGGTCGGCATCCAGCCGGTCACTCAGCCAGAACCCCACCTGCATCCCCAAGATCGCCGGGATCAACAAGGCGGCGGAGAAAGGGGCGGTCACCGTATTCAAGATACCCGATTGCAGATGGCCCGCCACCAGGGCGACGGAGCCCAACCCGTAGACCACCCCTTGCACCAGCATCTGCTTGGCCTTGGGCGTCTCCAGCGCAATGAGATAGAGCACGGTCGGCGGCCCCCAGGTGCCGGTGAGCCCTCCAAGAGAGCCCGCCAGCAGGCCCACCCCCCATTCCGCCACGCGCCGCCGATGGTCGGGAATATGGAACCGGATGCCGAAGAGCTGGATCAGCGACAGGGCAACAACGGGTATGCCCAGGATCAGATACATCGTGCGGGTGGGGATTAGCGTGACCAGTTGCGCGGTCAGGACCACCATGATGCAGACGATCAGGATGTAGCGCCAATATTCCGCAATCGCTTCTCGGGCCGCGCCCAGGCCTGACCGGGCCGCTTGCAGGAAATTGGTCAGAAGGACAGGCATCAGAATGCCCGCGATGGCCAGTTGCGGCTCCAAAAACAGGCTGAGGCCCGAAATCATCACCAAGGGCATGGCGAAGCCCACCGCGCCTTTGACGAATCCGGCCACAAAGGTCACGCCCACCGCCGCCAGGAAGGCCCAAAGCGGCATCAGCGCGAAGGTTTCGGACATCGTGAACTTCCCTTCCGGTCTTTCCTACAGCGTTGCTGCACCGCAAAACAAGCGCGACATTTTTGGTCATTTCTTCCGCCCCTGTTGAATTTTTCTTGCGCTGCATGTGCAAAATATCTAGGCCATTTCAGACCTCATTGATGACAGGACCGTCCCGATGCCCGATGATGGACACCCGATGCCAAATGATCCGTCTAACACCGCCCTCCTGCCCGATCTCCTGACCCTGACGGGGGAGGCCCTGCCCCCCGTTGAGGCGCTTCTTGAGGTTGCGACCGCCCGGGTGCGGGACCGGGTGGCCGTGGAGGGCAAAATCTCCGGCGCGGCGATGGAGGCGGATCAGACGGCGGCCCATGGCCTGGCCTGGGTGGCCACTTATGTGGAATCGCTGCGTCAGATGCAGGGTTGGGCGGAGCGGTTGCAGGCCGACGGGCAGTTTGGGGAGATCGAGGCGCTCATCCACCAGATCGCCTTTGGTGAATACCTCTGGCAGCTTTATGGCGGCATCCCGATGAGCCAGGGAGAGATTTTGCGCCTGCAAGACCTGGGCCTCAGCCAGGATGACCAGCGCGCGATGATGGCGCCGGCGGTGATGACACTTTGCCAAGCGGGCAACAGTCAGGCCGCCCGGCTGCGGCTGGTCGCGCTCATGCAGGATCAGGCTGCGAACATCACCCTTGGCGCCACCGGGCTTGACGATGAATTGGAGATGATCCGGGAGCAGTTCCGGCGCTATGCGGTCGAGAAGGTCGAACCCTTTGCCCATGACTGGCATCTGAAGGATGAGCTGATCCCGATTGAGGTCATCGAAGAACTGGCCGAGATGGGCGTCTTCGGCCTGACGATCCCCGAGGAATTTGGCGGGTTTGGCTTGTCGAAAGCCTCGATGTGCGTGGTGTCTGAAGAACTCAGCCGCGGCTATATCGGCGTCGGCTCGCTTGGCACCCGCTCGGAGATCGCGGCGGAACTGATCCTGGCGGGTGGAACGGACGCGCAGAAAGAAAAATGGCTGCCCCGCATCGCATCGGCCGAAACCCTACCAACTGCTGTCTTTACCGAACCCAATACCGGGTCCGACCTGGGCAGCCTGCGCACCCGGGCGGTGAAGGAGGGCGAGGATTACCTGGTCACCGGCAATAAAACCTGGATCACCCATGCTGCGCGCACCCATGTGATGACCCTTCTGGCGCGGACCGATCCCGAGACCAGCGATTACCGCGGCCTCTCCATGTTCCTGGCGGAGAAAGAGCCGGGCGATGATGCCAACCCGTTCCCGACCGAGGGGATGACCGGGGGTGAGATCGAAGTGCTCGGCTATCGCGGCATGAAGGAATACGAGCTTGGTTTCGACAATTTCCATGTGAAGGGCGAGAACCTTCTGGGCGGCGTCGAAGGCCAGGGTTTCAAGCAATTGATGCAGACCTTCGAAAGCGCGCGCATTCAGACCGCCGCGCGCGCCATCGGAGTGGCGCAATCGGCGTTGGATGTGGCCATGCAATATGCCCAGGACCGCAAGCAATTCGGGAAATCGCTGATCCAGTTCCCCCGTGTCGCCTCGAAATTGGCGATGATGGCGGTGGAGATCATGGTGGCCCGCCAACTCACCTATTTCTCGGCGCGGGAGAAGGACAATGACCGGCGCTGCGATCTGGAAGCGGGGATGGCGAAGCTGTTGGGCGCGCGGGTGGCGTGGGCCGCGGCGGATAACGGGTTGCAAATCCATGGCGGGAATGGCTTTGCGCTGGAATATAAGATCAGCCGGATTCTCTGCGACGCGCGGATTCTGAATATCTTTGAAGGCGCGGCGGAGATCCAAGCTCAGGTGATTGCGCGGCGGTTGCTGGGGTAAGGGGGCGCTGCCCCCTCGGCCTTGCGGCCTCACCCCCGGAGGTATTTGGGAAGCAAAGAAGGGGAGGCTTGACCTGGGCTGTTTCCGTTGGTTGATCCAGACCCCATGCGCGCCTTCATTGCCTTGCCATTGCCGGAGGAGACAGCCCAGGCCTTGGAGCGCCTGCAATCCGGTCTTCCGTTTGGCCGCGCGATGCCGCGGGACAATCTACATCTGACGCTTGCCTTTCTGGGGGATGTGGACGAGGGCGCCTTGGAGGCGCTGCATTTCGAGCTGTCGGGGCTGCGCACGGGGCCGGTGGAGATCGATTTCGGCGGGCTTGGGACGTTTGGGGAGGCTGAATTTGGCCTGATCTTTGCAGAGGTCGCGCGGAGTGACGACTTAAGCGATCTGCAAGCCAGGATCGCGGGCCGGGTTCGGCGGGCAAGCATCGATCTGCCGCGGCGGCGGTTCCGTCCTCATGTGACCTTGGCACGGGCCAATCGCGCGCCGCGTGGGGCAGAGGCCGGAAAGGTGGCCGGGTTTCTGGGGCGTCATGCGACAACCGAGATCCCTGGTTTCACGGCAGCGTCCTTTTGCCTTTATGGCTCAACGCTGACGCCCGGCGGGGCCGTTCATGAAGTCCTGGCCGAATACCCGCTTGGTTAACGGGATTATCCCGGATTATCGGCTAGTGGATAATCGACACATACGTGGTATCCTGCACCATGCCCAAGGATCATTGGCATTATCCGCGGACGGACTTTCTGGACACCGTCTTTGCCATGCTGGTCGCAGGGCCGGTGCAGGCGATCTCGCTTTTTGGGCCGCGCCGGATCGGTAAGACGCAATTCCTGCTGAACGATCTGGCCGCCCGCGCCGAAAGCTACCGCCATGCCTGGGCCTATGCGAGCTTCTGGCAGGTGCCGACCTCGCCGCTTGCGGTGCTGCTTTATGAGTTGGATCAGGCGCTGAGGGCCACACCGATCACGCAACGCCTGGCCCGAGGCACGCTTGGTCTGTCCCCCAAACTCCGCCTGCGGGATCCGTTCAAACGCGGCGAGATCGAGATCGATTTGGCAGAGTTGAAAGGCAAGGCGCCGGAGGATCATCTGCTGCTGCTGGATCAGTATTGCGAGCGGCTGTCGAATCCGGCGCGGCCCACGCTTTTGCTGTTCGACGAGTTTCAAGAGATCCTGCACGCCCCCGACGCGGGCGTGATCATGGCAGCGCTCAGAACCGCGCTCGACAAACGTAAGGATGGGTTGGCGGTGGTGTTCACCGGCTCGTCCCAGGCAGGGCTGAAGCAGGTCTTTTCCCAGCGCGAGGCGCCGTTTTTCAATTTCGCCACCGAGATCGCGTTGCCGCCCCTGCCGGACGCCTTCGTGGCCCAGCAACTGACCGCGTTTCATCAAACCTATCGGGGGACGGTGGAGGGCGACACAGCACTTGCCGCGTTTCACGATTTCGACCGCAATCCGCTGATGTTCCAGATTTGGCTGAATGCGTTGCCCCTGAATGGGTTTGACGATCAGGCGGCACGCGATCAGGTGGCGCGGCAAATGGCCGAGATCGGCGGGTATGAGCGGACCTGGCTCGACCTGACCCCGATCCAACGCGCGATGTTGCGGCTTTTCGCTGAAGAGGTGCCGCAGCCGACGGGCCGTCCGGGCCATGATTTCCTGGAAGCGCTGACCGGGGTCAGTTTCACCACATCTCGGCGGCAGAAGGCGCAACAGGCGCTCCAATCCCGGCATCTGGTGGATCGGTGGGATGGCGATTGGCAGGTGAGCGATCCGCTGCTGAAGGCCTGGGTTCTGGCGCGCCCAAAGGCGGAGTTCCGGTGAGTTATCCGAAGGAGGATAATTGCCGATAAAGCAGGCGCCCTACGCTTCACCCTTCCATCGGCCTCGCAGATACGCTCTGTCTTCTGTCATGCGATATTTGGCCCTTCTCCTTCTGCCTCTTTGCCTGGCCGCCTGCCAGGACGAAACCGTCTCGGGATATGCCGGCGCGGTTTGGACGTTGACCGAGATGGAGGGCGCAGAGGCACCGGCGGGTGTGACGCTGGACCTGACCGAACAGGGACGCATCTCGGGCCAGGCGCCCTGCAACCTCTATTCGGCCACGCAATCGGTGCCCTATCCTTGGATTGAGATCGGCCCCATCGTGGCGACGGAGCGGGCCTGCCCAGAACTGGCGGCGGAGGACCGTTATCTGACACTTCTGCCGCAGATGACACTTGCCGAGGTTCAGGGTGATGTCCTGATCCTGTCGAATACCGACGGGCAGATGTTGGTCTTCACGCGTCAGGCGGCGGCACCCTGACGGGCGATTAGATCGACCAGTCTTTGCCGGGGCGCAGGTAGGGGTTTGTCCCCCAAAGATGCCGCCAGATGATGGGTCAAGAAATGCCCGGTTAGGTGAAATCCGGCGGAAAGCTCAGCCGCATCGCAGGCCCCACCCGTGACCAGGCATGGCGGTAAGGGCAGAAGCCGGTCGGCCCAATCGCCCGCCCCCGCGGCGCTGACCGCCCGACCTGTGCGGGGGGAGACATAGGCCAAACCGTCCGTCCGTCCGGTCGCCGCGCAGGCGGAGAGGTCAAGGCCAAACCCCATCTCTTCCAACAGCGCCAATTCCCAGTCGAGATAAGCGCGCGGCCATGCCTCTGCCCCCAGCCCGTCGAGAAGGGCGATGGACCGGGCGTAGAGCGCTGGATGCGCCTCCCGCTCCGGCAACGTGAAGGAGAGGAGCGCGCAGATGGATGTCAGCCCGGCGAGCGCCAGCGGATCGCCCAACACATCGGCAGCACGGGCGCGGATGGGTTCCACGGTGAAGGCGCCAATATGCTCCGACAGCCGCGCGCGCCAAGTTGCGTCAAGCTGCGTGCCTGCCTGCAAGACGGGTTTCATCTTGCGCGAGGCGCCGCCCCGGACCACACCGGTATAGCGCCCGTGATCGGGGGTGAAGACCTCAATAATCGCCGCGTTTTCGCCATGGGGCCGCGCGGCCAGCAAGACCCCTTCGCTTCGCCACTCCATGGCGTTAGTCTTTGCGCCAGCATTCCCCCAATGTCCATTGCCCAGCCTATGTCGCCTGCCGCCCGCCTCAGTGCCGCCCTCATCGCCGCCTTGGCGCTTTCCGCCTCGGCGATGCAGTTCCGCTATCTCCTGGGCCGCTTCACCGATAACGGGATTGAGACGCTCTGGCTCATGGCGCTGTTCTTCACGACGCTGACGAACCTTCTGGCGGCGGTTGTCTTTGTGGGGCTGGCGATGGGCTGGTTTCGGCGGGATGCGCTGGTTCTGCCCGCGCTGGTCACCTCGCTTGCCCTTGTCGGTGGGGTCTATCACCTACTGCTGACAGAGCTTTGGACTCCCACCGGGATCGGGCTGATCGCCGATCACTTGCGGCATACGGTGGTGCCTGTTGCCGCGCTCATCTGGTGGTTTGTTTTTGCCGAGACATCCCGGCTGACGGTGCAGACCCTGCCTGTCCATCTGATTTGGCCCGCGCTCTATACCGCCTACGCAACCCTCCGCGGGGGGATCGAGAGGCGCTACCCCTACCCGTTTCTGGACCCAGCCGAGATCGGCTGGTTCGAGGTGGTCGCCAACCTGGTGCAATTGGCGGCGGTACTGCTGGTGCTGGGCGGGGTTCTGATGATTTTGGCGCGTATCCGGCCGGGCTAGGCGAGACCCTCTTCCTCAAGCAGATGCCGCCCGGCGCGATCCTCCACCTCGATCACCCAAAGATCAGGGTCAAAACCCTTCTGTTTCTCCAGCGCGGTATCGACATCCGGCTCCGCCCCCTCCGCCAGAACCACCCAGGCCCGCTCGCCGGTCATCAGATCGAAGCTCCGTTGAAACGCCCGCGCTTGACCGTCGAGCGTGTTGAGCTTCACCAAAACCGCGCCCGCCGTGACATCACCTTTGGCGGTCACGAAGGCCGGAATATCCGCCAACCGCAGACGCGCCAGATAGGCCTGGACCCAGAACTCCGCCGTCAGCCGGGGCGTCATGCGCCGTCCTTGAAATCAAGGCCCATCTCGGAATACCGCTCCGCCTCCTCCAACCATCCTGGCCGCACCTTCACCTGGAGGAACAGATGCACGCGATGGTCGAGAAACGCCTCCAACTCCGCCCGCGCCGCTGTGGACACGGCCTTGATCGTCTCGCCTTTCTTGCCCAGCACGATGCCTTTGTGGCCATCGCGGGCGACATAGATGATCTGGTCAATCCGGGCGGAGCCGTCTTTACGCTCCTCCCAGGCTTCGGTTTCGACGGTAAGTTGATAAGGCAGTTCCTGATGCAGGCGCAGGGTCAGCTTCTCCCGCGTGATCTCCGCCGCGATCATCCGCATCGGCAGATCGGCGATTTGGTCTTCGGGATAGAGCCAAGGCCCTTCGGGCAAGGCCCCGGCCAGCCAGGCGCGCAGATCCTCCACACCGTAGCCCTTTTCGGCAGAGATCATGAAGGTCTCCTCGAACGGGAAGGCCGCATTCATCTCTTCGGTGAGCTTCAAGAGCACCGGCGCCTCAACCCGGTCGATCTTGTTGATCGCAAGCGCGATCCGCCGCCCGTCTGCGCGGTCTTTCAACCCATCGAGGATCGCCTGAACCCCCTCGGTCAACCCGCGATGCGCCTCGATCAGAAGCACCACCACATCCGCATCCGCCGCACCGGACCAGGCCGCGGCCACCATCGCCCGGTCGAGCCGCCGCCGGGGCCGGAAAAGGCCCGGCGTGTCCACAAAGACAATCTGCGCCTCGCCCTCCATCGCCACCCCGCGAATGCGCGCCCGCGTCGTCTGCACCTTATGGGTCACAATCGAGACCTTGGCCCCAACCATACGGTTCAGGAGCGTGGATTTACCCGCATTGGGCTCTCCGATCAGGGCGACAAATCCGGCGCGTGTGGTCATGGGGGTCCGTTGGGGTGGTGAGGGTTGCGGCGGCTTAGCCGGTTTCGCCCCGGGGCGCCAGGGTTCGGGTTACGCCACTCACCGCCTCCCGCTTGCCAAACCCCTGCCAGACACGCAGGTTGGACAGGTCTCAGATGGAGGGTTCAGTATGGCCAATCACGGCGCGTTTCTTTGGTGTGATCTGACGACATTCCGGCCAGAGGTCACCACGGGATTCTACAAGGCCCTATTCGGTTGGCGGTTTGAGGGCGCGGGCTATGCCATTGCCCATCAAGGCGCCACCCCAACCGCCGCGATCTATGAGATGCCCCAGAAATTCCAGGACATTGGCATGCCGAGCTTCTGGATGTCCTATATCGGGGTGCATGACGTTGAAGCCGCCGTTCAGACCGCTGAGGCTCATGGCGGCAAGGTGGAGGTTGGACCGGAGCCCTTTGAGGGCGGCGGGGCCTATGCGCTGATCCGCGACCCGCTTGGCGCCGGGTTCACGGTGTATCAAGGCAACGCGCTTGACGGCGCTGGCCCGGTGCCCGGCGGGCGATCAGGCCATGGGCTCTTTGTCTCCGCCGCCGCCGAGGTGATGCCGTTTTACGAGGCGCTCTTTGGATGGCGCTTCACCCCGGAAGGCCCGGGCCTTCACGCAATCCGCCTCGGCACTCAAACCATCGCCCATCTACATGAAGTGCCCGACCCGGCGGTGCGCGGGAAAGAGCAGTATTGGGCCGTGCTCTTCACCGGCCCTGACGGCGCCTCAACCCGCGCAACGGAGGCAGGAGGTGACATCCTGGCCGAGGTCCCCCTTCCCGAAGGGCTTGCGCATCTGATCTCCGACCCCGATGGCGGGCGGTTCTTCCTTGTGGACACGGGCGAGGCGGCAGCGTCCGGACCTCTCTCGGGGTCGGCGACGCCTCCCTTTCCGTGGAAGGCTTGGCTCGGATTGGCCCTGATCGCGCTGGCGGTCGTCACCGGATGGGGCTGGATCAGCGCGCTTTTCTTCGCGATCTGGACGTTGATGGGCCTGCGCGACCGGGCGACCTTCCTGCTGGAACCGATCACCCGTGCCGATCAGCCACTGCTCTATTGGCTCACGCTTAGCAGTTTCGCGGGCCTCGCGGCGCTGAGCCTGATCTTCGGGTCAGGGTTTTGACCCAGACCGCGTGGGGATCACCCGCCCCCGTCTTTGCTTCAAGAAATACTCCCGCCGGAGGCGTTTCCAGACCGCCACGCTAGGCACACGGCTCGCAGGTTCACGCGCGCCCTACAAAGCATCACCCTCGGAAAACGCGTGTTTTCCGAACGGATTTCTCGAGAAATCCGAGCCTAACCGCCAACCTGAGCCAACAAGGCCGCCGCCGCGGCCTGCTCTGCCTGGCGTTTCGCAGGCGCTTGCGCCTCTGCCGTCTCGCCGGTCTCAAGCCGCGCCTCTATGGTGAAGACGGGGGCGTGATCGGGGCCGCTGCGAGCAAGTTCGGTATAGCTTGGCGGGGTCTGGCCGCGCGCCTGTGCCCATTCCTGAAGCGCCGTTTTGGCGTCCCGTGCATCGGCCTTCACTTTGGCGACGCGGTCCCCCCAAAGCCGCAGCACCAGCGCGCGCGCCACGTCGAACTCGGCATCCTCATAGACTGCGGCAATCACGGCCTCCATCGCATCGCCCAAAAGCG
>JANQNZ010000164.1 GCA_028279315.1 Rhodophyticola sp. | reverse complement strand
GAAACGGACCTCTTGCCCGTCCTGCGGGCCCGGGTGGCCGAGGCGCTTGCATGACCCCGCTGGACGCCGCCCATGCCGCGATGGAGGCCGCGCCAGAGGATGAGCACGCGCGGCTGCGCTTCTATGACCGCTTGGCCGGGGCGGAACTGTTCCTGTTGCTGGAGGCCGAAGCGGAGGGGGATCGGATCACGCCGCGGATCTTCCCGGTTGGCGGCGAGACCGTGGTCTTGGCTTTTGATCGTGAGGACCGGTTGGCGCGTTTTGCGGAAGGCCCCGCGCCTTATGCGTCCCTGTCGGGACGGGCTTTGGCGCGGCTCTTGAGTGGTCAGGGGCTGGGGCTTGGCCTCAATCTCGATGTCGCACCCTCGGCGATGCTGATGGAGGCGGCCTCCATCGCCTGGCTGGCCGAGATGCTGGCCGCAGCGCCGGAGGAAGCCCTCGATCGACCGGAGGAAGTGTTGCCGCCCGGGGGATTGCCCGAAGCTCTCTTAACGGCGCTTGACGCCAAGCTTGCGGGCGCCGAAGGGCTGGCGCGGTCCGCTTATCTCGTTGGGGTCCGGTATGAAGGCGGGCGCCAGGGCCATATGCTCGGGTTGATCGACGCGGTGCCGGGCGCGGAGGCCGGGTTGGCCGAGGCCGTGAGCGAGGCGCTGACCTTCTCTGGCATTGAGGCCGGGGAACTCGATGTGGCCTTCTTTGCTGCCTCCGATCCCATGGCGGCGCGTCTGGCCCGTGTGGGCCTGCGCTTCGATTTGCCGAGGCCGCCGCCCGCCGTGTCAGTCGGCGCCGCGCCGGGGATGGACCCGGAGACGCCGCCGAAATTGCGGTAAACACCCGTTCTTCTACGTCCGCAGCCCGAATAACGCGGCGAAGAAAACCGTAGGGCGGGACTTGTCCCGCCGTAGACACGGCTGGATTACCTGCATGGCGGGACAAGTCCCGCCCTACGGGTGACGAAAACGCTGTCGCTGAACCCAAGGACCGCCAGCCCACCGCCTACCGATTTTCGGCTCGCGTTGCGCAATGCCGCTGGCCGGGATGACTCAAGCAACCGCCCCTCAATACCCCGCCGCGCGGTCTACCAGATGCAAAAACGGCTCCCCCGCCTCGCCCCGTCGGATATTCTCCGCGATCACCCGCGCGGCGCTCTCGGCTCGGGTTTCGGACGCGATATGGGGTGTGACCGTGACCTTTGGGTGCGCCCAATAAGGATGATCAGGGGGCAGGGGTTCGACACGGAATGTGTCCAGCGTCGCGTGGCCAATCCGCCCGCTATCAAGCGCGGCCAACAGTGCCGCATCGTCGATCAGCGGCCCGCGCCCGGGGTTCAGGATGACGGCGCCTTCCGGAAGCCAAGCCAAGCTCTCTTCGTTCAAGGTATTCTCGGTCTCGGCTGTATTGGGCAGAAGCAGCGTGACAATCTCGGCCCCGCTTAGGGCCCCCCGCAGCCCCTCCGGCCCATGGGCCGTGACAACGCCCTCAATCTCCTTGGCGCTCCGCGACCAGCCTGTGACCTGAAACCCAAGCGCTGCCAGCGCTCGGGCACAGGCCGTGCCGAGAACGCCAAGCCCCAGGATCGCCACCCGCCGGTCTCGCGCCAAAGGCGGCACGACGCCTGCGCGCCATTCGCCGTCCTGGCCAAGGATATGCGCGTCCATCCCCAGGTGATGCCTGAGCGTATGGCCCACCACCCATTCCACCATCCCCTCGGTCAGCCCGTCATCGACCATCCGCGCCAGGGGCGCTTTGAGCGTCGGGTTGCCCACCACATCTTCCACCCCGGCCCAAAGGTTCAAAACCGCTTTCAGACCGGTATAGGGGGTGAAATCGGTGACCGGGCCGTTTGGGGCATAGACGATGTAGTCGACCTCCGCCGGATCGGCCTCTGATGTCAGGTCGGCATCACCCAACTCGACCTCGGCCAAAGCGGCGCGGAGCGGCGTCTCATATTCGTCCCAAAGCGGCGGGCGCGCGGCGAAAAGGATGGTGGACATGGGTCGTGGGCCTTAACGGGGGCGGTGGATATGGGCCGATTGCACCAAACCGAAGGCCACCATCAAGACCAACATCGCCGATCCGCCATAGCTAACCAGCGGCAGCGGCACACCAACCACAGGCGCCAGCCCCATGACCATCGCCATATTCACCGCGAAATAGAGGAAGAAGGCGACCGCGATGCCTAGAGTGACCAGCGACGCGTATCGGTCCTTCGTCTGCAAGGCCGTTGTGACGCAAAAGAGCAGGATCAGCAGGTAGAGCACCAGAAGCGAGGCTGCGCCAATGAAACCGAACTCCTCCGCCAAAGTCGTGAAGATGAAGTCGGTGTGTTTCTCGGGCAGGAAGTTCAGCCGGCTTTGGGTGCCTTCCATAAACCCCCGCCCCGAAAACCCGCCGGAGCCCAAGGCGATCTGGCTTTGGGTAATGTGGTAGCCCGCACCAAGCGGGTCCGAGCTTGGGTCGATAAAGGTATCGATGCGCCGGTATTGGTAATCCTGCAACAGCTGCCAAGGCGTGCCCCTAGACGCGAAGACCGCCGTCACGGCGCCCACACCGGCCCCGATGACCGCGACGAAATAGGCCCAGTGAACGCCTGCCAGGAACAGAACCGCACCGCCGCCCATCAACAGCAACAACGCGGTGCCCAGATCGGGCTGTCGCAAGGTCAGAAAAACGGGGATCGCGATGATCAGAAGCGGGATCAGCACATAAAGCGGGCGTGAGAGTTTCTGACTATCGAGCCAGTCGTAATAGGCCGCCAGCACCATCACCATGGTGATCTTGGTCAGCTCCGACGGCTGCAACCGCATGAAGCCTAGATCGATCCAGCGCTGTGCCCCCATGCCCACGGCGCCAAAGAACTCCACATAAAGCAGCAACAGGATCGAGATCGCGTAAGCCAGCGCCGACATATTGCGCCAGAACCAGATCGGCACCATGGCCACGATGAACATCGCCACCAGACCCAAGCCGAAACGCTGCATCTGCGGTTCGACCCACGGGCTCATCGACCCGCCTGCGACGGAGTAGAGCATCAGAAACCCGATGCAGGCGACGGCGATCAGAAGAACCACCAAACCCCAATTCACATAAAGAAGCTTGCGCAGGCCCGTGGGCGTGGTCCGGACGGAGTATTCTAGGAAACTCATGCTTGGCTTGAGCCTCCCTCTCGGCCCGGCGGCGTGATGGGCCGGATCGGCATGTTCTCATGCAGCTCTTCAATGCGGCGGCGTTGGCCTGCGGGATAAAGCTCCAAGGGTGGCACATCACCAATCTGGGCGCGCAGCAGCACATCGCGGGCGATGGGGGCTGCCACCGCCGATCCGCCGCCGCCATGCTCAACCACCACTGCACAAGCATAACGCGGCGCGTCGAACGGGGCATAGCCCACGTAAAGTGCGTGGTCGCGGCGTTCCCAGGGAAGATCAGCGTTGCGAATGACACCCGCTCGACGCTCCGCCGCGGTGATATTGCGGACCTGGCTGGTGCCGGTCTTACCTGCGATCAGATAAGCCTGATCCTCCACCCGGCTGGAATAGGCGGTGCCGCGGCCATGGTTGTTCACGCGATACATGCCCTGGCGGATGAGATCGAGGTGGTCGGGGTTCAGGCCCAGGTCTTCGCCACCTGCGGCTGCCTCCTCCCGCCCATCAATCGACCGCACAATGGTCGGCTCGATCGCGCGGCCCGAGGCGATGCGGGCGGTCATCACCGCCAGCTGTAATGGCGAGGTCAGGACAAACCCTTGGCCAATCGATGCGTTCAACGTGTCGCCCACCAGCCAATCCTCGCCCCGGTTCTCGCGCTTCCATTGCATGGTGGGTGCCAGACCGCGAGCGACGGCGGACAGCGGCAGGTCGTGGCGCACGCCGCAGCCAAGCCGGCGTGCCATGGCCGAGATCGCCTCGATCCCTGTGCGTTGCGCCAGCTCATAGTAGTAGACGTCGCAGGATTGCGCGATGCTTTCGAGCAGGTTCATCCGCCCATGCCCGCCGCGCCGCCAGCAATGGAACCGGCGATTGCCAAGCTCGGTGAACCCACCGCAACGGATGGTTTCATTGGGCGTGATCACACCGGCTTCAAGGGCGGCCAGCGCCACAATCATCTTGTAAGTGGACCCGGGCGGGTAGAGTCCTTGCGTCGCCTTATTGGCCAGTGGGCGATAGGGATCGGTGTTGAGTGTGTTCCAATCGGTGGTGGAGATGCCGCGCACAAAGAGATTGGGGTCGAAGGTGGGGGCGGAGGCAAGCGCGGTGATCTCGCCGGTCTCGACCTCCATCACCACGGCGCCCGCGCTTTCGCCATGGAGCCGCGCCTCGACATAATTCTGAAGCCCCGCATCGATGGTCAGCTGAATATCCGAGCCGGGCGTCGCCGCGTTCCGGCCCAACTCCCGCATCACCCGGCCACCGGCATTGATCTCAACCTGTTTGGTGCCGGCGCGGCCGCGCAACGTATGCTCCATCTGCGCTTCGACATTGTTGCGGCCAACCTGGAAGTCAGGGATTTGCAGGACCGGGTCGGTGTCGCCGGTGGTCTCCAGATAATAGTCCGAGACCGGGCCGACATAGCCCACCACATGCGCGAAGTCGGCGCCTAGGGGATAGACGCGGGAGAGGCCGAATTCAGGCGTGACTCCAGGCAGGGCAGGGGCGTTCACGGCCACGGTGGAGAGCTCCTCCCAACTCAACCTGTCCGCGATGGTCACCGGCACAAAAGGCGCGCGGGCCAACATCTCTTCCCGCGCCCGCTCCAATCGGTTGAGGTCCAGATTGACCAGTTCGGTCAGCCGCCGCAGCACCTCATCCAGATCATCGGCATCTTCGCGCACCATGGTGATGCGATAATTCTGTTCGTTCCCGGCAAGCAGGATGCCGTCTTTGTCGAAGATCAGCCCGCGCGCAGGCGGCAGCAGGCGGATATTGATCCGGTTCTCTTCGGCCAAAAGGCGGAAATCATCAGCGCGCTCCACCTGCAAATGCCGCATCCGGGCCGCCAGGACAGCGCCGGAGCCTGCCATGACGCCGCCGACCACAAGCGCCCGGCGGGTGACTAGGCGGGCGCTGTCTTCGACATCTTTGGGGGTGCGTTTCATGTGGCAGTCTGCGGGTCAGGAGAGGCGGGCGTGATCTTACGCAGGCCAAAGACGAAGATCGAGACCGCAACGACAATTGGATAGATCGCAACGGTGACAATCCCGTGGGCGAGTGTCAGGCCAAGCGTGGTTTGGTCCACAACCAAGACCCAGAGCACGACCCGGTTCAGGATCAAAAGCGCAAAGACGGTGGCGGCGAAGGCGCCCCATTCGACGAGAAACGGGAATTCTGTCATCTGCGCGCGGCGACGGCGAAGGCTTTCACTCGCCAGAAGGACCAGAAGCGTCCAAAGGCCCGGCGGGCGCTGGAACAGGAAGTCGGCCAGTAAGAACACCAAGATGATCGAGCCCATGGGCACAACCGCAGGCTGGCGCATCAGCCAGGCAAGGGTGAGCGCAAGCAAGATGTCCGGCGCGGGCAGGACTGCCAGAAAGCTCTGAGTGGACCGTTCCCCCTCCAAAAGCAGCGTGCTTGGGTCCGCGGGGCCAAGGTTCAAGGGCAGAAGCTTGTAGCCAATCACCAAGACGCAGAGCAGAAGGAACAGAATCCGATAGGTCCAGACATGGCGTGTCACCGGGTCGATCATTGCGACAACTCCCCGGTTTCAAGCGTGTCCGTTGCGGGCAGATCCGGTGCCTCAGCCGCGGGCGCCTCCCCCGGGGGTGGCCAAGGCGGGCCGATCAGACCACCCGGATCACTGATCGTCGTGCCGGGATGGCTGCGCATCACCCGCAGGAAGTTCAGCCGTGCGTAATCCGCCGCCAGCCGCGCCCGCATCCGCCCGTCGCGGGCCAAAACCACTTGGCCAACCAGAAGCCCCGGCGGGAACAGCCCACCATCGCCCGAGGTCACGATGCGGTCGCCGGCGCTGATATCCTCGGGGTCCTCAATGAACTCCAAGGCCGGCGCGGCGGAGTTATCGCCCAAAAGCAGCGCCTGCTGGCCCGAGGGCTGGATTGTCACCGGAATCCGGCTGTTGCTGTCGGTCAGAAGCAGAACCCGCGCCGTCCGCTCTCCCACGCCTGAAATCCGGCCCACAACGCCAAGCCCATCCATCGTGGCCCATCCATCCAGGATACCGTCCCGCGCGCCCACATTCAGCAGCACGGAACGGCGGAAGGTGGAGCCACTATCGGCCAGCACGATGCCCGTCACAAAGGTCAATTCAGGGTCCAGTTGCACCCGGTTCAGGTCCAGAAGCCGCGCATTCTCCTGCTCCAATTGCAGCGCTGCCTCGCGCCAGGCGCGCATCTGCTGCAACTCGCGCCGAAGCTCCTGATTTTGCTCGTAAAGTCGGGCGTAGCTTTGGAAATCTTCCAACATCCGCGCGGTGCCGGTCACAGGCGCCATCGCCCATTCCATATTCGGCACCACCCGGTCGATGATCGCCGCCCGCATCCGCTCGACCCGCGGATTATCAATTCGCCAGATCAGAACCAGCGAGACCAGACACAGAATGACAACCGTCAGAAGCAAACGCCGGACGGGGCGGGCATAGCTGTCATCATTGCGGTCACGGGCCATGGCATCCCCGCACAGCGCCTTATCGGCGGGATCGGGTGGTTAGCTTTCGTAATCTATCGCATGGCGGAGGAGTTTTTCATACTCCAATGCCTTGCCGGTGCCGAGTGCCACGCAGTTCAGGCTTTCATCGGCAACCGAGATGCCAAGGCCGGTTTGCTCTCGCAGGGCCAGGTCCAACTCCCCCAAGAGCGCGCCGCCGCCGGTCAGCATCACGCCCCGGTCAACGATATCCGCCGCAAGATCGGGCGGCGTGGCCTCCAGCGCGCCCATGACGGCCTCGCAAATCTGCTGCACCGGTTCGGCCAGCGCCTCGGCGACTTGGGCCTGGGAAATCTCGGTTTCCTTCGGCACCCCGTTCAGAAGGTCGCGGCCCCGGATCTGCATGGATGAGCCGCGTCCGTCATCCGGCATCCGGGCAGTCCCGATGGAGGTCTTGATCCGCTCCGCCGTCGATTCCCCGATCAGAAGGTTCTGCTGCCGTCGGAGATACGAGATAATCGCCTCATCCATCCGGTCGCCCCCGACCCGGACCGAGCGGGCATAGACGATATCGGCAAGGCTGAGAACCGCAACTTCCGTTGTCCCGCCGCCGATATCGACAACCATGGAGCCGGTCGGATCGGTGATCGGCATGCCCGCCCCAATCGCCGCTGCGATGGGCTCTGCAATCAGACCTGCCTTCCGCGCGCCCGCCGACAGCACCGATTGCCGGATCGCGCGTTTTTCCACAGGCGTGGCACCATGGGGGACGCAGACGATGATCTTCGGCTTGGTAAACGTGGTGCGTTTATGGACCTTGCGGATGAAGTGTTTGATCATCTCTTCGGCCACGTCGAAATCGGCGATCACACCGTCACGCATCGGCCGGATCGCCTGGATCGAGCCCGGCGTGCGGCCCAGCATCAGCTTGGCGTCTTCTCCAAAGGCCAAAGCCTTCTTCACGCCGTCCTTGACCTGATAGGCCACCACCGATGGCTCATTCAGGATCACGCCCTTGCCTTTCACATAGACAAGGGTGTTTGCCGTGCCGAGGTCGATTGCCATATCGGCGGAGAAAAGGTTACCCAATCCGGCCATATAAAGGGAAATCCCGCTGTCCTATCGTCAACGGCGCGGGCAAGAGACTCACCCGCGCCGAACCGGGCTGCATATAGGCACCAAGCCCCCTGGCCGTAAAGAGGGGATGCCGTCGCGGGTTGGCGCATTTCCGCGCTCACAGCGGCGATTTTTGGGTGAGGCCTTCGGGGAGCACCCCCAATGGGCTTGCGTTAGGCTGCGGTCCGAGTCACCCGGTAATCCCGCGCCAAGAGCTCTTTGCCGTTTTTCTTGTGACGCTCCAACAGCTTCCGCACCAGGCGGTTCTTGGGCGGGATCAGTCTTGCCGGAGCGCAGCCCGCCGTTGGCCCACTGTCCGGTGCGAGGGCCAAGATCGGAAAGCGCATAGCAAGGTCCGCCCGCGCCGCGGCACCGACCGCCTTCAATGCTTCCGGTCC
>JANQNZ010000162.1 GCA_028279315.1 Rhodophyticola sp. | reverse complement strand
ATCCAGCCGCTCGGCGATCCCGGCTTTGCGCATCAGATCGACAAAGCCTTTCTCCAAGACACCCGCCCGGATCCGCCCCAGCACGTAGTCGCGGCTGCGTTGTTCCAGGACAACCGTTTCAATGCCTTGCAAGTGCAGAAGCTGTGACAGAAGCAGGCCAGACGGGCCGCCCCCGATGATGCCAACTTGGGTTTTCATGACCTCTCTCCCTGCCCTCCTGTCTTCGGGACCGGGGCCGGACAGTCAAGCCCAAAGGATTTCCAAGGGTTTACTTGTGCGGGCCAAGATAAGCCGTCGCCTCGATCTCCACCAACGCCTCATCTTCGATCAGGCCCGCCACCACCAGCATCGACATCGCCGGAAAATGCCGGCCCATGACCCGGCGATAGGCCTCGCCCACCTCGCGCTGGCGGGTCAGATACTCCGCCTTATCGGTCACAAACCAGGTCAACCGGGTGATGTCGCTGGCCTGGCCGCCCGCCGCTTCGACAACGGCCACGATATTTGTCAGCGCCTGCTCCATCTGCCCAACGAAGTCGTGCGTCTCAAACACCTGATCTCCGGTCCAGCCGATCTGCCCGCCGATCTGAAGGGTCCCGTCGGGGCTGAGCATCCCGTTGGCATAACCTTTAGCGGGCGCCCAGCCTTGGGGGTGAATGGTTTTTGCGGTCATTCCGGGCTCCGAAGATAAGGGGTCAGCGCGGTGCGAAGGGGCGCGGGCCAGGGCGCCGGGCGGCCATCCAAGCCCACATGAACAAGGGTGGAGGCGCAATCGAGCCGCCTCTCAGCGCCTGCATGGGCCTCGATGTGAAGCCCGAGGCTTGTTCGGCCGAGACGTGTCGCCTCCAAGCTCAGGGTCAGTTCATCGCCATGGTGACTCGGGGCGGTGAAGCGCGTGGTGATCTCTGCGGTGGGCACGGCGGCGGTTTGGTGCAGCCTCTCGAAAGGCGTGCCGATATGGGCAAAAAACGCCTCGATACAGTCATTGATGATCTCGAAATAGCGCGGGTAGAAGACAATCCCGGCAGGATCGCAATGTTTGAACAGGATCTTCTGGTCGAAGGTGAACCGCATGTATTTCAACCGGATTTCAACAGGAAGCGCTGAATCTTGCCGGTCTGCGTCTTCGGCAAGGCATCGGTGAAGACCACGCGGCGGGGGTATTTGAAAGGTGCAATTGTCGCTTTCACATGGGCCTGGAGCAGTTCGGCCATCTCCGGCCCCGGTTGACCATCGGCCAGGACGACATGGGCCTCCACAATCATCCCCCGCGCCTCATCGGGCGCGCCGACCACCGCGCATTCCGAGACCTTGGGGTGGGACAGAAGGGCCGCCTCCACCTCCGGCCCTGCAATGTTGTAGCCCGAGGACACGATCATGTCGTCGTTGCGCGCGGCGAAATAGAGATAGCCGTCCGCATCCATCGAAAACGCATCGCCGGTGATGTTCCAGCCGTCCAGCACATAGCCCGCCTGCCGATCATCGCTGAGATACCGGCAACCGGTTGGCCCGCGCACGGCCAGGCGCCCGACCTCTCCGGGCGGCAATTCCGCCCCATCCTCACCGATCACCTTGGCCTCATAACCCGTCACGGGCCGCCCGGTGCAGGCCGGTTTGTGGTCGTCGAAGCGGTTGGAGATGAATATATGCAGCATCTCGGTCGCACCGATCCCGTCCAGCATCGGTTTGCCGGTCTTGGCGATCCACTCCTCATAAACCGGCGCGGGCAAGGTTTCCCCGGCGGAGACCGCGGCGCGGAGGCTGGAGAGGTCCGCGCCTTCCTCCATCGCTTGCAGCATCGCGCGATAGGCGGTGGGGGCGGTGAAACAGACCGTCGCCTTATAGGTCTGGATGATCTCGATCATATTGGGCGGGGAGGCGGTTTCCAGAAGCGTCGCCGTGGCCCCGAAGCGGAGCGGGAAAATCGCCAGCCCGCCAAGGCCGAAGGTGAAGGCCAGGGGTGGTGAGCCCACGAAGATATCCTCGGGCGTCACGCCCAGAACCTCCTGCGCATAGCCGTCGGCGATGATCAGCAGGTCGCGGTGAAAATGCGTCGTGGCTTTGGGGGAGCCCGTGGTGCCCGAGGTGAAGCCAAGCAGCGCCACATCGTCCCGGCCCGTCTCAACCGCCTGGAATTGCACGGGTTTCTCCAAGGCCAGCCGGTCCAGTTCCGCATCATGGTTGGAGGTGCCGTCGAAGCCCACCACCGCTTTCAGAAAGCGGCTGTCCTTGGCGCAAGCCGTCATTTCATCCATCAGCCGCGTGTCGCAAAGGGCGTGTGTGATCTCGGCCTTGTCCACGATCTGCGCTAGTTCCCCAGCCCTGAGCATCGGCATCGTGTTGACCACCACCGCACCCGCCTTGGTCGCGGCCAGCCAGCAGGCCACCATGGCCGGGTTATTGGCCGAGCGGATCAACACCCGGTTGCCGGGTTCCACGCCGAGGTCTTCGACCAAAGCATGGGCCAGGCGGTTGGTCCAGTCCGACAGCTCCTTATAGGTCCGCCTGCGGCCATTGCCGATCAGCGCGGTGTGGTCGCCGAAGCCTTTGGCGACCATCGCATCGGTTAGTTCGACGCCTGCGTTTAGCCGCTCAGGATAGTCGAACCCGTCCAGCAAGAAATCCGGCCATTGGTCTTGGGGCGGCAGGTTGTCCCGCGTGAATGTGTCGGTATGGGCGGATGGTCCCAGCATCGCCTTACCCTCCCTGAGCCGCGCCGACAGTCTGGCGGGCGATGATGACTTTTTGGACGTCCGAGGCACCTTCATAGATGCGCAAGGCTCTGATTTCGCGGTAGAGTTTCTCCACCGCCGCGCCAGAGCGGTCACCGTCCCCGCCATGAAGCTGCGCCGCCTTGTCGATCACGCGCTGCGCCTGATCGGTGGCGA
>JANQNZ010000159.1 GCA_028279315.1 Rhodophyticola sp. | reverse complement strand
ACCCGGGCAGTGCCTCAATCGAATAGAAGGTGCCGGACAGGAAGCTCAGCGGCACCACGATGAAATTCGTGATCGCCGCGATCTGATCGAATTTCTGCGCGATGATCGCGGCCAGAATGCCCAAAGCGCCCAGAAACACGCTACCCAGGATCACGAAGCTCAAGGCCCAGATCGGATGCGCCACGCCCAACCCAATCAGCGGGAACATCACCAACGCCACGGCTACGGCCACCATCACCCCGCGCAAGACTCCGCCTGCGATATAGCCCAAGACCAGCTCACTCGGGCTCAATGGCGGCATCAGCGTATCCACGATATTGCCCTGCACTTTCGAGATCACGATCGAGGACGAGGTGTTCGCAAAGGCATTCTGGATCACCGTCATCATCAAAATGCCCGGCGCGATGAAATGCAGGAAGCTCACCCCCATCACATCGCCCCGCTGCCCGCCAATCGCGAGCGAAAAGATCAGAATGAACAACCCCGCGGTGACCAAAGGCGCCAGAAGGGTCTGCGTCCAGACCTTCGCAAAACGCAGCACCTCTCGCTCGGCCAGGGTGTAAAGCCCCAGCCAATTCACCCGCCCAAAGCGCCGAACGCCCATGCCGGCCTGTTGCTCAACGCCTTGATCCACCATAGCCGTCACATCCTCGATCATTCGAACCCGCCTTGTCTCTCTCCGACGTGCAGGTAAAATAGGGCTTCCAATTCGCCGGTCCTGGGCCCATATGCAAGGGCCGTGGCGCAGGGGCGCATGTGCAAAACTGAGCAGGAGGACGCTGAATGTCCTGGACCGACGAGCGTGTCGAGCTTCTGAAGAAGATGTGGGGCGAAGGCCAAAGTGCCAGCCAGATCGCCAAGGAGTTGGGCGGCGTCACCCGGAATGCGGTGATCGGTAAGGTGCATCGCTTGGGCCTGTCGAACCGCAGCGCAGGCGGCGCCAGCGCCAAGCCTGCGCCTGCAAAAGAGGCCGCGAAGCCTGCCGCCAAATCGAACGCGAAACCGTCGAAACCCGCGGCGCCGAAGCCGGAGCCTGCGGCAGAGGCCGCACCGCGCCCGTCAAACGTTACGCCTTTGCGGAAGCCAATTGTGCCCGCGGGCCAGCCACTCCCGCCGCAGCCTTCAGCCAATGAGATCAGCCCCGAGGCCCTGGCCAAGGTTCATGAGATCGAGAAATCTGCCAGGAAAATCAGCCTGATGGAGCTGACCGAGCGGACCTGCAAATGGCCCATCGGCGACCCGGCGACGGATGATTTCTGGTTCTGCGGCTTGCCTGTTCAGCCCGGCAAACCCTATTGCGAGGCTCATGTTGGTGTGGCCTTCCAACCCATGTCGAGCCGCCGCGACCGCCGCCGTTGATCTCTCGGGCGCCTGCCGGGGCCGTCCGTTAAGCTGAAGTCGCGCAGAACCAAAGTCCTTCTACATCCCTGCCCGAATAGTGCGCCGAAGGCGCCGGGCATCGACAGGCTGCCCGGGCGGTCTGGCGATTGGCTGAGTCTGGGTGCTGAGATCGGAGCGAGGCCGGACTTGGCTGTCATAAAGTGCATTGGCTCGGATGAGGGATCGCCAGCCCACGGCCTGTCGATGCCCGGCTAACGTCCGGACGTCGGAAGCATCGCGTAGGGCGGGACTTGTCCCGCCGCGCCCCGGCGGTTGAGCGTCCGAAAACGGCGGGGCCAGCCCCGCCCTACCGTGCCTTGCCCCCGGCGATCACGCACAATCCCGGCGGATCTCCCGATCCAGCAGCCCCGTCTCCACCAACATGCAGCGGTTCCGCGCCTCATAGTAGTAGCCGCGCGCATACCACATCACCGCGGTGTCGAAATCCCCATCCGACAACAGCCAGGCCCCTCTCAGGTATCGCACTGCATAACGCAGATTGGTTTCGGCATCGAGAAGCTCTGCGGCCGGCCCTTCATGACCCATGGTCCGCGCGGTCTGAGGCAGGATTTGCATCATCCCGTAATAAGGCCCGTTCCGCGCGGCGGGGCGGTAATCGCTCTCCCGCTGGATCACCCGATGAACAAGCGCGGGCGGCACCTGGTTGAGTGCGGCGTATTCATTGACCAAGGCGCGGATTTCCGGCGTCTCATTGGGGTAAAGCGGCGGCTCCGGGGCGGCGACAGGGGCATCTCCTCTGCCACAGGCGGCGAGGAGGACGAGGGTCAGGATAAGCGCAAAAGGTTTCATGGCCTGGCCATATCTTGCCCCACTCATGCTGGCTAGAGCCGCAAAGCAGGCCCGGCGATCCCCCGCCGATCGGAACAGGTCGCCCCTGCCCTTAATCAAAGAGCCGCCGAAGCTGCTCTTCCGCTTCCTGGCGCAACCGGTCTTCGAGGGCGTCCTCGATCTCTTCGCGGCCTTGCCCCTCCTCAATCTCCAGGCCAAGCGCGTCGCTCGCCTCCTGGCGCAGGCGCTCCTCCAATTCCGCCCGCTCCGCCTCGATCCGCGCCCGGGCCTCGGCCTCCAACCGCTCTCGCTCCTCGGCCAGTTCCTGCTCGGCGAGGAATTCCAGATCGGGACGGAAGCTGAGATCGGCCCAAGGCCCGGTGATCAGGATCGGGACCGAGATGCCGCCGGTTCCGTCCGCCTCCCGCATCACACCGGGGATGACGCGGTAATTGAGCGTCTGCGCGCCAAGGTCACTTGAGCCTGCGCCCGTCACCTGGCCCCAAGGCGCGGCAAGGATCAGGTCTTCATTCGACAGCACGCCATCACTGATTGTGAAACTTGCGGTCAGGCTATCATAGACAGTGCGCTGCCCTTCGCCCCGAAACGACGGATCGAAATTCCGGATCATGCCGGCCAGGTCGAAGCCCAGGATGGCGCCCGCCCCGAAACTGACGCTGCCGCTGCCTTCAAGCCCATCCATCAGCGTCGCCAGATCATTGCCGATGCCTAAGAATTGCAGGCTCAGATCGCCGCTGCCCTGCAACCGGTCGTAATCGGCGAGTGCGGTGAGAAGCGGCTGCAGCTGCACCCCGCGAAAGGCCAGGTCACCCCGCGTAGAGAATCCGCCGCGCCCATTGGCCACCAGATCGCCTGAGAGCGTCCCGCCATAGGCCCCGACCTGACGGAAATCGACAACCATGCGCCCGTTCGTGGAGGTTGCCCTGAGATCGACCGGCGAAAGCTCCGCCAGGCCGAGG